>CALYRG010000011.1 GCA_945482615.1 uncultured Clostridia bacterium | reverse complement strand
AGAAAACTTCAATTTGTACCAAATTAAAGTTTTCTATTGAATATCAGTATGAAAAAGAACTGTTAAAACCCTCTCGTAGGGAATGCATTCATGCATTCCGTTTCCGCACCCCGATACCGCGGAACGGATAAATCCGTTCCCTACGGCCCCGACCCACCCGCAGACCAATTTTGGGAAAGCTACATTTCCCTATTGACAAAACTGTATGAATGTGCTATTGTATGAGTACACTAATACAGCAATACAGAAAGGGGGATACAATGAACTGGAAATTTACCGGTGACCGGCCTGTGTATCAGCAGATCATGGACACCCTTCGGGGGGCGGTGCTTCAGGGGGAGCTTCCCCCGGGGGAGAAGGTACCCTCGGTGCGGGAGCTTGCGGCCAGGGCCCAGGTCAATCCCAATACCGTTCAGCGTGCGCTGACGGAGCTGGAGCGGGAGGGACTGCTCGTGGGAGGCGGCACCATGGGACGGACAGTGACCCAGGATCAGAGCATTCTGGAAAAGTGCCGGAAGGAGGCACTGCAGGCCCTGGCCAGGGAATGCGCGGAAAAATTCCTGGTCTTCGGCATCAAACCGGCGGAGGCAGCGCAGCTTCTGCTGAATCTGAGTGAGGAGGAAATCTAAGTGGATGTATTGAAAGCGGAAAATCTTTCCATGCGCTACCATACGAAGCTTGCGCTGGAGCATTTGAATCTGACCCTCCCGGAGGGAAAGATTGTGGGTCTTCTGGGGCCCAACGGAAGCGGAAAAACCACGTTTATCAAGCTGGCGGCGGGCCTGCTGACTCCCACGGAGGGGAGCATCACAGTGTGCGGCCGGAAGATCGGCCCCGGGAGCAAGGCCCTGGTGTCGTACCTGCCTGACCGGACGTACTTCGGCCGTCAGATCAGAGTCCGGCAGCAGCTGGAGCTGTTCCAGGACTTCTACCCGGACTTTGACCGGGCCAGGGCGGAACAGATGCTTGCCGCCCTGGGCATCGGCCTGGATGACAGCTTCCGGAATCTGTCCAAGGGTACCCAGGAGAAGGTACAGCTGGTTCTGGTCATGTCCCGGCGGGCTAGGCTGTACCTGCTGGACGAGCCCATCGGGGGCGTGGACCCGGCGGCCCGGGACTATATCCTGAACACCATTCTGACCAACTACGATCCCAGCGCCACGGTGCTGATCTCCACCCATCTTATTTCCGATGTGGAGCGGGTGCTGGATGAATTTGTGTTCCTGGCCGGGGGGAAGCTCCTTCGGGCCGGCAACGTTGACGCCACCAGGGAAGCGGAAGGCAAGTCCCTGGATGAACTGTTCCGGGAGGTATTCAGATGTTTGCCAAACTGTTAAAGTATGAGTGGAAAGCGACCTGGCATTATATCGGCATTCTGTGCCTGGGCGCTGTGGCGGCGTCGCTCATGGGCGGCGGCGCCATGCGGTATCTGGTGAAGCTGTCCGAGCAGGCGGAGGAATTTGACGGTACGGTCCTGGAGATCGTCAGCGTTTTCCTGCTGATGGGTGCGTTTCTGGCCATTGCCGTGTGCGCGATAGGCGGCTTTGCGGTGCTGCTGGTGCGGTTCTACAGGGGCCGGTTTACCGATGAAGGGTATCTGACCTTTACGCTGCCGGTGAATACACACCAGATCCTTTTGTCCAGCCTTGTCAATACCCTGCTGAACCTGCTGCTCCTGACGGCGGTGGTTCTGGCCAGCGGAATGGTTCTGCTGCTCATCGGCATTTCCGCGGAGCAAATTGCGTGGGAGGAGCTGCGTCAGGCGCTTCTGCAGATCCGGGAGGGCCTGGCAAAGATATTCACTTTGCAGGTGATGAAAATCCTGGGCACCATGGCCGCTGCCGGAATCGCCGGGATCCTGTGGGAGATCATCTGCCTGATGCTGGCCATCACCCTGGGTGCGCTGGCCGCGAAAAAGCACAAGATCCTTGCGGCGGTAGGCTTTTTCTACGGCATCCAGATGGCAGTGGGAATCGTCCAGACCGGAACCATGCTGTCCGCCGTGGTGGAAAGCGGAGAGTCTGCTTTCTATAGGGCGATGCTGTGGCCCACGGTTATGCACCTGGTGCTTGCCGCTGCCGGGTACTTCCTGATGTGGTATCTGACAGACAGAAAGCTGAATCTGTCCTGATCACGCCGGAATCCATCCATACCCCCTTCTCGCAGTCGCGCAGAAGGGGGTATTTTTGCCGCAAAATCCGCAGAACAGCCGTGGGGAAACATGTGGAATTTTTGTAAATTCTATGAAACAGGCCGATATCCATCACTTTTGGATTGACATTAATTCGTCAATGTGTTACAATTCGGTTACACTGTGGGCAGCTGGGGACAGCTGCCTGAATAACAGGAGAGATTTGCGTATGATCCAATTTAACAACGTGGTGAAATCCTACCAGCAGGGAAATAACGCCCTGGCTGGCGTGTCCATGCAGATCGAAGACGGAGAATTTTGCTTTCTGACCGGCCCCTCCGGTTCCGGTAAATCCACCATCATCAAGCTGATTACCGGGGAGCTCAAGCCCACCTCCGGCACCATTCATGTCAACGGCTACTCCCTGGAGCGGATTCGCCGCCGGGAGATTCCCTATCTTCGCCGCACCGTCGGCGTGGTGTTCCAGGACTACCGCCTCATTGAGAAAATGACCGTCTACGAGAACGTGGCATTTGCCATGCGTGTGGTGGGCGCCCGGGAGAAGGAGATCCGGGAGCGCGTACCCTACGTGCTGGAGCTGGTAGGCCTGAGCAACAAAATGAACCGTCATCCCACCGAGATGTCCGGTGGTGAGCAGCAGCGTCTGGCCATTGCCCGGGCGCTGGTGAATAACCCCTCCACCATCATCGCCGACGAGCCCACCGGTAACCTGGACCCGGAGCGTTCGATGGAAATCATGTCCCTGCTGCAGGAGATCAACAATCTGGGAACCACCATGCTGGTGGTGACCCACGATCTGCACCTGGTACATACCTTCGGCAAGCGGAACATCTGCATTGACGAGGGACTTGTGGTGGATGACGGCCTGGGCGAAGACGAGGAGGTGGCAGACTGATGCGGCTGAATAATATCGGGTATCTGCTGAAGGAAGGCTTTCGCGGCGTCTTCCAGCACGGCTTCATGTCGTTTGCCGCCGTGTGCGTCACCGTGGCCTGTCTTGTGATTGTGGGCAGCTTCTCGGCACTGGCCTACAACCTGGACGAGATGGTCAAGGAGCTGAATCAGACCAGTGAAATCCTCGTGTACATCGATGCCGACCTTCCGGACGCGGAGGCCAAAAGCATCGGAACCCAGATTAATCTACTGGACAATGTGCTGGAGGCCAGGTTCGTCTCCCGGCAGGAGGCCCTGCAGAACTTCATTGACGACCACGAAGGCGACAGTGCCTTCAGCGGCGTTCAGGCGGAGGATCTGCGCCACCGCTATGTGGTGACTCTGGAGGACAACACCAAGATGAAGCAGACGGACGAGCAGCTCAAGCAGCTGCCCGGCGTGGCGAAGACCAATGCCGCCTATGAGCTGGCGGAGGGCTTCTCCACCATCCAGGATGTGCTGCACATCGTCAGCGCCGCCATTATTGCGGTGCTTCTGGTGGTCTCTCTGCTGATTATTTCCAACACCGTTAAGCTTGCCATGTATGACCGGAAGGACGAAATCGCCATCATGAAGATGGTGGGCGCTACCAACGGCTTTATCCGGCTGCCCTTCGTGGTGGAGGGCTTCTGCCTGGGCATGGTGGGCGCGCTGCTGGCCTTCGGCCTGGAGTGGGCGGGCTACGATGCCATGCTCCAGAAGATCAATGAAGTGGACTCCCTGCAGCTGTTTTCCTTTGTGCCCTTCCGGGAGCTGCTGGTGCCCATGGTGGCCGTGTTTGCCGCCGCCGGCATGTTCGTGGGAATTGTGGGCAGCTGGACATCCATCCGCAAATTCATGGATGTGTAAATTTGCCCGCCCGCGACCCCGAACCGCCTGAGGTACGGCTGTAAGTCCGGGCCGCAGAGGCGGGGGATTCCAAGAAAAGGACCCTAAGCTATGCGTAGAAAAAGACAAGTGATCCGCCTTTCCTCGCTGTTTCTGGCGGCGGTGCTGCTGCTTGGTATGCTCCCGGTGGGGACCCTCGCGGCAACCTCCAAGGAAATCCAGAAGGAGCTGGACGCACTGGAAGAAAAGAATAAGGCTATTCAGAGCGAAATCAACGCCATCCGGAGCCAGTACGACGCCAACTTCGACGATATGTCTTCCATTGTGGAGCAGAAGGGCGTGATCGACCAGGAAATCGGACTTCTGAGTACCAAAATTGAAAACACCAACCAGCAGATTGCTGCCCACAGCCAGCTGATTGCGGATACCCAGGATCAGCTGGAGGCTGCCCAGACGGAGCTGGACGAGCTCAGCAACGCCCATCGGGAGCGCATCCGGGTGATGGAGGAGCACGGAAACCTGACCTACTGGCAGGTCATCTTTGAGGCCAACAGCTTCATGGATCTGCTGGACCGGCTGACCATGATGCAGGAAATCAGCGAGGCTGACCGCAAGCGCATTGAGCAGATGCGGATCGTCTCCGATATCGTCATTGCCACCCGGATGAATCTGGAAAGCGAGAAGACCGAACTGGAGACGGTTCGGCAGTCCCTGGAAGCCGACCAGGTGACACTGGAAGAGAAACGGCAGGAGTCGGATAAGCTCCTGTACGAGCTGGAAAAGAAATCGGAAGAATTTGAAATTCTCCTGGCCCAGTCTGAGGAGCTTCAGGATGGGCTGATGCAGGAGATTGCCAAGAAGGAAAAGGAACTCAGCAACGCCAAGTACAATGAGGAGCTGGCAAGGCTGGCCATGCAGGGCCAGAACCCGCCCTCCAATGCGACCTGGGTGTGTCCTGTTTCCGACTACCGGCTTTCCAGCCCCTTCGGTATGCGCAAGCATCCCGTTCTGGGCTACAGCCGGATGCACAACGGAATTGACATGGCGGCGGCCTCGGGTACCCCCATTTACGCCACCCGTGCCGGTACCGTGACCACTGCCTCCTACCAGGCAGGCGGTGCGGGCAACTATGTCAGTATCAACCATGGGGACGGCTTTGCCTCCATCTACATGCACATGACCAATTACGTGGTCTCCAAGGGACAGACGGTTTCTCAGGGACAGCTGATCGGCTATGTGGGCAGCACCGGTCTTTCCACCGGCCCCCACCTGCACTTCGGCATTTCCTACGCGGGAACCTACGTCAATCCCCTGGCCTACATCTACTGATGGACGGAAACCGTCATTAAAGGAGTATTTCAATGAACAAGCGCAAACGTATGGTATCCATTTTTGCAGGCGTGATGGCGGCTGTGATGCTGCTGACACTGGTTTTGGGACTGCTGCCCCATCGGGCAAGCGCAGCCTCCTCCAGTGAGATCCGCCGCCAGATCAATGCGCTGAAGGAAGAGAAAAAAGAGATTCAGGAAAAGATCAAGGAAGTTCAGGATCAGTACCAGGAAAACGAGAACGAGATTGCCAACATCATCGCCAAGAAAAATGTCATCGACCAGGAGGTGCAGCTGCTGCACACCCAGGTGGAGAACATCAACTCTCAGATCACCGGCTACAATACCCTGATTGCGGACAAGCAGGACGAGCTGGATATTGCGCTGGCGCGCTACGGCACCCTGAATGAGGATAACAAGATCCGCATTCGCACCATGGAGGAGGAGGGAAACCTCTCCTACTGGGAGGTGCTGTTCCGGGCCAACAGCTTCTCGGATCTTCTGGACCGGCTGAACATGGTGGAGGAGATCTCCGCCTCCGACCAGCGCCGCCTGGAGGAACTGGATGAAGCGGCAGACGCCGTTGTCGTTGCGCAGGATGCCCTTCAGATGGAGAAAGAAGACCTGGAGGTGGCCAAGCAGGAGCTGGATGCCACCCAGAGCGAGCTGGACGCCAAGCGCCAGGAGGCAGACGACCTGATCCAGGAGCTGCTGAGCAAGGCCGACGATCTGGAGGCTCTGGAAGCGGAGTTCCAGGAAATGGACGAACAGTTCCTCAAGGAAATCGCCCAGAAGGAAGTGGAGTTTGACGCCGCCAAGCGGGCGGAGTGGGCAGCCTACATGGCAACCTATGTACCGCCCACGTCTGCCAGCGCCGGAGCGCCTGCCGGCGGCGGCAGCGGCGGCAGCGCGGGAAGCGGCGGTGGCGGCGGCTGGGTCATCCCCTGCAGCTACACCTCCATCACCTCTCCCTTCGGCTACCGTGTGTCTCCCACCACCGGTGCTTCTTCCAATCACATGGGCATTGATATGGACTCCACCACCGGTATGCCGGTTGTGGCGGCCAGGGCCGGTGTGGTTGTGGTTGCCGGCTGGGGCAATGCCGCCGGCAACTATGTCAAGATCGACCATATGGATGGCTATACGTCCATTTACATGCACCTGAATACCATCAACTGCTCCTCCGGCCAGACGGTCAGCGCCGGTCAGCAGATCGGTACGGTTGGTGCCACCGGTGTTGCCACCGGCGACCATCTGCACTTCGGCGTCACCCAGAACGGCGTGTATGTAAACCCCGCCGCCATCCTGGGCATCTGAACATAACCGCACGTTCTCAGGAAGGCTCCTCCTTGGAGGGGCCTTCCAATTGTTGGATTTTCGGATTTCTTACAAGGAGATCAGGTATGAAGAAAAAAGTGGTTATCCTTGCGTCCTATGTGCTGGTGGCGGCATTGTCTGCCGCAGCTGCCTTCGGCCTGAGCGCCGGGCAGATGCGCACCGGCAAGCTCCAGCAGCTGCAGGCTCTCATCGAGGAGAAGTTCATCGGGGATGCGGACAGCACCGCCCTGGAGGACGCTGCCGCCAATGCCATGGTGAAAGCCACTGGAGACCGGTGGAGCTACTACATTTCCGCCGAGGATTACGAAGCCTACACCGAGAACATGAACAACGCCTATCAGGGTGTGGGCATCACCATCACGGTGGAGGACGGGGGCATGCGCATTGTGGACGTCTACCCCGGCTCCGGCGCGGCGGAGGCGGGAGTGGAGCCCCAGGATCTTCTCATCGCCGTGGAGGACACATTCGTTCGCGGCATGGAAACCGGGGACGTGCGGGACCTGATCCGGGGAGCGGAAAACACCTTCGTGAAGCTGACAGTCCTCCGGGACGAGAAAGAGCTGAGCTTCCAGGTGGAGCGGCGGCAGGTGGAGATTCCGGTGGTCTTCAGCGAAATGATCACCGATACCGTGGGCTACGTGGCCATTGACAACTTTGACACCCGGTGCGCCCAGGAGGCCATTGCTGCCATTGAAGATCTTCTCGGGCAGGGGGCCCGGAAGCTGCTGTTCGACGTGCGCTATAACCCCGGCGGCTACGCCGACGAGCTGGTGGAGCTGCTGGACTATCTTCTGCCGGAGGGGGATCTGTTCCGTACCATCCGCTACGATGGGGAGGAGCATGTGGACACCTCCGATGCGAATTGCCTGGATATGCCCATGGCGGTGCTCATCAACGCCGACAGCTATTCTGCCGCCGAGTTCTTTGCCGCGGCTCTGCAGGAGTACGAGGCAGCCACGGTGGTGGGGGAGAAGAGCGTGGGCAAGGGGTATTTTCAGAATACCTTCCGGCTGTCCGATGGTTCTGCCGTGGCTCTGTCTGTGGGAAAATACTTCACACCCAAGGGTGTGAGCCTTGCCGAAGTGGGTGTCACCCCGGATGTGGAGTGCCCGGTGGACGATGAAACCGCTGCAATGATTTACTACGGCACACTGGAGCCGCTGGAGGACCCCCAGATCCGGGCCGCTCTGGAAGCACTGGGAGAAAAGCTCCCGGACTGATGCAGGACGATAGGCGGATTTTTCGGTTGTTTCCGGAATAATTCTGTGCTACAATGCACATAACAAAACAAAAACATAGCGCACAGCAGCCGCAGGCAGATTGGAATGGGCAAGTCCCAGCGGTACCAAGCCGCCGTAGACGGGCAGAAATGCGGAGGTGTGTCATTGCAGCGAAGGCTGTGAGAAGACACCCGATTCACCGCGCCCGGAGCCGGAATACAGCACCTGAGGCAAAGCCGGAAGACTCTTGGGGGCGGTCTGGACGGCTTTCGCTGTGGGCTGACGGCTGATGCATAAAAGTCCCCGAAAGGGGACTTTTTGCTTTATGGAAAGGGATGTCTTTTCCCGCTGCCACCCGCTGACGGGCTTTGTATATTTCTTCTGCGCCATCTGCTTCTGCGCGGTGGTGCGGCATCCAATGTATCTGGCGGCGGGATTTCTGGCGGGTCTATTCTATTTTCTTCTGCTGCATGGTGAAGCCGGGATGAAGAAGCTGCCGGGAATGGTGCCCTTTCTGCTGGTGGTGGCGGCGCTGAACCCGGTGCTGAACCCAAGAGGGGAGACGGTGTTGTTTACCCTGTTCGGCAGACCCTATACCCTGGAAGCGCTGGTGTACGGTGTGGTTCTGGCGGGAATGCTGGGGACAATGCTTGTGTGGTTCGGCTGCTTCAGTACGGTGCTCACCGGGGAAAAAATTGTGTATCTGTTTGCGCCCATCGCCCCGGCGCTGTCGCTGGTTTTGGTGATGACCATGCGGCTGATTCCGTCCTTTCAGCGGAAGCTGGCAAGACTTGCCGGGGCCCGGCGGTGCATCGGCTTCGGCCTGGAGGAGCAGACCCGGTGGCGGGGAAAGCTCCGCTGCGGGGCTGCCTTATTGGCTTCCCTGACAGACTGGGCTTTGGAGGGGAGCATCATCACGGCGGATGCCATGCGGGCCCGGGGCTACGGCACGGGAAAGCGAACCCACTACCGTGCCTATCGGCTGTCGGCCCGGGACGGGATGCTTCTGGGGCTGACCCTGGGACTGAGCACCGCCGCTGTAACATTTGGGGGAATGCAGGCGGAATTTCTGCCGTCCGTTTCCATGGAGCGGCCCGGCTGGGGCCTGGCAGTCTATTGCCTGCTGCTGGCGCTGCCGGTGCTGGCCTGGGGAAAGGAGGAACTGCAATGGCGCTGGTGCATACGCAGAATCTGAGCTTTGCCTATCCCGGCAAGGAAAAAAAGACCCTGGATAACGTCAGCCTGACCATTGAAAAAGGGGAGTATGTGGTGCTGTGCGGCAGAAGCGGCAGCGGCAAGACCACGTTGCTGCGGCACCTCAAATCCGTTCTGACGCCCAATGGAAGAAGGAGCGGCGGCGTGTGTTTTGACGGAAGGCCGCTGTCCGATCTGAATGCCGGGGAGCAGGCCAGACGCATCGGCTTTGTCATGCAGTCGACCGAGGATCAGCTGGTCACGGATGAGGTCTGGCATGAGCTGGCCTTCGGACTGGAAAGCCTGGGGATGGACGAAAACACCATGCGGCTGCGGGTGGCAGAGATGGCCAGCTTTTTCGGCATGGAAGGATGGTTTCACCGGAATGTGGGGGAGCTGTCCGGCGGGCAGAAGCAACTTTTAAATCTGGCCTCTATCCTGGCCATGGAGCCGGAGCTTCTGATTCTGGATGAGCCTGCCAGCCAGCTGGACCCCATCGCTGCCGGAAATTTTCTGGACACGGTTCGCCGGGTTCATCAGGAGCTGGGGACCACGGTGATCATCACGGAACACCGTCTGGAGGATATCTTTCCGGCTGCTGACAGGGTCATCGTCATGGAGGATGGACACATTGCCGCCCAGGGAAGTCCCACGGCGGTCAGCGAAGCCCTGTGGCGGGGAAGAATGCCCATGTTCTCTGCCCTACCCACGCCGATTCGGGCGTTCTGGCAGGCAGAGGGAGGGGGAAAACCGCCCCTGACGGTGCGGGAGGGCCACCGCTGGCTGAGGGAAGCCTTTCCCGACCGCCCGGAGGTGGCGGCCCTTCCGGAGAATGTAAGCCGTTTCTCGGAGACAGACGCTGCCGTGTGTGTCCGGGATATCTGGTTTCGCTATGGGCGAAATGCCCCGGATGTGCTCAAAGGGGTGACGCTGACCATCCCCCGGGGCTGCCTGTATGCCATGGTGGGCGGAAACGGCACCGGGAAATCCACCCTGCTCAAAACCCTCTGCGGCGTATGCACGCCATACCGGGGCAGGGTGCAGCTCTTTGGAAGGAGCCTGCGGCACATTCCAAAGGGGGAGCTGTACCGGGGCTGTGTGAGCATGCTGCCCCAGGACCCCAGAGAGCTGTTTGCCCATCAGACCCTACGGGAGGAACTGGAGGAGATGGGTGCGGATGCAGAGCGAATCCGGGACATTGCCGCTTTGTGCCGGGTGGAAGCCCTGCTGGATGCCCACCCCTATGATCTGTCCGGGGGCGAGCAGCAGCGGGGGGCGTTGGCCAAGGTGCTGCTTACCGGACCGAAGCTCCTGCTGCTGGACGAGCCAACCAAGGGGATGGACAGCACCTTTAAGGCGGAGTTTGCTGCCCTTCTCCGGGAACTGACCCGGCGGGGCACCACGGTGGTTCTGGTGTCCCACGATATTGAATTCTGCGCGGAGTACGCAGATCTTGTGGGAATGCTCTTTGACGGCGGACTGCTGACCCAGGACATCCCCCGGCGCTTTTTCAGCCGGAACAGCTTCTACACCACCGCCGCGGGCCGGATGAGCAGGGGGGTGTTCCAGAACGCGGTGACGGCGGCGGATGTGGCACTGCTTTACATGGAGAACAAAGGAGGGCAGGAATGAACAGAAAACTGTTTCTTTGTACCCTGGCCCTGACGGTACTGCTGCCGCTGACACTGCTGCTGGGCTCCCGTCTTCCGGGACGGTGGTACTACCTTACGGCGACAGCGCTGCTGCTGGAGGGCATGGTTCCCTTTTTTCTGTCCTTTGAGTCCCGGCGGCCTCAGGCAAGGGATATCTGCACCATAGCGGTGCTGTCTGCGCTTGCGGTGGCCGCCCGGACAGTGGTGGTGATTCCGGGCTACCGGCCTACCATGGCGGTGGTTATGATCGCGGGCATTGCCCTGGGCCCGGAATCCGGGTTCATTACCGGCGCGGTGGCGGCATTGGCCAGCAACTTCTTCTACAGCCAGGGGCCATGGACGCCCTGGCAGATGATGAGCTACGGCCTGGGCGGTTTCCTGGCAGGTGTTCTGGTGCCAAGGCTGTTTCCCGGGAAAAGAAGCTGGGAGCTGGCCCTGTTTGGCTTCGTGTGCATCCTGACGGTGGTGGGCCCTGTGCTGGACGCCAGCACCCTGTTCACCGTAAGCAGCCGACTGAGCCTTTCCTATGCGGCAGCGGTGTTTGCTGCCGGTCTGCCATTCAATCTGCGCCATGGCTTCGCCGTGGGTCTGACGCTGTGGCTGGCAGGAAGGCCCCTGCTGTCCCGATTGGAGCGGATACGGCGGAAGTACGGCATCCTGAGCCGGGACAATAATTGACACTTCCCATTTTCTCCTTCCGGTGGTATAATGGTTCTATCTGATTCAATGGAGGAATGACCATGCTGCCCCAGGAATTTTTATCCCGGATGGAAAGACAGCTGGGAGGAGAATATGGGGATTTTCTGCGCTCCTTTCAGCGGCCCAGAGCGGTTGCGCTGCGTTTTAATCCCCTGAAAGGGGAAAAACCAACCCTGCCCTTTGTCCGGGAGCCTGTCCCCTGGGAGCCAATGGGCTTTTATTATGATCCGGCGTTCCGGCCGGGAACGCACGTTTACCACGATTCGGGCGTATACTACCTACAGGAGGCCAGCGCCATGGCGCCTGTGGCATTGCTGGATCCCCAGCCCGGAGAGAAGGTTTGTGACCTGTGTGCAGCCCCCGGGGGCAAAAGCACCCAGATCGCCGGAAGAATGGGGGCAGAGGGCTTCCTCCTGTGCAATGAGATCCACCCCGCCCGGGCGAAGGTTCTGTCCCGAAACATCGAGCGGCTGGGCGTGTCAAATGCGCTGGTGACCAATGAGACACCGGAAAACCTGGCAAAGCGGGTGCCGGACTTTTTTGACCGGGTTCTGGTGGATGCTCCCTGCTCCGGGGAGGGAATGTTCCGCAAGGAAGAGGCCGCCGTCACCGACTGGTCTCAGGAGACAGTGGAGCTGTGTGCCCGACGGCAGCGCCAGATTCTGAACAGCGCTGCCCGGCTGGTGCGCCCCGGCGGACGTTTGGTATACTCCACCTGCACCTTTGCCCCGGAGGAGGATGAGAAGACCGTTGCAGCATTTCTGGAAGACCATCCGGACTTTGCCCCGGAGCCGGTGGAGGCTCCCTGGTTTACGCCCGGGGAGAATGCCTCCTACCGGATGTGGCCCCACAAGCTTCTGGGGGAGGGCCACTTTGCTGCCGTTCTGCGAAGACTGGAAGGGGATCGGGAGGCTGTGCCCCTTGAGAAAGGGGGAAAGCTGCCGAAGCTCTGGGAGGATTTTGCCGGGCCCCTGCATATCGGCCTTCCCCAGGGCAAAGCGGTTCTGTTCGGCCAGCAGCTGTACTGGGCGCCAACGCAGATGCCGGAGCTCAAGGGTCTGCGGGTGCTTCGCCCCGGTCTGGAGCTGGGGAGCATAAAGGGAAGCAGGCTGGAGCCTGCCCATGCCCTGGCTCTGTGGCTGGCGGACTGCCCAAGCTCCGTCAGCTTTCCGGCGGAATCCGCCCAGATCAGCGCCTACCTCCACGGAGACGTGATATCCTCCGGGCAGAAGGGCTGGTGCCTGGTCAGGGCGGACGGCTACAGTCTGGGCTGGGCCAAGGGTGACGGCCGTCAGCTGAAGAACCACTATCCCAAGGGCCTGCGCCGCCTGGCACAGGGTTGACAATTTGTCCTTTACATAAGTTGATTCATATGCTATAATAACTCAGATGCGCGAAGTTTTCTGCGGTTTTTAGTTTATCACAAGGAGAGGATATTCCTTGGCACGATATGAAATCAACGGCGGTAAGCCCCTGAACGGCACCGTGACCATCAGCGGCGCAAAGAACGCGGCAGTGGCGATCCTTCCTGCAGCTCTGCTCGTCAGCGGGAAATGCCGGATCGAAAACGTACCGGATATCTCCGATGTCAGGATTCTCATTGACATTCTTCGGGGAATGGGAGCGAAGATTCAGCTCCCGGAGAAGAACGTGGTGGAGATCGACTGCTCGGATGTGCAGTGCTCTCAGCCGGATGCGGGACTGGTCGTGCAGCTTCGGGCCAGCTACTACCTGATGGGCGCTCTTCTCGGCCGGTTCGGGAAAGCCCATGTGGCCCAGCCCGGCGGCTGTAATTTTGCTTCCCGTCCCATCGATCAGCATATCAAGGGCTTTCTGGGCCTGGGTGCCGATGTGGAAGAGACCGAGTATTACGTTGCCTTGACATCAGGAAAGCAGGGCCTTTCCGGCGGGCGGATCAGCCTGGATATGGCATCCGTGGGCGCCACGGTGAATATCATGCTGGCGGCAACCCTGATCCCCGGCCAGACCATCATCGAGAACGCCGCCAAGGAGCCCCATATTGTTGACCTGGCCAACTTCCTCAATACCATGGGCGCCCGGGTCACCGGCGCGGGCACGGATACCATCAAGATCCGGGGTGTCAATTCCCTCCGGGGCGGCAGTTACTGCATTATCCCCGATCAGATCGAGGCGGGGACATACATGGCGGCTGTAACGGCCGCAGGCGGCAACGTGCTGGTGCAGAACGTAATCCCCAAGCACATGGACTGCATTACCTCCAAGCTTCAGGAGATGGGTGCCCGGATCATCAACTATGATGATTCCATCCGGGTCATCCGGGACGGTCCTCTGCGCAAGACCACGGTGAAGACCCAGCCCTATCCCGGCTTTCCCACGGATATGCAGGCTCAGGTCTGCGTGTGCATGTCTTTGGCCGGCGGTATCAGCCGCCTTATTGAAAGCGTCTATGAAACCCGCTTCTTTGGCTACTGCACGGAGCTGGAAAGCATGGGCGCCAAAATCCGCATCAGTGATAAGACTGCCACGGTTACCGGCGTAGCGCAGCTACGTGGCTCCACGGTATACGCCCATGATCTGCGGGCGGGTGCCGCCCTGGTCATTGCCGGACTGGCAGCGCAAGGCATCACCTATGTGGAGCAGATCCACTTCATCGAGCGGGGCTATGAGAACCTGATCGAAAAACTCACCGCCCTGGGGGCAGACATCCGCAGAGTAGAGGATTGAAGCATAAACAGCACACAGCCGTTTCGGTTTTTCCGAAACGGCTGCATTTTTGTGGAGTTGGTCGGAGGGAAAGGGACGGGATCAAAGCCAGCACCTGATCTTCTTCACCAGCTTTTCCGGATCGATGGGCTTGAAAAGGTAGTCGCTGATGCCGCATTCGATGGCCTTATCCAGATCCTCCTGGAGCGTGTTGGCAGTGAAAGCAATGATGGGAAGCTTACTCAGGTCCTTTCTGCTGGAGCTGCGGATGGCCATAGAGGCTTCATAGCCGTCCATGACAGGCATTATCACATCCATCAAAACGAGACGGTAGCAGTTGGGGGGAGAGGTTTCCAGCATTTGAAGTGCAGCGGCTCCGTTTTCCGCTGTATCTACTTCAAAGCCTGCTTCCAACAGAAGATCACGGGCGATATCCATATTCAGCGGATTGTCCTCCACCACCAGAATCCGCGTACCCGCGGGGATAGGGGCGTCCGCATCCATGGGTGCTGCCAACCGGGGGAGGGGAACGCTGTGCAACTTCAGGGTCACGGTGACGCAGGTGCCTACGCCCTGACGGCTCTGTACCTGAATCTGTGCGCCCATGGCATCGGCGATACGCTTGGCGATTGCCAGACCCAGACCGCTGCCTCCCATCCGGGAGCCGGAGACATTTTCCTGCTCGAAGGGCTCAAACAGATGCTGCTGAAATTCCTCGGACATACCGATGCCGTTGTCCTCCACCCGGAAGGAGTAGAGGAAGCAGTCCGCAGAAGCCGTCTCCTCCTGGGAGGCGGTAAAGCGAATGCATCCGCCGTTGGGCGTGTATTTGACCGCGTTGTCGAGAATACTCATCAGGATCTGATTCAGCTTCAGAGCATCGGTGGACACTGCCTCCTGGCTGATGGAAGAATGATTGACGGCAAACAGCTGATGCTTGGCAGCGGCCTTTGACTGGGTAATGCTCAGCGGCCCCTGCAGAGCCTTGATCAGATCAACCGGTTCACAGCGGATCTTGGGCGCACCGTCCTCCAGCTGCGCCATATCCAGAATGTCGGTTATGCGGTCCTGAAGATCACTGCTGGCCTGGAGCACCTTTTTCAGACATTCGGAAACCCGCCGGGTGTCCTCAAGATGGTTGGAAGCGATGGAGGAATAGCCCGAAATGACGTTGAGCGGCGTCCGGATATCGTGAGAAATATTGGACAGGAACCGGCTCTTGGAAATGCTTGCGTACTGAGCCTGAACCAGTGCTTCCTTCAGCTGGGCCTGCTGGCGCAGCTCCCGGCGGACGGAACCGTCTACATTGCGGATGGCCATGACAGCCCGGCTGCCATCCTGGGCATCGGAGACATCCACCATTTTAAACTCTGCGTACTGAACAACGCCGGGACCCATCCGGCGGTATCGAAGGAAGAAGATGCTCTCCTGGTGCAGCCTTCTGCGCAGTACGGAGGCGGAGAAATCATGGAGCAGCCGATCCTGATCCTCGGGATAGACGTATTGGGAAACATAGCTGGCGACAGCGGCCTGGAAAGCAGGTGCCTGCCTGATTCTCTCGGCAACCTGGGGCAGAAGGGTGTCGTTGGTCCGGATAATCTCAATCTGATCCGCATCCAGGTTCACCAGGTAGATGGCAAAGTAGTCTGAGGCCAGTGCCTGGATCACCTCCTGATGGCGGCGCAGATCCATCTGCGCGGCTCTGCCGGTGGCGGCCAGATCTTCAATGGTCTGGCGCTGCTGGTGCAGGGTGGTGATATCGGTGATGACGCCTGCCACCTTGCCGGTGGGCTCGTTGTGATCGTCCAGCATAGCCTGGAGATTGACCCGGACAACCACCGGCCGGCCGTCGATGGTGATTCGGTGCAGGATGGCGGAAGCGGAGCGGGCTCCGTCGATCATCTTCCGGTACAGCCGGATGTAGTCGTCCCGGCTGCGCTGTGCCACAGTACCATTGTTTACAGAGCCGTAGGGAACATCCTCCACGGTCTGACTCTCGCTGAACAGACCGTTTCCGCTGCCTTCAATGCAGACGGTACGATCCGCAATGTCGAACACGAACACAGTCTCGCCGGTTTCCTGGCTGGCAATATGGAAGGTCTGCAAACTGGCGGCGAGAGAATCCTCTGTCTTGGCCTTGTCGGTAATGTCTACCAGTGTGGACAGAACCATGTGCTCCCCGGTGGGAATCTCCAGGAGCTTGGAGGTCAGCTGTACGTTCATGCAGGCTTTGCCGGAGCAGCGCAGACGGTAATTGACGGTGAAGGCGTCTCCGGGCTTGACAAGGGTTTTTGCGGCGGCATGGATGGCATGCATATCCTCGGGGTCGATTTGTCCCGAGATTTTGGAATACGGATTTATGCCCAGGACGACCTCGTTTTTATGCCAGCCCATGAGTCGGTAGGCTTCCTGATTGGCCGTCAGAATCCGCCGCTGAGGCAGCGTATAGGCAAAGATGCCGCAGTTGCTGGCATCCACGATCTGTTTCAGAAGGGCGGCAGCCTCCTGCTCAGAGCGCTGTGCGCTGAGCAGCACATCTTCATCCGTTTTTTCTGTCTGCGCGGGAGCGCAGCCATCTTCGCAGGCATAGTCGGGCATATCACTGGGCAGCTGCTTCAGATAGAGAATAAAATCCCTGTCCAGCATAGGGTGGGCGAAGTAATAGCCCTGCATCAGACGGCAGCCCATATTCAGAAGGTACTGGGCCTGCTCCAGAGACTCGATTCCTTCGGCGATGATGGAAAGCCCCAGGGTTTTTGCCATCTCAATCACCGAACGCAGGATCACACTGCCCCGCTTGTCGCAGATGCCCTCCCGGACAAAGCCGGCATCCAGCTTCAGCAGGTCAATGGGCAGATCCCTGAGCATGGTCAGACTGGAATAGCCGCTGCCGAAGTCGTCCATTTCCACACGGTAGCCCAGGCTGCGGAGCTGACCGATCACTGTGCGCAGAATCTGAGAATCTTCGGTGAAGGCACTCTCTGTGATTTCCAGGTGCAGATCCTGCGGGGTCAGGCCGTATTCCCGGGTCAGACTGACGATGGTATCCACCAGCCCCTCCTCGCAGACATCTGAGCGGGAGATGTTGATAGACAAAGGAATACGGATGCCCAGAGCCCGGAGCTGGGAAAGCGTATGGCAGGCCCGGCGCCAGATGTAGGAATCCAGCTCAAAAATCTGATTGGTATGCTCCAGCACCGGGATGAAATCGCCGGGAGAGAGCCAGCCGAGGGTCTTATGCTCCCAGCGGCACAGCACCTCGGCACCGGTGATGAGCTGACGGGAAAAATCGTATTGGGGCTGGAGGTAAACAATGATCTCGCCGTTGTGCAGAGCATCGGTCAGATGCTTGCTGATCTCAGCCCGGCGCAATTGTGACTCCAGCATCTTGGCGTCATACAGGCTCCAGTGGCTGCCGTTCCTGCGCTTGATGCTCTGCTGGGCAAGATTGGCCCGGTCCATCATCATGTTCAGAGTCAGTCTGCTGATCTGCCCGGGATAGATCAGATAGACACCTGCCACGATTTCAACATCGTAGTTGATATTCAGATCCCCCAGGCAGTCAGAAACGGCTTTGCCCCATTCCCGGAACCGGGTGTCTAGCTGCTCGGTGTCCCGGAACCGGGTCAGCACCAGAAAATGATCCCCGGACATCCGTCCGAAGGTTTCGGCGGGCAGCAGATCCAGCTGGATCTGGGTGGCCCAGAACCGCAGAACGTAGTCGCCGATGTTGAAGCCAAACCGGTTGTTGATCAGCTTGAACTGTTTGATGTTGCAGTACCACAGAGCATAGGTGTCCCGGTCGTTGGCCCGGAGAATGTGTTCCGCCTCCCGGAAGAAGGCGGACAGATTGTTGCAGCCGGTGAGATCGTCTACGGATTCCAGCCGGCTGTTCTGTTTTTTCAGCTGCTCGGCCAGGGAGACCATCTGGCTGACATTGACCTTGTCCCCGGAAAAAAGGCGGATGGCATTTTGGATGCGCTTGAGCAGCACCAGCGCATCGGTGTCAGGGCGGAGACAATCCGTAGCACCCATCTCATAGGCGCGGCGTACGGACTGGGGCGCGTCATCTTCCAGGATAGCAATGACAGGAACGCAGTCCAGAAGCCCCAGCGTTTTCATCTGCGTAAGGACGCTGACACCCTCCGGCCCGGAGGGTGTCAGCCCCAGCAGGACCAGAACAATGTCGCCGCTGCGGCTGCGGAGCAGTTCAAGAGCTGCCTCCTCGGAGTCCGCCTGGAGAACGTGGTACTGGCCCTGAAGCCTTTTTGCCAGCATTTCCCGTTTTGCGGGGGAAGCGTCCGCGATCAGAACCGTTGGTGTATCGGAACCGGAAATTGTCATAATACCATTCCTCTCGTATCCGTACGGCGTCCAAACGCGCCGTACGTGCCAGATGAAGAAAAACTGTCCGGCGGGGTGAACCGCCGGCAGCAGAGTCAGGAAACAGAAGGCGTATCAGCCGTTTCCCACCTGGGAAAGAGCTGCGACAAGGGCCTGATAGTCGGTCTCAACCTGGGCAAAGAGCTGCTTTCCTCCCGCCAGGTCTCCGGCGCGGAGGGCTTCGGTGCAGGCAGAGGCGGAGGAGGCCAGAACGGTGAAGGACAGATTCTGACATACGCCCTTGAGGGTGTGCGCGGCCCGGAAGGCAGTGGCACAGTCGTCATTGGCCAGAGACTCCTTCAGAAGGGCAAAGCTGTCGTCCTGCACAAACCGCAGAGCGAATTTCTCCACAAGAGTATCCCGGACGAGACGGCCAAGAACATCGGAATAATTGCTGCCGGTGATGGCGTAAGCATCTTGAATGGTCATAATGGACACTCCTTCGTTTTGGAATAATCTGGCAAGATAGCACGAATCTTCCCGAATATAATCAGTATACAGCCAAACGGCTGAAATGTAAAGAAGCAAATTTCCGTTTTATTCCTGCTGCTTTGCTTCACAGCACGGCGCAAAATACACAAACACAGAAAAAAAGAAATAAAAAGTTTGGCATTTATTGCGCTTGCGGAGCGGGGTGTTTGGTGCTATAATGCGCCGGTTGAGAGAAGATCCTCTTCCGGCTGTTTGCAGCTATGTTATGATTGGAGGGAATTGTATGGGAACCTATCTGATCTGTCTGGCGGTGGCGCTCATCGGTGGACTGATGCTTTCCCGTTTAACAAAAAAAGTGAATCTGCCTGCTGTTACGGCGTATCTCGTGGCAGGCCTGTGCCTGGGGCCCTTCCTGCTGGGAAGGCTCCGGATTCCCGGCTTCGGCTTTTCAACGCTGGAGCAGGTGGACAGCCTGCGGATCGTCACCCAGACAGCGCTGGGCTTTATTGCCTTTACCATCGGCAATGAGTTCCGGCTGGCCCAGCTGAAGGCCACCGGCGCAAAAGCCATTATCGTGGGCATTTTGCAGGCGGTGATTGCCACAGCGGTGGTGGATGTTGTGCTGGTGCTCCTGCATGTTATCGCCCCCGGCGTGATATCCATTCCCTGCGCCATCACCCTGGGCGCCATTGCTTCCGCAACGGCTCCCGCGGCAACCTTGATGGTGGTTCGCCAGTACAAGGCGGACGGCCCCTTGACCAGACTCCTGCTGCTGGTGGTGGCCATTGACGATGCGGTAGGCCTGGTGCTGTTTTCCGTGTCCTTCGGCATTGCCACCGCACTGAGCAGCGGCCATGTCAGCATATTGGCTGTGGTGATCGAACCCATCGTGGAAATTATCCTGTCTCTGGGACTGGGCAGTGTGATGGGGTGGCTCCTGAATTGGGTGGAGCAGTTCTTCCACTCCCGGAGCAAGCGTATGACCATCTCTGTTGCCTTCGTGCTGCTCACCGTGGGCCTGTCTATGGTGGAGTTCCGGGTGGGGCCTGTCCACTGCGGCTTCTCTCTGCTGCTGGTATGTATGATGACCGGCACCATCTTCTGCAACATCTGCTCCACATCTGAGGAGCTGATGAGCCGTGTGGACGGCTGGACCATGCCCCTGAACGTGCTGTTCTTCGTGATTTCGGGCGCGGAACTGGATCTGAATGTTCTTATCCAGCCTGTGACCATCCTGGTGGGTGTGCTGTATATTGCAGCCCGGTCCGCCGGCAAGTATTACGGCGCCATGCTCAGCTGCCATCTTACCTCCCAGCCCAAGCCCATCTGCGACCACCTGGGCATCACCCTGCTTCCCCAGGCGGGTGTGGCTCTGGGCATGGCCCTGACGGCTGCTTCTCTGCCTGATGGAAATCTTGCACGGAATGTGGTGCTTTTCGGTGTGCTGGTGTATGAGCTGGTTGGCCCGACGCTGACCAAGCGCTCGCTGCTGGCGGTGGGCGATATCAAGCCCGAGGGCCGTACCAGCGCCCGAAAGGAGAATGCGCCCAGGGCGTGATTTCCTGATTCCCGGCATTTTCCCCAAGCCATTGACAAAAAAACCAAAATCTCTTACAATATGGGCATCCCACTTTCAGGGAGGATGGATCGCAGCCCGGCGCGGAAGCCGTGCCGGCAGATCCCTCCTGGGGTTGGGGTGCCCATGTTTTGCCCGATCACAAGAAAGGCGGATGCTGGATGAAACGAATACGCAATATGGCCCAGACCGAATTCCTCCGGTGCTTCTTTTTGCTGGTCAGTGCGGCGTTTCTGCTGGCCGCCTTCTGTATGCCCGACCGGAAAGAAATGCTGAGCGGGCTGTGGAGAATTCTTGTTACCCCCGGCAGAATCCCACACAACTACTTCGCCGTGGGAGGCTTCTCCGCGACATTCCTGAATATGGGGCTGGTGGGGCTGTGCTGCCTTGGGCTTTATGTGGTGCTTCATGCCAGAACAGAGGATGTGTCCAATCTCGCTTTCCTGCTTACCGTGGGCTTCGGCTCCTGGGGCATCAATATTCTGAATATATGGCCAACGATTTTTGGCGTGATGCTTTTCGGCCTGGTAAAAAAGGAGCCGCAGAGAAAACTGGTGGTTCCCATGCTCTTTTCCACCGGCATCGCCCCGCTGATCAGCGAACTGCTGTTTCGCTATCCCGGGCAGACGGCGGTGGGCTTCCATCTGACAGGGGTGCTGCTGAGCCTTGCAGTGGGCTTTGTTATCGGATTTTTCCTGACGCCCCGGCTCCATGAGTCTCCCATGATCCACAAGGGCTATTCCCTGTACTCCGCTGCCCTGCCGGTGGGCCTGACAGCGCTGTTTCTCAACAGTGTGCTGTATAGGACCATGGGTGTGGCCCTGCCGCCGGAAGCAGACCCGGCCAGCCTGAGCGTTGCATCCGCAACCATCGCCAATACCTTCTGCCTGTGCCTGTTTGGCCTGTTCATCGTTCTGGCCCGGCTTCTGGGCTGTACGGCAAAGGAGTACCTCTCCATGCTCCGGGAGCGGGACGCACCCCAGAGCCTGTCTGCCCACCGTGGGAATGCGGTGTTTCTGATGAACGCCGGGATATTTGGCCTGTTCATTCTGGGCTACTACAATCTCATTGGCGCCAGGTTCAGCGGCCCGATCTTCGGCGTGATGTTCTGTATGCTGTCCACCTGCGATTCCGGCTCCAACCCGGCCAATGTCTGGCCCATGATGGTGGGGTATCTGGCAACAAGCCAGGTGTGCAGCTGGCTGTCGTCTATGGCGGGCGGAGCCTTTGTGGGAACCATCAACTCTGCGGCCATCTGTATCGGACTGTGCTATTCCAATGGAATGAGCCCCATCTGCCGTAAGTACGGCTGGCAGTATGGCATCCTCGCCGGTGTCATGCACTATCTTCTGGTGATGCAGGTGCCCAGTATGCACGGGGGCTTTTGCCTGTACAACGGCGGCTTCACCGCTTGTATGATCTGTATGATCCTGATTCCGGTGCTGGAACGTTTCAAACGGCCGCTGATTGCGGTTTAATATTTGGAGGTAGAAAATGAAAACCAAAGTTCAATGGATCACACGAACCGGTGTGCTGCTGGCGGTACTCATCGTGCTGCAGGCCGTTACCAAGAGCCTGGGCCAGCTGGTCACGGGTTCCTGCGTCAATGCCGTTCTGGCTGTGGCCGCCCTGACCTGCGGCCTCGGCAGCGGCCTGGTGATTGCACTGGTGTCCCCGGTACTGGCGTTCCTGCTGGGCATTGCACCCCAGCTGGTCACCGTGCCCGCCATCATGGCAGGCAATGCCGTGTTTGTGCTTGTTCTGTCCCGGATTGCGGCGGGCGGCACCGTCAAAAAGGTGCTGCTGTGGCTGGCGGCGGCAGCAGCCAAGTTTGCCGTACTGTATCTTCTGGTGGTGAAGCTCATCTGCGGTGTCATGGCTCCCGGTCTTCTGGAGGGGGGCATGCTGAAGGCGCCTATGCTGAAAGCGCTGCCGGTCATGTTTGCCTGGCCCCAGCTGTTCACGGCCCTCATCGGCGGCGGAATTGCCCTGCTGATGGCCCCGGTGCTGCGAAAGGCCCTGCACCGCTGATTCCAACAAAATCAAAAATCCCAGATGACCGGGCAGCCGGTTATCTGGGATTTTTCGGATGGGGTTACACATTCAGGTATCCGCAAAGGACCTTCAGAGTATTGTAGACTCCGTCAATGTGGCTGCGCTCGTAGCCGTGGCTGGCGTAGACACCGGCGCCGATGAGGCCGTGGCGGATGTCGTGACCGGCATGCAGGGTGACCTCCACATCGGAACCGTAGTGGGGGTAGACATCCACGGCGTAGTCGGCTCCCATTCGCTTGGCAGCGTCAATGAGCTTTCCCACTACCTGGTAGCTGTAGGGCCCGCCGGAATCCTTGGCGCAGATGGAGGTCTGCCGTTCGGTGCAGCTTAAGCCCTCGCCCACGCAGCCCATGTCCACGGAAATGGCCTCGGTGACGCCTTCGGGAACGGAGGCCGCACCGCCGTGGCCCACCTCCTCATAGACCGTCACATGGACATAGGTTCTCCGGGAGGGGGTGATAACCTTGTCGGCCAGATACCGGGCAAAGCCCAGGAGAATCCCCACGCTGAGCTTGTCATCCAGGAACCGGCTCTTGAGGTAGCCGCTTGCCGTCCGCCGGGTACGGGGATCAAAGCAGACAATGTCACCCACTTCAATGCCCAGAGTCCGGGTGTCCTGGGCGGAGCGGACATCCTCGTCCAGCACCACCTCTGTGGTATCGAAGCTGCGCTTGGTATTGCCGTATTCTCCGTTGACGTGGACGGAGGCATTGCAAAGCTGCAGGGTGCCCTCGTAGACCTTGCCGCAGCGGGTGTAGACTTTCACGTTTTCGGCTTCGCCGTTTTCGGAGCGCATACCGCCCAGATTGGTCACCCGAAGGCGTCCGCTGCCCTTGATTTCGGCAACCATGGCTCCCAGGGTGTCGGTGTGGGCTTCCAGAAGCAGACCGTCCCGGGCATCCTCGCCCCCCAGGTCAATGAGAACGCCGCCCTTCCCGGTGATCCGGGCGGGAAAACCCAGACGGCCAAAGGCATCCTTTACCCAGTCTGCAGCCCGATCCGTGAAGCCGGAGGGAGAATCGATGGCCAGGAGCTTCTCTGTCTGCTCCCAGGCAAAATCGGCATAGGCTTTGTCAATCATATTGTCCTCCTAACAGCAGGTAGTGCCACACACCGGCGACCTCCCGCATAAAATGGTTGATCATCTGGGATGGGCGGGAGGTATGGGCCGGAATGCCCACAAATTCCACACCGCACCGCTTGGCGAACAGGCTGGCCCGGAACAGATGGTATTCGCTGGACAGAACCCCGAGCTTCCGGGGGCGCTCCCCGGTCTGTGCCTCAATGAGATTCAGGCAGTAGTGGAGGTTTTCCCAGGTTGAGGTGGCCTTGTCCTCCACCCAGATCCGTCCGGGATCGACCCCAAGGGCCACCAGATTGTCGAACATGCTCTCCGCCTCAGTGATGGGTTCATCCTCACCCTTGCCGCCGGAGACAATGGCGATGACATCCGGGTGGGCTTCCATATAGTCCCGGGCAGCATAAATCCGATCCCACAAGGAGGCAGAGGGGCCGGTGGAGCGAACCTTGGCGCCCAGTACCACCACATAATCCACAGGCTCTGCGGGACTGCCGAAGCTGGCGCGAATGATGATGGCCTCGGTAATGCCGACCACCAGAATGCCCGCTCCCAGGCAGGCGGTAACAATCAGACGCAATGTTTTCATCCCCCTTGGAAACTGATCCAGCAGCATCCGGGTTGTTTCATAAAAGGCGATAATACCGATCAGACAGCAGCACACCAGTGCGGAGAAGCTGTAGCCTGCAAGAAGAAAGCGCAGACAGAAGGCCGCCGCCGCAAGCAGTGCGCAGAGCAGCCAGGGCAGAGGCCGGAATTTTTTGATCACAATTGGACACCTCGTATTTCTTTTTCCACATTGTAGCACAAGTGCGGTAAAAAAACAAGATGCGGGCGGCTCACTCTGAGCCGCCCGCGCGGAGATGCATGTAAGAGCTTACTTGACCCGGTTCAGATGCAGAGTGACGGTCTTGCCGCCCATATCCTCGGTCAGCAGCAGCGTTTCACCCTCGAAGGAGTAGGGCTCGTACTCGGTCTTGGAGGGCTCCTGGCTGACACTGTCGCTGAAGTACAGCTTGCCATCGGATGCCTTGTATTGCCCCTCGCGGGCGCTGCCTTCAGTCATGGAATTGATGACCTCATCCCGATCCAGAGATTCTTCAATGAGATCGTCCAGGGTGTAGCCCGATGCCTCAAAGAACTCATCAAGGGTCATATTGATGCCTTCGGCAGCCAGCTGGTCCTCGATCATTTTCTCCAGGTAGGGCTTCATTTCAGTGATCATCACGTCGATGGCAATTTCCGCGGATTCCGGGGTGATGCTCATGGAGTAGGTGCCGTCTTCCCTCAGAACCAGAGACATGTCCACCTGCAGCTTGCTGATATCCATCATTTCCTGAAGCTCTGCCAGATCGCTGTCCAGATCCTCGCCCATATCCGCAAAGGAAATGGTGCCGGTCCAGGTGCCGATCAGCTTTTTGGAGTCGTCGCTGCCGCAGCCGGCCAGCAGAGCAGCGAGCATTGCCAGGGTCAGGAGCAGGGCCAGGAGTTTTTTTGTGTTCTTCATACGCTTGTTCCTTTCCAAGATGATTTTGTTGTGAAATATATTTGTCGTGAAACCGTTCTGTTTCACAGGAAAACGGGATCAGCAGTCGGGCGCGGCGGCACCGGAACGCTTCAGACTTCTTTGCTCTTGGAGGCAATCTCCATGAGGCACTTGGCGATGAAGGCATCGGGGGTCATGGCACCCAGATCCTCGCCCTTGCGGGTGCGGACGGAGACGGTGCCGTTCTCCATATCCCGGTCGCCCACCACCAGCATATAGGGGATCTTCTGCATCTGGGCCTCCCGGATCTTGTAGCCCAGCTTTTCGCTGCGGTAGTCGCCCTCGGTGTGGATGTTCACGGCGTTCAGCTTCTCCACCAGGGCCTTGGCATAGTCATGTGCCCGGTCGGTGATGGGCATGACCTTGACCTGGGTGGGCATCATCCACAGGGGCAGGGCGCCGGCGTACTTCTCGATCAGGTAGGCCAGGGTGCGCTCATAGCAGCCGAGGCTGGTGCGGTGGATGATATAGGGACGCTTCTTCTGGCCGTCAGCGTCGGTGTACTCCATGCCGAAGCGCTCCGCCAGCAGCATATCGATCTGCAGGGTGACGATGGTGTCCTCTTTTCCAAAGACGTTTTTGTACTGAATGTCCAGCTTGGGGCCGTAGAAGGCGGCTTCGTCGATGCCGATGGTGTACTCCAAGCCCAGATCGTCCAGAATCTGCTTCATGACGCTCTGTGCGGTTTCCCACTGCTCGGCGGTGCCCTCGTACTTGTTCTTAGGGTTGGCAGGGTCCCACTGGCTGAAACGGAAGGTGCAGTTTTCCAGCATGCCCACAGTATCCAGACAGTACTTTGCCAGCTCCAGGCAGCCCTTGAACTCCTCCTCCAGCTGGTCGGGACGAAGAATCAGGTGGCCCTCGGAAATGGTGAACTGGCGGACACGGATCAGACCGTGCATTTCGCCGGAGTCCTCATTGCGGAACAGGGTAGAGGTCTCGCCCAGACGCATGGGCAGATCACGGTAGCTCCGGGCCCGGTTCAGGAACACCTGGTACTGGAAGGGGCAGGTCATGGGCCGCAGGGCAAAGCATTCCTTGCTGTCGTCGGTGGGGTCTCCCAGGACGAACATGCCGTCCAGATAGTGATCCCAGTGACCGGAGATCTTGTACAGGTCGGACTTGGCCATGAGAGGAGTCTTGGTCAGAAGGTAACCCCGTTTCT
This sequence comes from uncultured Clostridia bacterium, assembly GCA_945482615.1. Lineage (GTDB taxonomy): Bacteria > Bacillota > Clostridia > Oscillospirales > Oscillospiraceae > Faecousia. The sequence continues at coordinate 8,958 of CALYRG010000011.1, read as the reverse complement.
GCTCCTCGTCCTCCACCCAGCGCTGCAGGGTCTGGATGACCCGGGCGCCCTTGGGCAGCAGAATGGGCAGGCCCTGGCCGATGGACTCCACGGTGGTGAAGAATTCCAGCTCCCGGCCCAGCTTGTTGTGGTCCCGCTTCAGAGCTTCTTCCTGCTTTTTCAGGTATTCATCCAGCTCATCCTTGCTGGGGAAGGCGATGCCGTAGATCCGCTGCAGCATCTTCCGGTTGGAATCGCCCCGCCAGTAGGCGCCGCAGGACTTGGTCAGCTTGAAACCGTTGTGCTTGACCCGGCCGGTGTGGTCCAGGTGGGGACCGGCGCACAGGTCGGTGAACTCACCCTGGGTGTAGAAGGAGATGACGGCATCCTCCGGCAGGTCGTTGATCAGCTCCACCTTGTAGGGCTCGTTTCGCTCCTGCATATAGGCGATGGCCTCTGCCCGGGGCTTCTCGCTGCGTTCGATGCGGAGCCGCTCCTTGCAGATCTTCTTCATCTCCGCCTCGATCTTTTCCAGATGCTCCGGGGTGAAGGAGAAGGGTGCGTCAAAGTCGTAGTACCAGCCCTCGTCGATGGCGGGGCCGATGGCCAGCTGAACCTCCGGCCACAGCCGCTTGATGGCCTGGGCCATGATGTGGGAGCAGCTGTGCCAGTAGGTCTTGCGGTACTCGGGATTTTCAAAGGTGTACAGATTTTCGTTTTCCATAAAGCTACCTCCAAAGGAACAGATATGAGATATTGGACAGGAATATCTCATATCTTTGATTTTGGGGCGAGGTATAAACAATCCCACCCCTGACGTGCGCAGGGGTGGGATGCAAAACATTCCACGGTTCCACCCTGGTTACGGCTTTCGCCGTCACTCATTGACGCGGTAACGGGCGCACCCGGCAGGGCATTTCCGCCCCACGGCTCGGAAGTGGTATCGTTTCGGTCGGAACAGCAGAGCCCTTTCACCAGTCAGGCTCCTCTCTGAGCGCCCTGCCGAAACGCATGTCTTCGTCGTTGCTTTTGCGGCCCTGCAGCCGGGAATGCACCGAAGGTGGTGAAGCTCCCGGAACACAGGACTTCCTGTGTCAATGCCTGCAATTGTCCGAGGATGAAGCATTAACAAGTAAATCATAGCACACTTTTTCGGAAAGTCAATCCCCCCGGCAGAAAAACTCCGGTGGGAAGCGGCAGAAAAACTCCGGTGGGAAGGGGGAAGAAACAAGCCGCTTTCTGTCGCTTCCTGTCAGGAAACAGATGTAAACCGAGAGTTACAGAATATTACACAATCTGACAGCTTGTGTTACTATTCGTAACTATTTGACATAACTGCTCGGGAAAAGACGACAGCCAACGACAGGAAAACAGCTGATAAGTTTACATAACATGCAGTAAAAATATTGTAAAAAGTTGATGAAGCGTGGTATAAACAAAGAAATACTTGACTTTTTGATGATATTTGATATAATGATGCCATCAAGAGAAACCTGCGGTGAATATTGTTACAATTTGATAGAAAGCCTCAGGCTCCTTTTGATATTCCTGCAGAGGAGGATGCCTATGTGGAAGCCTGTATCCGGCGCAAGGAGGCGGAGGATCCGCTTTTTCCATGTGTACTTCATTGTGATGACGCTGATTCTGGCCCTGGCCCTGACGGGTCTTCTGGCCCAGAACGCCTTTGCCAAGACCTACGTGATCACAGACGGCGATCAGGTTCTTACCTATACCTCCTATGCAGCAGACCCTGCCCGGGTTCTGGATCAGGCGGGGGTAGCGCTGGATCCCTTCGATTCCTATGTCGCTGCCTCCACGGAGGATGCGCACACCATCACCATCCGGCGGTCTGCCGATGTGACGGTACGCTACCGGGGAAAGATCATCAAGACCACCGCCCAGGAGGAGACAGCAGGGGAGCTGCTCTCGCGGCTGGGATTGGAGGTCACAGGAGAGGATGTTCTTTCCCACGACCTGAGCACGCGGGTCTATGACGGTCTGGAGCTCCAGGTGGATCACATTGTCACCCTGGAGCAGACCTACGCCGTGTCCATTCCCAGAGAGGTCCGGGAGGAACAGGATGCCTCCCTTCCGGATGGGGTGCGGCAGGTGCGCCTGCCCGGAGAGGATGGGGAGAAGCTTTTCACCGCCCGGGTGACCTATGTCAACGGAGAGGAACAGTCACGCCAGGTGCTGACCGAGCAGATCACCCGGACGGCGAAAGAGGAGGTCATCGGTGTGGGAACAGGAGAGGAGGCGGCTGCGGTGGACCCCTACGGGATGCCGGTGATCGGGGATGGGTACCTGATCCTGCCTACAGGGGAGCTGCTCACCTACACCCGGACGGATACGGTTCGAGCAACCGCCTATACCCACACCGATGTTGGCTGTGACCTGGTGACAGCCACCGGGACCACCGTCCACCGGGGGACAGTGGCGGTGGATCCCCGGTACATCCCCTACGGCACCAGAATGTTCATTGTGGCAAACGACGGAAGCTATGTCTACGGACTGGCCGTGGCGGAGGACTGCGGCGGTGACATCAAGGGCGACCGGATGGATCTGTACCTGCCTACCTTCCGGGAGTGCATCGAGTTTGGACGCAGACGCTGCACCATCTATTTCCTGGACTGATACTATTTTCGGAATAGAAAATCATGGATACCCGTCTCATTATGATCTTCATATTAAAAACTTCAATTCTTGCGAATGAAAGTTTATAATTGAATATCAGTATGATTCGCTTCAATTTCAGATTGCAAAACCGCCTTTCTTCTGCTATGATAGCTGGCAGGACGAAAGGCGGTTTTTCTATGGTGAATGTGTGTGATATTCAGGTGATGAAGCCGCTGCTGGAAAACAATGGCTTTCACTTCTCCAAGGCCAAGGGACAGAATTTCCTTATCGCCTCCTGGGTTCCGGAACGGATCGCCCGGGAGGCCGGCGTGGACGAGGGGGCCGGAGTGCTGGAGATTGGCCCCGGAGTGGGCCCTCTGACCCAGCAGCTCTGTCTTCGGGCGGGGAAGGTCTGCGCTGTGGAGCTGGACCGGCGGTTAAAGCCCATTCTGGACGTGACAGTGGGGGAGTTTGACAATCTGGACATCCTTTGGGAGGATGTTCTGAAGCTGGATGTGGCACGGCTGGTGGAGCAACGCTTTTCCGGCCTGCGGCCCATGGCCTGTGCCAACCTGCCGTACTACATTACCTCGCCTATTGTGGCAGCGCTGCTGGAAAGCGAGTGCTTTGACAGCATCACCGTCATGGTGCAGAAGGAAGTGGCCCAGCGGATGGCGGCAGCCCCCGGAACCGGGGACTACGGCGCATTCAGTGTGCTGTGTCAGTATTATGCCCGGCCGGAGCTTCTGTTTGATGTGCCGCCCCACTGCTTCCTGCCCCAGCCAAAGGTGATGTCCTCGGTGGTGTGCCTGAAGGTTCGCCGGGAGAAGGAATGGGGGATCGAAGATCCGGAGCTGTTCTTCCGGGTGGTGCGCGGAAGCTTTCTGCAGCGGCGCAAGAAGCTGAGCAACGGCCTGAGAGCCGCCTTCCCGGAGCTTGGAAGGGAAGGGCCCGCTCAGGTAATCCTGGAGGCGGGACTGGAGGAAAATGTCCGGGGGGAGACCCTGGGCATTCCGGAGTTTGCCCGGATTGCGGATGCCATCCGTCAGCGGTTGTGAAGGAGACAGTCATGAGAAAAACAACACTTTCCTTTGAGGTCTTTCCGCCCAAGACCGACGCGGGTATGGAAAAGCTCTGCGGGGCGGGGGGTGTACTGGATCGGCTGTGCGCGCTTCGTCCGGACTACATCTCCTGTACCTATGGGGCGGGGGGCACCAATGTGGGAAGAAACCTGGAGGTTCTGGACAAAATCCGGGAGAAGACCACCGGCATGACCCATTTTACCTGCATCGGCAACACCCGGGAGGGCATGCGCCGGCAGCTGCAGACCTATCTGGAGCATGGCATCCGCCATGTGCTGGCTCTTCGGGGGGATCTGCTCCCTGGCACCTCCGGCACCGGGGGCGACCTGAACTACGCCACGGAGCTGGTGGCCTTTATCCGGGATTCCTTTGGGGACGCATTTACCATTGCTGTGGCCGGGTCGCCGGAGGGGCATATTGAGTCTGCCTCTGTGGAGGCGGATATTGAATACCTCAGGCAGAAGCAGGATCTGGGTGCCACCCATATCATGACCCAGCTGTGCTGGGACATGGATCAGTTCCGGCGGTGGATGGATGCCATACGGGCGGCGGGGATCTGGATGCCTGTGGACGCGGGCGTGATGCCCGTCCTGGATCAGGCGGCCACCATCAACATGGCTCTGTCCCGGAACGGCTGCGTCATGCCCAGAGCGCTGTGCGAGATCATCTCCCGGAACTGGATTTTCCCCAATCCTTTTGTGAAGGACCCCTTTGACGCAGATGCCGAGGCCAAAAAGGCCTCCTTCAAAAGCGCCGGTATGGCGTATACGGTCAGTCAGATTGCGCAGTATCTGGACTGCGATGTTGCGGGGATCCATCTGTATGCGCTGAATAAATACGATGATGTTGCCCGCATTGCCGCAGATGCAGGACTGACAGACTGACAGGAGGGATTGACAATGGCTTATATCCCGGAGGGGGCACCCTGTGCCGGCAGAATCCGGACGGTGACCTTTGGGACAGGCGAGGGCGCCATCACCCTGGGCGGTCAGAACGCCATGCCGCTGTATGGCTTTGATGCATCCTTTGCAAACCCGCCCCGGGCAGGGATTGCTGTGACGGATCTGCCGCCGGAGAACCTGCCGGAGCTGACCCGCTTTTACGAAGGCTGCGAAACCATGGCCCAACGGGCCGTCCGGGCCCGGGAGCGATCCGGGGCGGACTTTCTGTGCCTGTGCTTTCCCGGTGCTGACCCCGGCGGGGCGAACCGGAGTGTGGAGGCGTGTACCGCCGATGCTGTGGCAGCGGCAGCAGCCGTGGATGTACCCCTTGCGGTGGTGGGCTGCGGGAATCTTCAAAAGGATGAACTTCTTCTGACGGCCATTGCCGAAGCCCTGAAAGGACGAAATCTTTTGCTCTTTGCCGCCCGGAGCGAAAACTATCAAAGGATCGCTGCCCTTGCCAGGGACTTTGGACACAAGATCGTGGCCCAGACGGCGGACGATGTGAACCTTGCCAAGCAGCTGAACATTATGCTGAAGGGCGTGGGAGTCAGCTATGACAGCATCGTCATGAACGTGGGCACCGCCGCTGTGGGCTACGGCTATGACTATGTGGCCTCCACCTATGACCGCATTCGTCTGGCTGCTCTGGAGCAGTCCGACGAGGATTTGCAGATGCCCATTGCGGCTCCGATCTACGCGGATGTGTGGAGCGTCAAGGAGGCAGTGGCGGAGGAAGCCGACGAGCCCCAATGGGGCAGCCGGGAGGAGCGGGGCATCTGCATGGAGGCGGCCACCGCCGCGGCGGATCTCACCGCCGGAGCGGATGCCGTAATTCTGAGTCATCCTGCCTCTGTGCAGACCGTCCGGCGTTTTATCAGGGAACTGATGGAAGGAGGGGCGGACTGATGGCCCTCAAAGGCATTGATGTTTTTAAGCTCTCCCCCAAGTTAAATTGCCGGGAGTGCGGCTTTTCCACCTGCATGGCCTTCTGCATGAAGGTTGCCCAGGGGGACATGTCCCTGGAGAAGTGCCCATACTTTTCCGCCGATGCGGTGGAAAAGCTGCAGCGGCAGGCGATGCCGCCCATGGCAACCGTAAAGGCCGGCCCCCATTCCCTGGGCGGGGAGACGGTGCTTTACCGCCATGAAAAGACGCTGGTACACAAGAATCTCTTTGCAGTTGCCGTGTGCACCAGAGTCCCCCGGGAGAAGGCGGAGGAGAAGCTTCGGAAGCTGCAAAGCATCGACTATACCCGCATCGGGGAGCGGATGCAGGTGGAGTGCGTATTTGTGCGCAGCCACGGAGGGGATGAAGCGCGGTTTGCAGAGCTTGCGGGACAGGCTGCCGCAGCCGGCCGCTGTGTGATCCTCCACTGCCGGGAGGCTTCCTGCGCTGCCGCTGCTCTGGAAGCGGTGGGAAGCAGTGCCGTCCTGGATGCGGCGACCCCGGACAACTGGGAGGAAATGAACGATCTGGCCCGGAAATATGGGGTTCCTCTGGGGGTGTGGGCGCCGGACATCCAGCAGCTGTATGAGACGGTGCGGAATCTGGAGCAGAAGGGAAACAAAGATCTTCTGCTGGATGTCACACTAGACACCGCCGCCAAGACTCTGCGCAATGCGGTGCTGGTGCGCCGGGCAGCGCTGAAGGGAGGAGACCGCACCTTTGGGTATCCTTCCATTGTCAATATCGCGGAGCTGGCCCATGGAGATATCCGGCTGCAGACCGCCTATGCCGCCATGTTCATCCAGCGCTACGGCTCTGTTCTCGTGATGCAGGACATGGACTACGCCCAGGCCCTGCCCCTGTATGGTCTGCGGCAGAACATTTTTACCGACCCTCAGAAGCCTATGAAGGTGGAAAGCGCCATTTATCCGCTGAATGGAGCGGATGAAAACAGCCCCTGCGCCATTACCGTGGACTTTGCCCTGACCTATTTTCTGGTTCGCGGCGAGCTGGAGCGATCCAATGAGAAGGTGAACCTCATTATCTGTGATGCCGCGGGGATGAGCGTGCTCACGGCCTGGGCGGCGGGCAAGCTGTCGGCAGAGTCTGTGAAGAAGACGCTGGAAAACCTGGCGGTGGAGCGCAAAATCAGAAGCCGCATCCTCATCATCCCCGGTAAGGTGGCGGTGATGCGCCGCCAGATTCAGCAGGCCCTGCCCGGCTGGACGGTGGTGGCGGGCCCCGGCGAGGCGGTGCAGCTGCCGCAGTACATGAAGGAGAAGGCGTATCTTACTGCGGCTCACGCGGCGGCACAGGAGACTGCTGCCGCACAGAAGGAGCAGTCGGGGGAATACACCTTCCAGGAGCTTCTGGAGCGGCTGCCTCCCATCCACCACGAAGACCTGGGTGTGCACTACCGGGGAAGAGCCCCCGGCAGCCGCGCATTTACCGTTATCGGCGAGCGGATCCACTGCATCTCCCCGGTGATCCGCCGGGCCATGGATGAGCGGGATCCCGGCCCCATCCTGAAGCGGGCCGCGGAGCAGATCGCCGCCGGAGCCACCTATCTGGACGTGAACATCGGCCCTGCGGCCTCCGACGGCCCGGAGCGGATGATGTGGGCGGTGAAGCTGCTGCAGGAGAATTTTGACAGTGTCCCGCTGGTGCTGGACACGGCCAACCAGAAGGCCATTGAGGCGGGCATCCGGGTGTATGACCGTACCCACGGAAAGCCGGTGGTGAACTCCGCCGATGCCGGTTCCCGCCGGTGCTTCCTGGATCTGGCTGCCGCCAACGATGCCGTCTGCATTGCCCTGTGCTCTGCCGATGGGATCGCCCGGGATGTGGGAGAGCGGATGAAGTTCTGCCACGAGCTGCTGGAGAGAGGACTGCATCTGGGCATGGCATCCGATGACCTCTGGTTCGATCCGCTGTTTTTGGTGGTGAAGGGCATGCAGGACAAGCAGGCGGATGTGCTGGAAACCCTGCGGCTATTGTCGCAGGAGGGGCTCAAGTCCACTGGCGGCGTTTCCAACGTCTCCAACGGCGCACCCAGGGCGGTGCGCCCGGTGATGGACTCCGCCATGATGGCCATGGCCATGATGCAGGGTATGACCTGCGCCATTGTCAATCCCTGCGACAGCCGGATGATGGAGACCATCCGCTCCTGCGACGTGATTCTGAACCGGGTGGTGTACTCGGATTCCTATCTGGAGCTGTGACCCATGGAAGCGCTGATTGCGTACTGGCCGTATCTGGCAGTACTGGCGGTGCTTGCCGGACTGTGGATCTGGTCGGCGGTGAAAAAGGCCAGATTCCGCCGGGAGCGGGACAAGGCCCGCACCCTGGAAACCTTGCTCCAGCCCAGGGAGACGGTCAGGTGCATCTGCCCTCAGCGGGGCGGACGGTGGATTCTTACCAGCAAGCGCCTCATCATCGAGGACAAAAACGGGTATACCGCCCTGCCCTTTGGCAAAATCAAACGCCTCACCGGTAAGGATGCCTCCGGAAAAGCCACCACAGCCCCTGCAAAAATGGCCAGTGTCACCGTAAAAGCAGACCGGGAGTTCACCCTACACAGTGGGGACGAGGCCTTTGTGGAGCTCGTCCGCCAGCTGAAAACCAAAACCGCAAAAAAGAAACCAAGGAAAAAGTAGAACTGTGTGACTGTGCCGGTTCCACCTGCTTTTTTGGCCCGGTGTTTGACGAAGAATACTTCCATTCTGACTGGCGGGAACGCTGGGAAGCCGGAGAAGGATGGAAAGGCACTGCCCGCATCGGCACCGGACGCAACGAGATGTTCCGTGCTGTCCACAATATTACTTTTGTTTTCAAAAGTAATATAGAACATGAGAATAACAGACCATTGATTTTCGGGGTGATGGGTGGTAACATGAACGCACTGATAAACTGGAATTTGTAGGTGAGATAAGATATGTTTGTCCGCGAAGCCACTATGCAAGATGCTTTTGCAATATGTAATATCAGTTGCGATGACTTGGGTTACGATTGCAGTTGTGAATTTGTAGCAACTCGGATAAGCAACCTTGATAATGGGAGAGAAAGAGTATTTGTTGCAGAAGTCAACGGAATTGTTGTTGGGTATATTCATGCAGAAAAATATGAAACACTATATTTTGAACCGATGTTAAATGTTCTGGGTTTAGCGGTTTCCTCCAAGTTTAGAAGGTGTGGCATTGGAAGGATGCTACTGAACCGCACTGAAAGTTGGGCGAAAGAGGTAGGTATAACTAAAATTAGGCTGAATTCAGGAGCCTCTCGAAAGGAAGCACATTCATTTTATCGAGCAATGGGATACAACAATGAAAAAGGGCAAATTCGATTTATAAAAGATATCGAATAATAGCATTATTGATTTATTCAATTCCAAT
>CALYRG010000010.1 GCA_945482615.1 uncultured Clostridia bacterium | reverse complement strand
TCTCAGTTGTCCTGCCATTCAGCCCGGCGAAAGCTACACCCTGCGTGTTGGAAATGCCACCCAAAGCTTTACCGCTAAATAAGGATAATTGGATATGAATAAGAGGAAAATCTACGTTAAACTCACATTGGATCTGGTACTGCTGGTGCTGCTGGCACTGATGTATCAGAAACGAGCCATCAGTATGCAGTTTCACGAATGGGGTGGTATCGCGCTGTGCGGGCTGTTCCTGCTTCACAAGGCGCTGAACTGGAAATGGATTCGCGCCGTAACGGTTGGTATTTTTGGGTGGAAAGCGAAGCTGAATGCCCGCTGGATTGTGGACGTGCTGCTGCTTGCGTCTATGACGGCAGTTCTGGTCACGGGTCTTCTGATCTCCAAGACCCTCCCCACTGCCATCGCCGGTGCCCGCGGCCTGCAGATGTGGCACTACTTCTTCGCGGCGGCAGCGCTGGTCCTTTCCGGCATCCATCTGGGGCTTCACGGAGCACATCTAAAGAATAGGGCACGATTGCATAGCCACAGTTTTCCAATCGGGTAGGAGGACGGCCATTATTTAGCCACTTATGTGGCAAATTTAGGCAACAAATGCGCTATGATAGTGTCTGCAATAGGTATGCAATAACATCACATCTTGCACAACTGAGGAAAAATGTAAGACGATTTTTTTACATGAAAAAAGTTGGTAGTTATCAGATAAACTACCAACTTTTTTGGTCCGAGTGTCGAGATTCGAACTCGAGGCCTCTTGAACCCCATTCAAGCGCGATACCAAACTTCGCCACACCCGGATATGATATTCCGCCGCCCTCTGACGGCTCAAGTATATTAGCACACTTTCCGGGAAAATGCAAGTCTTTTTTTGAAATTTCTGTTTTTTCTTTTTCCTCTTGCCTGCCGGGCAGTTCTCTGATAAACTGAAGGCAGAAGGGATGGATTGCAATGGACATTCTGTATCAGGATTCTCAGGTGGTCGTCTGCGTCAAGCCGGAGCGGGTACTCTCCACGGACGAACCCGGCGGTGTGCCGGAGCTTGTCCGCCGGGAGCTGGGCGACCCCAACGCCGACGTGCGCACCGTCCACCGGCTGGACCGGGTTGTGGGCGGGGTGATGGTTCTGGCCCGGTCTGCCCCGGCTGCATCGGAGCTGAGCCGCCAGGTACGGGAGGACGAGCTGGAAAAGGAGTATCTGGCCGTGGTGCACGGCTCTGTGCCGGAGTCCCGGGGGACGCTGACTGACCTTCTGTACCGGGACAAGGCCAGGAAAATGACCTTTGTTGCCCGGGAGCCCGGAAAGGGTGTGCAGGAGGCCATCCTGCACTACCGGGTGGAGGACGAACGGGATGGTCTCAGCCTGATCCGCATCCGGCTGCAAACCGGGCGCACCCATCAGATTCGGGTGCAGTTTTCCAGCCGGGGGCTGCCTCTGGTTGGAGAGCGAAAATATGCCGTCCCGGAGGAGGACTGCGGACTTGCCCTGTGGTCCTGCCGCATCGGCTTCCGCCATCCCGAAACCGGTGAAGCTTTGCACTTTTCCCGGCTGCCCGACAGCCGCTGGCCCTGGAATCTGTTCCCCCAGCTGCGAAAAGAGGATGTGTGAATGAACGGCTACGACTATTTCCAGAATACGGATTGCCCCTGGTTTCCCTGCCATGCCGGTGCAGACCGGGAGAATTTTAATTGTCTGTTCTGCTATTGCCCGCTGTACTGTCTGGGCAGCCGCTGCGGCGGCAGCTTCCGGTATACCGATGCCGGGATCAAGGACTGCTCCGGCTGCCTCTTTCCCCACCGGCGGGAGAACTACGGCGCCGTATGCCGGAAGCTGGACGCCGTGATGGCGCTGGCCGGGAAGCCGGAGAATCGGCCGTAACGCCGTGCGGTGGACGGCTTGACTTTTCCGCCGGGAAATGCTATAGTGAAGGTCAGTTGGAGAGATGTCCGAGTGGTTTAAGGAGCCGGTCTTGAAAACCGGTGACGGAGCAATCCGCCATGGGTTCGAATCCCATTCTCTCCGCCAGGAAAAAGGCACGCTTCGGCGTGCCTTTTTCCTGCGGAGAGAATGGGATTCGAAAGGACGGCCCGGGCAGAACCGGGTAAAATACCCGGAAAGCTGTGGGCGGAAAGGCACATGCCGTAACGGAAATCCGATTGGTACAATCGAGCATTGCATGGAGGCAGTTCGTGTGCTGTCCCCATGCAAAATTGCCCTGCAGACGGTACACATCCCTGTTTCACCGTCCATATATTACAGCACTATTTCTTCATCGTCTTCTACGTTGATCAAAACCTTCATGGTCGTCTCACGGTTTGCATCTATGAATTCATAGGCCTGCTGATACTGGCCAAAGGGAAATACCTTGCTTTGCAGCGGCTCCAGCTGCACCCTGCCTGCCTGGATCAGCTCCATTGCCTTGAGATAATCCTCGTGGCGGTACATCATCGTGGTATTCAGATCCAGCTCATGGTCGTTGAGAACCGCAAGATCCACCTTTGCCATTCCGGCAAAAACCGCCACAAGAATGATCGTACTTCCCTTTCGGGCGTACTGAATTGCCTGACCGATGGTGGTATCATTGCCGGCACAGTCATAGATTACATCCGCCTTATCCTGGCCGAAGCATGCCACCATTGCATCCCCGAAGTTCTCCTTCCGGGTATTTACCGTATAATCAGCCCCCACTTTTCCGGCAAGCTCCAGGCGATAGTCGCTGACGTCGGTAACCAGCACCGCCTCTGCGCCCAGGCCCTTTGCAGTCTGGGCCACCAGATTGCCAATTGGCCCGGCCCCCAGCACTGCGATCTTCATACCCCGGACATCGCCGGCTCTGCGCACGGCGTGTACTGCCACAGCCAGCGGCTCTACCATGGCGCCTGCCTTGTAATCCACGCCTTCCGGCAGCGGTGTTACCTTGGCGGCGTCCACCACAAAATAGGTCGATGCGGTACCGGTGGTCTGGAATCCCATTACCTTCAGTTCCTCGCACAGATTATATTTTCCATGCCGGCAGGGATGGCACTTTCCGCACACTACCTGAGGCTCGATGGTAACGCTCTGCCCCAGCTCCAAGCCGGTTACATTTTCTCCCAGCTCCACAATCTCACCGGACACCTCGTGCCCCTGGGTCACCGGGTAGGCAGTGAAGGGGTGGGTTCCGTGAAAAACATGGATGTCACTGCCGCAGATGCCGATCATCTTGATTTTGACACGGACCTGCCCGGGCTGAACCGCAGGCACCACTGTTTTCCGGAAGCTGACCTGATGGGGTGCATACATTATCTGCTGAATCATTTCCTTTTCCATAAAGGAGCTCTCCTTTTCTCAGCGCGCCGCGATGCCGCTGTTTCTCTCCATTTCTGTAATACCGGGCTTTACAAGAACCTTGATGGAGTCGGCACGCATCTGCATGTGGATTGCGTCTTCCAGCTGGTCAATGGGAAACGCGTGTGTAAGAATCGGCTCCAGCCGGATCTTTCCGGAGCTGATGAGTGCAGCTGCCCGGCCATGGGTATCCGGATTTACAAAAGAACCGCAGATCTTCAATTCCTTCTGGAATACGCTCTCCATACTGAGGCAGTAGGTCGCTCCCGCCTTGGGGACACTGAATAGCAGCACAGTACCGCCGCGGTCAGCAGCCTCCACCGCCTGCCCCGTCGCCTGGATGCTTCCCACGCACTCAATAACCACATCCGCGCCGTCTGAACGGAACTCCTCCCGGATTCGGCCGAGAAGGTCCTCTTTTACGGGATTCACCACCACGTCCGCGCCCAGCGCCAGTCCGATCTCCCTGCGGCTGTCAATGGGTGCGCTGAGGATGACTTTGGAGGCGCCTGCCAGCTTTGCCAGCTGAACCATAAGCAGGCCAATGGCGCCATCTCCGATAACTAGAACGGTGTTTCCGGGACGGATGTCCGCGATGTCGATACCCCGCAGGCAGCAGGCCAGCGGCTCCGTCATTGCACCATATTCCAGCGGAATCTTTTTATCCAGGAGCACACACTGCTTCTCCGGAACCACACATTTCTCCGCAAATCCTCCATCCCGGTTCACGCCAATGGCAAACAGATTCCGGCACATGTTCTTCTTGCCGATTTTGCAGTAATGACAGCTTCCGCAATAGATGTTGGGGTCAACCGTCACATGATCTCCCACCTGGAGAGAAGTCACATTTGCTCCGATTTCTTCCACAATACCGGAAAATTCATGTCCAAGTATCACTGGGGGAGTCACATCTGCTGATCCCTTGTCTCCATGATATATGTGGATATCTGTTCCGCAGATGCCGCAGGCCGCGACCTTTACCACGACCTCATCTGCCTCCGGCTTCCGAAGCGGCACTTCTTTCGTCTCGAATTTACCATTTCCAAGAAAATAGGTTGCTTTCATATTACTCTTCCTTATCCAAACAAATTATGTGTCAGAAGGAATACACACGGTGCATGGACTCGTCCATATTGCACAGAACCGTGTTGCTGTAGCTTTTCAAAATCAAGGCAGCTTTCCGCTCCTGATAGGCTGAATCATCCCACAGATTCTGGAATTCATCCGGATCTGCGGCAAGATCATAGAGTTCTCCGTAGGATTCGCCGTGATAACAGACCAGCTTGTAACGCCCATCAAAATACATTGTTGCGTTGATGTTCTCATGGGTGCCCTTCAGGGTATGGTAATACTCCGCGTAAACCGCGTCCCGGAAATGATGGGGGTCAGCTTCTCCGGTAAGAATTTTCAGGAAGCTTTTTCCCTGCATGTAGTACGGCACCTCCTGGCCGATTGCTTCCAGCAGCGTGGGTGCAATATCCACCAGGCCCACCAGCGCATCGGAGCGCAGTCCCTTTCTGAATATGGACGGGCAGGAAATAATCAGCGGCACGTGGACAAGTCCTTCATAAAAATAGGCGCCCTTCCAGTACAGGCCATGGTCACCATTCATTTCTCCGTGATCACTCATAAAAATCACGATGGTATCGTCCCGCTGGCCTGTCTTCTCCAGATACGCCATCAGCCTGCCGAACTGGTCATCGATCAGCTCAATCTCTGCGTAATAGTCGCGGAAGTGCTCCCTCTTTTCATAGTCCGAAAGCTCTGCGTAGATCTCTGCCTGGCCGTCCTGGCCACCCTGCAGCAGATCCTTTTGCTGATGGGGCGGCTTCGTCTCCATCTCTCCTTCCCGGTATTTGGGAAGCGGCATGTCTTCAACCCTCAGGCGATCCTTGTAGGCCTGGGGAGGATCCAGCGGAGGATGGGGGTCAAAGGGATTGATGTTGATATACCAGGGCCGGCCCCGGTTCTGTTCAATGAAGTCGATTGCCTTTTCCACGCAGAAGGTGGTCTGGTGGTACTCGGCCGGAACACCCACCTGCTTTCCAGAGAAGCCGGGATTGGCCACCGGCGGCCATGTGGCCATGCTGGTGAACTTCCCGCCATAGATTTCTTCCCACTTCACCCCGTGCTCCCGCAGCCAGACCTGATACTGGTTGCCGTCATCGGGCCAGTCGTTGTGAGGGTGGTGGCTGTAGGCGAAATAGGTATAGCCGTCATCCGTCCGGGCCTCCACCCTGCCCTCGGCAGCGGTCAGATGCAGCTTCCCTGTCAGGCCGCACACGTAGCCTTGCTCCTGGAACAGCTTGGACACAAGTTTTTCGTCCTTGGAGAATTTTTCATTTCCGTTGAAAATTGCTTTTGTTGACCGGGGATAGCGTCCGGTCATAAAGCATGCCCGGCTGGGGGTACAGATAGGCGATTGGGTGTACGCCCTTGTAAATGCCACGCCCTCCTCCGCCAGCCGATCCAGATTGGGCGTGTGGATGTAGGGATTTCCCAGGCTGTGAATGGTATCCCATCGCTGCTGATCGGTGCAGAACCATAAAATGTTATATTGCTTGCTCATTTTTACCACCACTTAATCAAATCAGTGACCTCATTGCGCAGCGCGATGAAGTCCGGAGAGGTTATGTCCCGCGGCCGGGGCAGGTTATTGGCCAGCGTCTTCTTAACGGTTGTGGGTTTGTTGGTCAGAACCATAATTTTATTCCCCAGATAGACCGCTTCCTCAATATTGTGTGTAATGAAAATAACCGTGGTCTTTGTCATTTCCTGGAGCTTTACCAGTTCATCCTCCAGCTTGAAGCGAAGCTCAATATCCAACTGCCCATACGGCTCATCCATAAGCAGAAGTTCTGGCTCTGTGGCAAAGGCCCGGGCAATACTGACTCGCTGGAGCATACTGGCGGAAAGCTGCTTGGGATAGTAATTCCGATATTTCGTCAGGCCGACGATGTCCAGGTACTTGTCTACCCGCTCTTTGCGCAGCTGTTTGGGGAGCTTCTTGATGTTCAGTCCAAAGCTGACATTTTCTTCCACCGTCAGCCAGGGCATTGTGGAGTCCCCCTGGAAGATGTAGGCAATGCTCTGCTTTTTTGTATTGACCTTCTGTCCATCCAGCAGAATTTCGCCTGCGGTAATGTCATAGATATTGACCAGACTGTTCAGAAAAGTGGTTTTTCCGCAGCCGGTAGGTCCCACCACACACAGCAGATCGCCATCCAGAACGTCAAATGAGCAGTCATTCAGAACCAGGAGGTCGCCGAATTTTTTTGTCAGATGTCTGACGGAGACTTTTACCTTTTCCTCCATGTTCAATCCTCCTGTGAACTGTCCAAAATACCTGTGATCTCTCTGCGCAGAGCCAGGAATTCTTCAGAGACGAGATTGCGGGGACGAGGCAGATCGATCACATATTCCTTTTTGATTGTCGCGGGGCAGTTGGTCAGCACGATGATCCGGTCCGCCAGATAGAGCGCCTCCTCGATGTTGTTGGTCACGAAGATGACAGTGCGCTTCTCCGCACTCCAGATCCGCTGCAGTTCCTCCTGCATCAGGTAGCGTGTCTGGGCATCCAGCGCGCCAAAAGGCTCGTCCATCAGCATCACCTCCGGCTCATTGCAGTAAGCCCGGGCAATGCCCACGCGCTGCTTCATGCCGCCGGAAAGCTGCACCGGGAAGGAATTCTCAAATCCGCTAAGTCCCACCAGATCAATATATTTCTGAGCTTCCGCCCGCCGCTGTTCCTTCTTCACGCCCCGGATTTTTAAGCCGTATTCCACATTGCCCATGGTGGTCATCCAGGGAAACAGAGCAATATTCTGAAATACCACTCCGCGGGACGGCTCGGGCTTTTCCACTTTTTTCCCGTCTGCCAGAATTCTGCCGGAGGTCACATCTTCAAAGCCGGCAATCATATTGATGATGGTGGTCTTTCCGCACTGACCGGGGCCAAACAGAACCAGGAATTCGTTTTCCTTTGTGGCAAAGCTCAGGTTCCTGACCACCTCGTGTTCCCCCTCAGGAGTCACAAAAACCTTGCCCGCGTTGATACACTCGATACCGGCTTTCATCTTCCGCTCCTGTTCCATCTGCAAGCAACTCCTTCTATGGTTCTCATAATGTATGTCAGGATAAATCCACCCAGGCCAATCATAATGATACCTGAAATGATTTGGGTCATATTGTTATTGTCCATACCTGCCTGGATGATCCAGCCCAGGCCGTTGGATGCCTTCACCATTTCCGCGGCCACCACGGAGGCCCAGGCACAGGAAATGCCCACCTGCAGGCCTGCAAAGATGGATGGCACCGCGGATGGAATCACCACTGTGGTAAATATCTGGAACTCATTCGCGCCCAGCATTTTCGCGGCGTTGATGACGGTCTTGTCAACGCTCTCCGCGCCGGTCATGGCGTTCAGTGTGGTATTGGCAAAGGCTGCCAGCGCAATCAGGAAGATTTTCGGCGTTTCACCCAGACCAAACCAGATAATGGAGATGGGAATCCAGGCAATGGGGGGGATTGGGCGAATTACCCGGAAGATTGGGTTAAAGATTGCCCGTGCCAGACGGTAGCGTCCCATCAGAAGGCCCAGGCTGATGCCCAGTGCCGATCCGATCAAAAAGCCTATCAATACCCTTTGCAGGCTGTGCAGTGCATGCATCAGCAGGCTGCATTTGCCCACTGTTCCCACGATATAGCCCCACATTCCGATGAGAACCGTAATGGGGTCGGGCAACAGCTTGCCCAGCGCCGTAAAGGTGCAGCCCAGGTACCATACCAGGAGGAACGCAAAAACGGAAGTTATGGCGCACAATCCGCAAACCAGATTTTCTTTTGATTCCTCTTTCATTCTGCGTTCATTCCTTTCGCAACTTTCTTTTCCAGCCAGTGGAGAACCACATCCATTGCAAGGCCCACCAGTCCTATCATCAGCATACCAACAAACACCAGCGCGGGCTTTGAGGAATACCGTCCCTGCTGAATCATATATCCCAGGCCCTCAGATGCAGCCAGCAGTTCGGCAGCCACCAGCGCCATCCACGCTGCACCCATGGCAACCCGAAGACCGGTAAAGATCATGGGCAGCGCCGTTGGAATTGCGATTCGAAACAGCTTCTGCGCATCGGAGGCGCCAAACACGTCTCCCACCCAAAGGTGCTCCTGCCTGGTCTGTCGGATACCGGTATAGCAGTTGACAATGCAGGCCACAGCGGTACTGAGGAAAATAACCGCCGCCTTCGGCATGATGCCGATGCCAAACAGGAGGATGAACATAGGTATCCAGGCCAGTCCCGGCACCGGGCGAATCAGATCAAACAGCGGCCGTACAAACCGGTCCACCCACTTATTCCAGGCCATCATAATCCCCACGGGAACGCCAAACACAACGCCAAGTGCATAGCCCAAAAGTGCAACCTTCAGGCTGGAAGCCAGATGGACCAGAAGCGTTGCGCCGTCAGGCGCTTTCGTATACAGCTTCTGGAAAAAGGTTTTTGCCACTGTTATAGGCCCCGGAAACACCGTTTCCGCCTTCAGATGCAGGACATTGATGCAGATATACCATGCCGCCAGTACCGTAACAACGGATACCAGGGAAGCCAGGGTATATCCCCACTTTTTCTTTTTAAGCACATTTCCTCCCCCAATCTGTTCTCCAAATTTGTAAGCAGGAAGCCACTCCACAAAGAGCAGCTCCCTGCTGATGACTACCGATCTATTGGCTCTGGTATGGAGCGGCGCTTATTTCGCGGCCCATGCCTTCACATTGTTGATGTAGGTGTCGTTGATGCTGGCTTTGACATTTTCCAGATCCTCTGCCGTAACCTTCTCGTTGGCCAGCAGGAATTCACCGGCAAAGCGCATAAAGTCACCCAGCTTATATTCTCCGGCATCCACAGATTCCAGGGTGAAATAGCTCTTCAGACTGACTTCGTTGATAACATCCTGCTCGGTGTAGTTGAGGCCCTCGTCCACATACCACTTGTAGGCAACCGCCACACGGTTATCCTGGTTTGCCAGCATGTCCGCGCAAGCCTTATAGTAGCAGTACAGGAACAGCTCCACATCCTCAGGACGCTCCTCCAGCATCTCGTTCTGGCAGTAAACCGCATCGATAATGTCCTGGGTGGAGATCTGGGTAAAGTCCGCGACCTTCACATAGCCGTCGGCTTCCAGGTAAGCGGCGTAGGTGGGGTTGACGGCAATCAGGTCGCCCTGTCCGGACTCAAAGGCTGCAAGAGATGAAGAATAATCCAGGTTCGTAAAGGTGAACTGATCCGCAGAGTAGCCAAAATACTGCATATAGGCAATGGCGTTCATCTGGGCGGTGGTGTTCATGGGGCCAAGAATGGTAGCATCCTTCAGAGTTTCCTTGCTGCCATAGACGCCGTTGGCATCCGGACCTGTGGCATAGATATTGCTGTCCGGCCGGGCATAGAGGGATTCACCGCTGATGGTCAGGCAGCCATCACCAATATAGGTATACATTCCGGTAGACAGTGCATAAACAGATGCCATGCCGGAAACGGCAATGTCGCATTCATCGGCAGCCATTGCTTCATTGACCAGGGTTCCCTGAGAGCCAAAGTTGACGATCTCCACGTCCAGGCCGACTTCTTCGTAGTAGCCCTCCGCGTAAGCATACCATGCGGGCAGACCGACCCAGTTTGCCAAGGTACCGATGACTACCTTTTTACCGGAGGCGGTGGGCATCTTCGCTTCCGTTTCCTGTGCAGGAGCTTCTGCGGGAGCTTTCTGTGTGGTTTCTTGTGCTTTCGTTTCAGCCGCAGGCGCTGCGGTCTTCTGGCAGGCTGCCATCGACAGGGCAAGGACTGCCGCAAGAATCAGAGCAAGTACCTTTTTCATATGCATTTCCATCCTTCAATTTCGTATTTTCTTATAGAAAACGACTTTCTATAAGTTGCTTTTACTGTACCATTATCTCCGTCATTTGTCAATTATCATTTCCTACATAGTTCCAACGCTAATTTTGTGCTTTTTCACGAAAAGCGTGCCTCTATTTTTCGGCCATGTGTACATTTTGACCGGCCGCACAATCGGCAAAAGGAGGTGCGTTTCAATCGTTTCACGCAGTTTGCTTTCTCCAAGCGTCAAATATCAGGCCATCTGGATACGTAAATGTCCCCGTTTCCCACTCAGATCCTGCGGTTGTGCGGCAGGCCTGTAAAAATCCCCCCCGGCAGGGGGGTCTCACACTCCGAAATCGATTCTCCTTATTCTGAAAAAAGTGAAATTTCCGTTTGTTTTTTTCATAATTCTGTTATATAATCAATATACAAATATCTAAATGGCGCACTGAAGTGTCAAAGGTCAAATACCGGATCATCGGTGCAGGGCCACTGCGCCTTCCAAAAAGCTCGCACTTACATAATTTGTCACATTTCCTCGCAAATTACCCTTTCGATCTTTTCATACTTATATAAACTCGTTTTTTGAAAGAGGCCGAAAAATGAGAATTGACACATTTTACACAACAGAACCAAATCTTAGCAACACGAATCGAATTTTCCAGGAAATCTATTATCAGAAGACTATTTCCAAGCAGGAAATAGCGAAACATCTGAAGCTGAGTCTTCCCACTGTCGCACAGTCCCTCAAAGAACTTTATGCTATGGGAATCATTGAAAAAAACGGCTACTTCGAATCCACCGGCGGCAGAAAGGCCCAGATCATCTCCATTGCCCCCCGCGCCAGAATTGCCGTTGGCGTTTCTCTTCTCCGGGAATCCATCATGATTACCGCGATGGATCTGTACGGCAAACCAATTAAGGAAAAAACCTATCCCATACCCTTTGAGCGCAGCGAAGCCTATTATGCCGCCTTTGGTGCCGCAGTGAATCAGTTTGTGGATTCCCTGAAGTATCCCAGCAGCGACATTCTCGGCATTGGGCTGGCTGTTCAGGGTCTGGTCTCCAGGGATGGGCAGACGATCATCAATGGTGACATTTTGGGCTATACCGGTACAGACCGGTCTGTGTTCCAGAAGAATCTGCGGATCAACTGTCGGTTGTTCCATGATACCGAAGTTGCTGCCTTTGCGGAGCTCTGGGAGTATCCCGACATTCAGAACGCAGTCTATATTGCACTGAACCGCAATTTGGGCGGCGCACTGATTATGGGGCGGCATGTCTATCTTGGCGATGAAGCAAGCAGCTGCATTCTGGAGCATATGCGTTTGGTCCCCGGAGGCCGAAAGTGCTACTGTGGGCAGCGAGGCTGCCTGGAGGGATATTGCTCCGTCAACAGTCTTGAGACCGATGCCGGGATGGATGTGGATCATTTCTTTGAAAAGCTGAATGCCGGCGATCCCCACTGCACTGAAGTCTTTGATCACTATCTGGATTATCTGGCTCTGGCTATTAACAATATCCGCATGGTCATCGACTGTGAGTTTATTCTTGCGGGCTTTTTGCAACCATATCTCACCGAAGCCCATCTGCAAATGCTGGACAGCAAGGTGAAGCACGCCGCCTCCTTCAAAAATACCACTTTCTCCTTCCGCAGAGGTGTCCACGGCCCCAATGCCGCCGCCCGGGGTGCGGCTCTGGTGTTGCTCATTGAATATATGAACGAACTGTAAACGATCCGCACAGGCACGTGGAAAAGTGTCTTCTTCATTCTGATTCTGGTTTTTCATAAAACAGCACTGAATCCTTTTATGAGACAGTTGCGCGGTCAGAGCATCGCCGCAAAAACGCAGCCCATACACTTCTCGTCGCCATCGGCGATCTGCGGCTCAATTGCAGGATAAACTAGTGTTACCCAATTTGTTGGGAAATCGCATGATGGCTCTTTTCTCCAAGCCCAAGCACATGCTGCATACTTTGGCGCACTTCAAAAAGCCTCCCATGGTCAGACAAACCATGGGAGGCTTTGTATATGCGCTTGAGGCAGGATCAGGTCAGGTTTACGTAGTCCATGGAGATCCAGCCCAGGTTGGTGCGGCCCCACTGGGTGGTGCCCACGCTGGTGGTCTCCAGAATGGTGACCACATCGCCCTTCTGATAGGAGCCAACCACGGCGCCGTCCTTACCGGCGGTGCTGCGGATGTACAGGCCGGTGGCGGTGATGGTGCCGGTCTGGCTGCCATTGGTAGTGCCGGAGCCGGTTCCGGAGTCGGTGCCGCCGCTGCTGCCGCTGCCGATATCCACATAATCCATGGAGATCCAGCCGTTCTTGATGCAGCCCCAGGTGGTGCCGTCATACTTGAACTGCTCCAGGATCTTCACGGTGTCGCCGGCGCTCAGGCTGCCCACCACATCATAGCCCGTGCCGGGGCCGGAGCGGATGCGCAGTCCGTTGCCGGTGACGGTGCCGGTGGCGGTGTTGCTGCCGGTGGTGCCGTCCTGATAGACATAGTTCAGGCTGATCCAGCCGTCCTTGGTGCGGCCCCAGCTGCCGTCCTTCTCATAGAACTCCACCCGCTTGCCGTAGCTGTAGCTGCCCAGCCGGTCGGCGCTCTGGGAGGCGCTGGCGCGGATATTCAGATCGCTGGCGATGACGATGCCCCGGAACTGGACAGTGGTGCTGCCGTTGCCGGACACATTGCTGCTGGTATTGTTATTGGTGTTGGAGCCTGTATTGCTGCCTGTATTGCTGCCGGTATTGGAGCTGGTGCCGGTAGTATTGACATAGTCCATGGAAATCCAGCCCTTGTTGGTCCGGCCCCAGCCGTCCTTGGTCTCCAGAATGGTGACCACGTCACCCTTGTTATAGCTGCCCTGCACCTTACCGGTCTTGGGTTCGCTGCGGATGTTCAGGCCGTTGGCGGTGATGACGCCCTTGACCGTGGTGGTGGCAGGAGGCTCGGTGGGGGTGATCTCGCCGTTGCCGGCGGGGGTGCTGGTGTCAGGTCCCTGAGGCTGGGTCGGCTCGATGTCCATCTTCACATAGTCCAGGACGATCCAGCCCACAGGATCGGTAATGTAGCCCCAGCTGGTACCTGCCAGCTCCTCCCGGCGGACGATCTCCACCCGGTCACCGGCGGACAGGGTGGCGGTGACGTTGGCATCCTGGCTGGGGGAACTGCGCACGTTCATGCCGCTGAGCACCACGCCGGTATTCTCGTTGATCTTCACCGTGGGCTCCGTGGCCTGGGGCTGGGTTTCCACGGGAGCTGTCGTGGTATTGTCTGTTACCAGATTCAGGCCGGGATCGGTGGAGGCGGGGGTTTTATCATCCTTCTTGCAGCCGGCGAGCAGTGCCGCTGTCAGACATACGCAAAGAGTCAGGCTCAGCACTTTCCTGAGCGTATTGGCAGAGAAATTCATGGCGGTACCTCACTTTCGTCTTTTCTCTCGACGTTATTATAGCGAAATAGGGAGTCATTTGTCAATAGCATAAGATTATCTTAATAATTTTCCATGGATATACCTGGAAACGCCGGCTTTTTCCCTTGACAAGAGGGCAAAAGCGGTGGTAAAATGAACCAAATCAAATATCGCGTTGATCGGAAAGAGTAACCCATGCCCTTTCCCCAGAGAACCCGGGTCGTTGGCTGGAAGCCTGGGCGGAGCATGGCGGGGTGAAGGTGCGTCCGGGAGCGAACCATACAAAAGTGAAAAATGAGAGTGGAACCGCGGTGAACAGCCGCCTCTTGTATTGCGGTACAAGGGGCTTTTTTTCTGCTCGGAAAATGGAGGAAACCAACATGTATCTGTATAATTCCCTGACCCATAAGAAGGAGCTCTTTGTCCCCCGGGACGAAAAGCTGGTGCGGATGTACACCTGCGGCCCGACAGTGTACCACTATGCCCACATCGGCAACCTGCGCACCTATATCATGGAGGATGTACTGGAAAAGAGCCTGCGGTATCTGGGCTACCCTGTGAAGCGCGTGATGAACATCACCGACGTGGGCCATCTGTCCTCCGACGCCGACACCGGCGAGGACAAGATGCTCAAGGGCGCCCGGCGGGAGCATAAGACCGTCATGGAAATCGCAAAATACTATACCGACGCCTTTTTCTCTGACTGCGACAAGCTGAACATCAAGCGGCCTGACGTTGTAGAGCCCGCCACCAACTGCATTGACGAGTATATCCACATGGTCAGCACCCTGCTGGAAAAGGGCAATGCCTATATTGCCGGGGGCAATGTCTACTTTGACACCGCCACCCTGCCCCAGTACTACGTCTTCAACGACCACGACGAGGAGGATCTGGCCGTGGGCGTCCGGGAGGGCGTGGAGGAGGACACCAACAAGCGCAACAAGAACGACTTCGTCCTCTGGTTTACCAAGTCCAAGTTTGAGGATCAGGCCCTCAAGTGGGACTCTCCCTGGGGCGTGGGCTACCCCGGCTGGCACATCGAGTGCTCCTGCATCTCCATGAAGCACCTGGGGGAGTACCTGGACATCCACGCCGGCGGCATTGACAATGCCTTCCCCCACCACACCAATGAGATTGCCCAGTCCGAAAGCTACCTGGGCCACAAGTGGTGCAATTACTGGTTCCATGTCCACCACCTGAACACCGACAGCGGCAAAATGAGCAAGTCCAAGGGCGAGTTTCTCACCGTGTCATTGCTGGAGGAAAAGGGCTTTGACCCCATGGCCTACCGCTACTTCTGCCTGCAGAGCCACTACCGCCGGAATCTGGTATTCTCCTGGGAGAACCTGCAGAACGCCGCCGCGGGCTATGACAAGCTGATCGCCCGGATCGCCGCCCTGGGGAAGGACGGAGAGGTGGACGAAGCTGCCTTTGCCGAGCAGAAGAAGCGCTTTGAAAACGCTCTGAACGGCGACCTGAACACCTCCGTGGCCGTCACCAGCCTCTATGATGTGCTCAAGGCCAAGTGCAATGACGCCACCAAGCGGGCATTGCTTGCTGACTTTGACCGGGTGCTGTCCCTGAATCTGATGGAAGCCGCGGATAAGTTGGCAGCCAAGCAGGCCCAGGAGGCCGCCCAGAGCGCCGACCCGGAGATCGATGCACTGGTTGCCCAACGCACTGCCGCCAAGAAAGCAAAGAACTTTGCCGAGGCAGACCGCATCCGGGACGAGCTGAAGGCCCGGGGCATCGAAATCATCGACACCCCCCAGGGCAGCAAGTGGAAGCGCATCTAAATATAGAGAGAACCAATCTGAAGCGGGGCCCCTGCCTCGCTTCAGCACATCTGTCACTTTACGTTTGATATAAGGAATTTACACTATGAAACTGATGATTCTGGACGGCAACAGTGTGATCAACCGGGCGTTTTTCGGCGTTCGGCCCCTGACCACCCGGGACGGACTCTACACCCACGCCATCTACGGCTTCCTGAACATCCTGGAGCGGATGGAGAAGGAGGAGCAGCCGGAGGCCCTGTGCGTGGCCTTTGACCTCCACGGCCCTACCTTCCGGCACCTCAAATACGACGGCTACAAGGCCACCCGCCATGGTATGCCCGAGGAGCTGGCCCAGCAGATGCCTGTGATGAAGGATGTACTCCGGGCCATGAACATTCCCATCTACGAGTGCCAGGGGTGGGAAGCTGACGATGTCATCGGAACGGTGGGGAAAATCTGCTCCCAAAGCGGCTGGGAGTGCGTCATCGTCACCGGCGACCGGGATTCCCTGCAGCTCATTGATGAAAACGTCCATGTGAAGCTGGTAATCTCCAAGCCCGGCTCCACCACCGCCAAGGTATATGACGAGGAAGCCTTCCGGGCCGAGTATGGCTTTGAACCCAGGACCCTTATCGACCTGAAGGCCCTGATGGGGGATTCCTCCGACAACATCCCCGGCGTGGCCGGTGTGGGCCCCAAGACCGCCACCGACCTGCTGCTGAAATTCGGTTCTCTGGATGGAGTGTACGCCCACCTGGACGACGCTTCCATCCGGCCAAAGCTCCGGGAAAAGCTGGAAGCGGGCCGGGACAGTGCCTACCTGTCCTTCGACCTTGCCACCATCCGCCCGGAGGCTCCCATCGAGTTTGATCCCCGGGATGCCATTATCCGGCCCTACAACCGGCCGGAGCTTTACAAGCTGTTCCAGAAGCTGGAGTTTGTCCGACTCATTGACAAGTACGGTCTCCGGGGGGCGGATCAGGAGACGCAGGAGCAGCCGAAAGCCGTGGCCGTTTCTTCCCTGCCCCGGGCAGAATCCATGCCGGCGGATGTCACGCACTGTGCGGCGTTCCTGGCTGCCGACGGCTCCCTGGGCCTCGCCTGGGAAGAAGGCTTTGTCAGCCTGACCCCCATGGAGCTGGTTTCTTCCGCCCCTTCTTTGGAGGGCAAAGCGCTGATCCTCCACGACAGCAAGCAGACCCATCACCGCTTTGACCAGCTGGGGATCGCCCTTGGGGTCTGCACCTTTGACACGGCCCTGGCCGCCTACGATCTGAACCCCTCCCAGTCTGACTACCCGGTGTCGAAGCTTGCCACCACCTTCCTGGGGCGCAGCGTGGAGGACACCGATGCCGCCGCCTGCGCCCAGGCCCTGTGGCAGCTGCGGCCGGTGCTGGAAGAGGAACTGGAGAAGAACGGCATGACCCGGCTGTACCGGGATATCGAGCTGCCGCTGTGCGATGTGCTGTACCGCATGGAGTGCCGGGGCATCTGCGTGGATCGGGAGGCTCTCACAGCCTTCGGCGACATGCTTTCCCGGCGGATCGCTGACTGCGAGGCCCTGATCTATGGCTATGCAGGGGAAGCCTTCAACATTCTCTCCCCCAAGCAGCTGGGGGCCCTTCTCTTTGAAAAGCTGGGCCTGCCCCCGGTGAAGAAGACCAAGACCGGCTACTCCACCAACGCCGAGGTGCTGGAGAAGCTCCGGGACAAGCACCCCATCGTCCCGGCGATTCTGGATTACCGGATGCTCACCAAGCTGAAATCCACCTATTCCGATG
The DNA here is from genome assembly GCA_945482615.1 of uncultured Clostridia bacterium. Lineage (GTDB taxonomy): Bacteria > Bacillota > Clostridia > Oscillospirales > Oscillospiraceae > Faecousia. Next base: position 18,372 of record CALYRG010000010.1, on the reverse strand, counting down.
GCCTGATGAAGGAGGTGGGCAGCGATGGGCGGGTACACACCACCTTCCAGAACCTGGTGACGGCCACCGGGCGGCTGTCCTCCACCGAACCGAACCTCCAGAATATCCCTGTGCGCACGGAGCTGGGTGCCCAGATCCGGAAGATGTTCGTCCCCAAGCCCGGCTGTGTGCTGGTGGACGCGGACTACAGCCAGATCGAGCTGCGGGTGCTGGCCCACATTGCGCAGGATAAAGCCATGCAGTCCGCCTTTATCGAAGGCCGGGACATCCACACCGCCACTGCCGCCCAGGTCTTCCACGTCCCGGCGGAGCAGGTGACGCCCCTGCAGCGCCGCCACGCCAAGGCGGTGAACTTTGGCATCGTCTACGGCATCAGCGAGTTCTCCCTGTCCGAGGACATCGGCGTCAGCCGGTATGAAGCAAGGGCCTATATTGAAAACTATCTGCATAACTACCGGGGCGTGGGTGCCTATATGAAAAGCGTGGTGGCCCAGGCCCGGGACCGGGGCTACACCGAAACCCTCTACGGCCGCCGCCGGTATATCCCGGAGCTGACAAGCAGCAATTTCAACGTCCGCAGCGGCGCGGAGCGCATCGCCCTGAACACCCCCATCCAGGGCACCGCCGCCGACATCATCAAGCTGGCCATGCTCCGGGTGGAGGAGGCGCTGAATCGGGAGTTCCCCGAGGCAAAGCTTCTTTTGCAGGTGCATGACGAGCTCATCGTGGAGTGCCCGGAGGACATCGCCCCTCAGGTGGCGGAGCTTGTGAGCCGGGAAATGCTGAACGCCGCCCGGCTGCAGGTACCCCTGACCGCCGAGGCCAAGTACGGAAAGAGCTGGTACGAGGCAAAATGATTCTGACGAACATGGAACGCTGCCACGTTCCCCAGGTGGCGGCGCTGGAAAAAAGATGCTTCTGCGACCCCTGGAGTGAGGGGAGCATAGCATCGGAGCTTGAAAACCCCCTGTCCCGCTGGCTGGTGGCCCTGGAAGGGGAGCAGGTTCTGGGCTATGTGGGCTCCCAGACCGTTCTGGATGAAAGCGACATGATGAATCTGGCGGTTGACCCGGCCTTCCGCCGCCGGGGCATTGCCCGGGCTCTGGTGTGCGCTCTGATCGAGCAGCTCAGGAAAATGGGGAGCCGGTGCCTGACCCTGGAGGTTCGCGCCTCCAACGAAAGCGCCCAGGCCCTCTACGCCTGTCTGGGCTTTGTCCAGGTGGGTCGGCGGAAAAACTACTACCTGAATCCCAGGGAAGATGCACTGATCCTGCGAAAGGAGTGGGAAAAATGAACATTCTGGCTGTGGAATCCTCCTGTGACGAAACCGCCGTGGCCATCGTCCGGGATGGGCGGCAGGTGCTGTGCGACTGTATCGCCTCCCAGGTGGCTTTGCACCGGGAGTACGGCGGTGTGGTGCCGGAGATCGCCTCCCGGAAGCACATTGAGGCCATCTACGCTCTGGCTGACCAGGCTCTCCGGGAAACCGGCCTGAGCCGGAAGGACATCGACGCGGTGGCCGTCACCTATGCCCCGGGGCTGATTGGGGCCGTACTGGTGGGGGTGAATTTCGCCAAGGCCGCCGCCCTGGCTCTTGGAAAGCCCCTGATCCCGGTGCATCACATCCGGGGCCATATCGCCGCCAACTATCTGGCCTTCCCCGACTTAGAGCCGCCGTTTTTGTGTCTGGTGGTCTCCGGGGGCCACACCATGATCGTGGAGGTCACGGACTATACATCCATGCGCATCCTGGGCACAACCCTGGACGATGCCGCCGGAGAGAGCTTCGACAAGGTGGCGCGGGTGCTGGGGATGCCCTACCCCGGCGGGGCCGCCCTGGACAAAGCTGCCGCCCTGGGGGACGAGACGAAGTACGTCCTCCCCCGGAGCCGTCCCGGAGAGAACCCCTACAACATGAGCTTCTCGGGCCTGAAAACCGCGGCCCTGAATCTCATCCACCATGCCGGGCAGGTGGGAGAGGCGCTGGACGTCCCTTCCCTGTGCGCGGGCTTCTGCGCCGCAGTGTCCGACACACTGATTCCCCGGGTTCGGATGGCCATTGAGGAAACCGGCTGCAAAAAGGTCGCCATTGCCGGGGGGGTGGCTGCCAACTCCCGCATTCGCCGGGATATCCTGTCCATGGCCCGGGAGCTGGGCGCCACGGTGTACATGCCGCCGCTGAATCTCTGCGGCGACAATGCCGCCATGATCGGCGCCCAGGGCTACTATGAGTATCTGGCGGGAAACACCGCCGGAATGGAGCTGAACGCCTACGCCACCAAGTCCATCCTGGGCGAAGTCCTGTAACAAGCGCACCCTGCCTGCCGGTTTTCGCCGGTAAACAGGGTGCGTTTGTTAATCTTCTCTTGTTTTCCCGTGGGATTCATGCTACAATGTTTTCAAAAATCCGGCACAGAAAGAGGAGAAAGCGGATGGAAATCAACAAGTGTATGGGCTGTATGTCTGATTTCCGGGGGTACCCTTGCCCGGTATGCGGCTTTGATCCCGGGAAGGTGACAGGAAACGAATACGCCCTGCCCCTGCAGAGCATTCTCGCCAGTAAATACCTGGTGGGCCGGGTGCTGGGCCAAGGGGGCTTTGGCATCACTTACATCGGCCTCGACATGACTCTGGAGCGGAAGGTGGCAATCAAGGAATACTACCCCGCCGGTCAGGTCAGCCGTGCCCCGGGCACCCGGGCGCTGACCTGGTACACCAGCAGCAACGCCAGCCAGGCCCGGCAGGAGGGCATGGAGCTGTTCCTGAAGGAGGCCCGGAAGATGGCCAGGCTCGACGACATCCCCGGCGTGGTCAAGGTGCGGGAGGTGTTCCAGGAGAATGCCACGGCTTACATCGTCATGGACTTTGTGGAGGGGCAGACCCTCAAAAGTCTGTTGAAAAACGGCCCCCTGCCCTGGGAGAAAGCGAAAGACATTTTCCGCCCTGCCATCCAGGCGATGGAGAAGGTGCATCAGGCGGGCCTTGTCCACCGGGACTTAAGCCCGGACAATCTGATGATCACCCCGGATGGAAACGTGAAAATTCTGGATCTGGGGGCAGCCAAGGATCTGAGCGTCAACTCCGGCGCCTCCTCCATGCAGGTGGCGAAAGGCGGCTTTAGTCCCTTCGAGCAGTACACCCAGCGGGGCGGCTCCGGCTCCTGGACGGATGTATACGCCATGGCGGCCACCATTTACTATACCCTCACCGGTATCATTCCTCCGGTGGCAATGGATCGGATCGAGGAGGACACCATCCGCTGGGATCTGCCGGGCCTGACAGCCCTCCCCGCCTCTGCCCTGGAATCCCTGAAAAAGGCCATGGCGATTATGGCAAAGCAGCGGACACAGACCATGGCGGAGCTGGAACAGGGCTTGTTTGCGGAAGTCAAGCAGCCCGACCCCAAGCCCCAGCCGAAGCCGGAACCCCCGAAGCCTCAGCCTCCGAAACCGGAGCCTCCAAAACCGGAACCCAACCCCGAACCAAAGCCCAAAAAGCCCCTGCCCAAGTGGTTGATCCCTGCCGTGGCGGCAGTGGTGGTGCTTGCCTCTGGGATTGGTATGGGGATCAAGGTGACCCAGCCCGCCCGGGATTACAAGGCAGCCCAGGCTCTGTTGGATGCTGGGGAATACGGCAAAGCCATGATAAAACTCGCTGGACTGAACTACAAGGACAGCGAAAAGCTATCCCAGGAAGCAACGCAAAACTATTGGGTCACCCAGCAGCTTTCACTGGCTGCGGGATCGGAGCACACCGTGGGCCTTCGCAGCGACGGCACCGTGGTGGCTGCAGGATACGACAAACATGGTCGATGCGATGTAAGCCTCTGGACGGACATCGTGGCGGTGGCTGCGGGATATGGTCACACCGTGGGCCTTCGCAGCGACGGCACCGTGGTGGCCGCAGGAGGCAATGGCTTTGGTCAATGCGACGTAAGCGACTGGAGGGACATCGTGGCGGTGGCTGCGGGATCGGGTCACACCGTGGGCCTTCGCAGCGACGGCACCGTAGTGGCCACAGGAGACAATGACGATGGTCAATGCGATGTAAGCGGCTGGCGGGACATCGTGGCGGTGGCGGCGGGAGACTGGCACACCGTGGGCCTTCGCAGCGACGGCACCGTGGTGGCCACAGGAATAAATCCCTTTGGTAAACTCGACATAAGCGGCTGGCGGGACATCGTGGCGGTGGCGGCGGGATATTGCCACGCCGTGGGCCTGCGCAGCGACGGCACCGTGGTGGCTGCAGGATGGAATGGCAATGGTGAATGCGACGTAAGCCTCTGGCAGGACATCGTGGCGGTGGCTGTGGGAACAGACCACACCGTGGGTCTGCGCAGCGATGGCACCTTAGTGGCCACAGGAGCAACTGGCTTTAATCGATGCAACGTAAGCTCCTGGACAGATATCCGCACCCCCTGACCGGGCCTAACAGAACACCACTCCCCCGCAGCGATTCTTTCGCTGCGGGGGAGCTTCTGCGCAAATATCGCGGGGGCGGATGGGATGACGGCGGGCGATTGATAATCGCCCCTACGGGTGCGGCGGGGTAGGGGCGGTTATCAACCGCCCGAAATTGTGGTTCCCTGTGCGGTACGTTGAATGGTACATGTTGGACGTTAATACGTATTCGCCCGACCTTCGTCAAAACGTCAACCCCTCACCGCCGGGCAGCCGGGGACGGCTGCCCGGGCACCGGCCTCCATCTTCGCCCAGGCCTCGTCAAACCGGCAACCCCCACCGCACGGGCGTGGTGCGCTGCGCAGCGAATCAAAATCCCAATGATTGCCACCGGCAATCATACCATGATGCAATGATAACCGCCCCTACAGGGTGGGTTCGGTGACGGCGGGCGGTTGATAACCGCCCCTACGGATGCCGTTTTCTTCCGCTTATTCGCCCCGCTCGCTGCTGATGACCTTGCCCATGTTCCACAGGTAGGCCACCGCTTCCTCGGCGGAGCGCTTTTCCGTCTCGTCCTTGTACTCCACGTACACGGTGTGGGCGCTGCAATCGGCGCACTGCACCTCTACGCTCCAGCCTCCCTCGTGAACCAGCATGCCATTGCCCCGGCAGATGGGGCACTCTTCCAGTACGATATCGTTCATATTTGTTCTCCTTTTTTATCGAAATACAGTCTGTTCAGAATCGTAGATTTCCAGGCGGCAGCAGCGGGTGAAGTCCGGGGACAGCCCCGGCAGGTACACCCGGATGGCCGCTTCCAGCTGCATGGGGTTGAGGGCGGGGTTCTGGCAGCAGATCAGGGCCTCCAGAGCCAGCTCCTGGGGGTTCAGCCGCTCCAGCTTCCACTGCTTCAGCATGGGCAGGATGTCCTGCTCTACGGTGCCGTTCTTACCCTTTTTCTCAACCATCAGGCGCTCCCGGCGGAAAAGGGCATCGATTTGATCCTCCGCCCCCTCCGGGATGCCCCGGTCATATTCCAGGGTCAGGCGGCAGCGAAGCAGGGAAAGATATTTCAGCTTCCGCTCCCCTTCATACACCTCCAGCACCCGGACGCCCTCCACCAGGGCATCGTTCAGCCGGCGGCAGATTTCCTCCCCGGGGACTTCCACCCCGTCCAGCTGAAATTCCAGCAGCTCACACCGGCTCTCCATCCCCAGGCTCATAGGCAGAGCAATGGACACGAAGGGCCGGGGGTTGAAGCCCTGGCCATGGGTCAGGGGCAGTCCCGCCCGCTGGAAGGCGCGCTGAAACAGCCGCATCAGATCCAGGTGGGAGATGTACACCGCCCGCCCGGTCTTCTCAAACAGGGCTCTAAGCATCGCATTCCACCTCCCTGAGCATTCGGTTGGCGCCGCACCCGGCGCAGCCCTGGCGGCAGTCCGGGGTGATTTTTCCCGCATAGGCCCGGCGGCGTTCCAGCTGTAAGAATTTCTTGGTCACGCCCACATCGATGGCATCCCAGGGAAGCAGCTCCTCCTCGCCGTAGCCCCGGACGGTGTAGAAGTCCGGGTCAACCCCGCACTCCCGGAAGGCTTCCTCCCAGATATCCTTGTTGAAGTATTCGTCCCAGCCGTCCAGCCGGGCACCCTTTTTCACGGCGGTCTCGATCACCGGGCCCAGCCGCCGGTCTCCCCGGGCGAACACCGCCTCCAGGCGGCTTAAATCCGGGCTATGGTAGTCGTACTCCACGGACTTGGAATACAGGTGGGACTTGAGTAGTTTGCACCGCCGCAGATACTCCTCCGGGGTGATCTGCTTCTCCCACTGGAAGGGGGTGTGGGGCTTGGGCACAAAGTAGGCGGTTGCCACGTGAACCCGCAGGCCCCGCTTGCGGTTGGTGCCGCACTCCCGCCAGAGTTTGATGACCTTGTACACCAGCTCCGCGATGCCCAGCACATCCTCGTCGGTTTCCGTGGGCAGACCCAGCATGAAGTAGAGCTTGACGTTGCTCCACCCGCCGGAGAAGGCAAGCTCACAGGTGTGGAGGATCTCCTCCTCCGTCAGGTTCTTGTTGATTACATCCCGGAGCCGCTGGGTTCCGGCCTCCGGGGCGAAGGTCAGGCCGCTTTTCCGGGCGGTCTGCAGCTTGTCCATCAGCTCCCGGGAGAAGTTGTCCGCCCGCAGAGACGGCACGGACAGCTGAATCCGGTGCTGGGCGCAGTAGGGAAGGAGCTTTTCGGTGAGCTCCTTCAGCCCCCGGTAGTCGGAGGTGGAGAGACTGGAAATGGTGATTTCATTGTTGCCGGAGTATTCAATCAGCTCCGTTGCCTGGCGGTAGAGTACCTCCGGGCTTTTTCTGCGCACCGGGCGGCAGCTGAACCCCGCCTGGCAGAACCGGCAGCCCCGGATGCAGCCCCGGAACAGCTCCAGATTTCCCCGGTCGTGGACGATCTCGGTGGAGGGAACGATCATCTTCGTGGGGAAGTAGGCACTGTCCAGGTCCTCCACGATCCGCTTTCTGTGCACCGTGGGCACACCATCCACCAGGGGCACCACGGCTTTCAGGGTGCCGTCGGGGTTATAGTCGTGGCGGTAGAAGCTGGGCACGTACACCCCGGGGATTTTGGCGACTTCCCGGAGGAACTGCTCCTTGCTCCAGTCCTCCCCCTTGGCCCGGTCGTAGAGGCGCACGATCTCCACGGTGACCTCCTCCCCCTCTCCCAGGGAGAAGAAGTCCACGAAGTCGGCAAAGGGCTCCGGGTTGAAGGTGCACACGCCCCCGGCGAAGACCATGTTCCGAAGTCCCTTCCGCTCAGAAGAACGGAGGGGAACGCCCGAGAGCCGGAGCATATTGAGAATATTGGAATAGGCCATCTCATAGCCCACGGAGAAGGCGATCATGTCAAATTCCTTCACCGGGGTCTGGCTCTCCAAGGTCCAAAGGGGCAGGCCATGGGCGCGCATGGCCTCCTCCATGTCCCCCCAGGGGGTGAAGACCCGCTCGCACCACACCCCCTCCATCCGGTTCATCACACCATAGAGGATGCGCATACCCACGTTGGACATACCGATCTCATAGGTGTCCGGGAAGGCAAAGGCCACCCGCACCCGAACCTGGGCAGGATCCTTTTGCACCTCGCCCCATTCCCCGCCGGTGTACCGGGCGGGCTTTTGAACGGACAGCAGGAGCCGTTCTTTCAGCTGCGTCATACAGTTTATACCTCATTGTCTTTTTTGCAGCCCTATTGTACCCCGAATCCGCCGGAATTGCAATACGAAATTCCATAGGCCGCAGCGACAATTCCTCCCAGAATTGCAAAGCGCACCAGGGTCATGATCTTCTCCGCCCGGTGCGGGCACCAATGTTCCAGACACAGCCGCAGGGCACGTCCGCCGTCCAGAGGCTCTATGGGCAGCAGATTGTAAAAGCCCTGAACCGCGGCGCACACGGCCACCCGGGGAAGCACCCGGTACAGGCTCAGCAGCAGCAGGCTTCCCGCAGGCCCCGCCAGAACGGCCAGCAGCTCCCCCCGGAAAGCGGGGAGGGTTGCCTCCATCCTGGCCCCCTGGGCGCTGAGCCGGATGCCCTCGCACCGCCCTCCCAGCAGGTACACCGCCGCCATGTGGCAGCCCTCGTGGAAGGCCGCCGCCAGTACGGCAGCCACCAGCCACCGGATGGGCAGCACCAGCAGCAGCAGCGCCAGGAGGATATAGACCCTTGGCTCAATCCCCATAGCCCTTGATCCTTCGGGCAAGCTCCCTGAGTGCCTCCGTCACCGGTTTGCCCCCCCGCAGCTCCTGAGCGAAATCCTCCAGCGCGGCAGTGGTTACCGCCGGGTCGCCGGGGGTCAGAAAATCCCGGAGCTGTTCGGCTCTCTCCGGCCAGAGGGCGCCCACCGCCAGAAAGGCCAGCACCAGCACCATGGCAAGGAAAACTGCCCCACCTCCCCGGCGCTTTTCCTCCGGGCCGTAGTGTATCTCATACGCCATGTCCATCACCTCGGAACAGTGTATTCTGCGGATGGGAAAAGATGCGTAAAGGAGCGCTTCTGTAGGGGCGGTTATCAACCGCCCGCAATCACCCCCGCACCCGTAGGGGCGTGGTGCTACGCGCAGCGAATCAAAATTTCCATGATTGCCGGTGGCAATCATACCATAATTTCCTATCAACCGCCCGCCGTCCACACACCCGTAGGGGCGATTGATAATCGCCCCTGCTCAGGACAGAGAAAGGCTCCCTCACGGAGAGGGAGCCTGGGGAAGATTTCGTTATACCGTTACCTCCACCGCATAGGTGGTCTTGCCCTCCACCGGAGGGATCACCCTGCCGGGCAGGGACTTCCCATCCACCGTCAGGCTGTAGGAGCCGGTCTGTCTGACCCGGATGCTGTACACGGCCCCCCGGAACACACGCCGGACGGTGTATTCCCCGAACCCGGCGGGAAGACAGGGGTCAACGGACAGCCCTTCCAGCGTGGGCTTGATGCCCAGGATGTACTGGCTGATGTTCACAAAGGTCCAGGAGGCGGTGCCGGTGAGCCAGCTGTTCCGGGCTGCGCCCTCCTCAAAGGAGGCCCGGGCCGCCACGGTCTGGGCGTAGACATAGGGCTCCGCCCGGCGGATGTCGCTCATCTCCTCCTGATACACCGGAGCGGTGCGGCGGTAGATGTCAAAGGCGTTGTCGCCCCGGCCCACCACCGTCTCAGCGATGGAAATCCAGGGGTTGTTGTGGCAGAAGACGGAGCCGTTCTCCTTGTAGCCGGGAGGATAGCTGGAAATCTCACCCAGCTCCTTGTGGTACACGGTGTAGCAGGGAGCCAGCAGCTCCACGCCGTAGTTCCCCAGCAGGTGTTCGCGCACAGAGTCCAGGGCCTGAACCGCCTTGCCGTCGTCCTTGCCTAAGCCTGCCATGACGCACATGCCCTGGGGCTCGATGTAGATTTTGCCCTCGTCACAGCGTGAAGAACCCACGGGGTTGCTGAAAGCGTCGTAGGCCCGGAGGAACCATTCGCCGTCCCAGCCGTGGGTGACGATGGCCTTCTCCATATCCGCCACGGCGCAGAGGACTTCATCGGCTTCCTGACTCAGGCCCAAAGCCCGGCAAAGCCCGGCATACTGCCCTGCGTACAGCACGAACATACCGCCGATGAACACGGACTCCGCCACAGGGCCCTGGGAGGGGCCGGAGGTCTGGAAGCTCTCCCCGGGTTCTTCGGAGAAGCAGTTCAGGTTCAGGCAATCGTTCCAGTCGGCCCGGCCGATGAGAGGCAGACCGTGGGGGCCCCTGTGGGTCATGGTATACCGGACGCTCCGGCGCAGATGCTCCATCAGAGGCTGCTCAGACCCTGCCACATTGTCGAAGGGGGTGGGATGCTCCAGAATAGACCAGTCCCCGGTCTCGCAGATGTAGGCATAGGCGGCCGCCACCAGCCACAGGGGGTCATCATTGAAGCCGGAGCCGATGTCGTTGTTGCCCCGCTTGGTCAGGGGCTGGTACTGGTGGTAAGTGCTGCCGTCCGCCCACTGGACGGAGGCAATGTCGATAATCCGCTCCCGGGCACGGTCCGGGGCGATGTGGACAAAGCCCAGAAGATCCTGGCAGCTGTCCCGGAAGCCCATGCCCCGGCCTGTGCCGGACTCAAAGTAGGAGGCGGAGCGGCTCATATTGTAGGTGACCATGCACTGGTACTGGTGCCAGATGTTCACGGCCCGGTTGAGCTTTTCATCATCGCAGTGCAGCACGTAGGTGCTGAGAAGCCCATCCCAGTAGGCCTTCAGCTCCTCCATGGCCGCGTCCACAGCCTGGTCGGCGGCATACTTTTCAAGCACTGCCTTGGCGCTGTCCTTGCGGATGATGCCGGGGGCGATGAATTTCTGATCTCTGGGGTTTTTCCCATAGCCCAGGACGAGGACGAAGCTGCGGCTCTCCCCGGGGGCCAGCACCACATCCAGGTGCAGTGCCGCCATGGGCGCGCCGCCGTGGGCCACGAAATTCCCGGCCTTTCCTGTGAGGATGCTCCGGGGAGCGGCAAAGCTGCCGAAGGTGCCGAGGAAGGTGTCCCGGTCGGTATCGTAGCCGGAAAGCGCAGCGTTCACACCGTAGTAGGCGTAGTGATCCCGACGCTCCCGGTACTCGGTCTTGTGGTAGACGGTGCTGCCCTCCACCTCCAGCTCGCCGATGTTCAGGTTGCGCTGGAAGTTGGTGCAGTCATCCACCGCGTTCCACAGGCACCACTCCACAGCGGCAGTGAACCGGAGGGTCTTTTCCCTGTCCGACTGGTTGGTGAGCACCACCTGCTGCACCTCGCAGGTATCCTCCACCGGAACGAAGAAGGTCAGCCTGGCATCCAGGCCGTTCTTCCGGGACTCAAAAATGGTGTAGCCCATGCCGTGACGGCAGGCGTAATCATCCAGCGGCGTGTCGCAGGGGTGGAAGGTGGGGCTCCAGGGAGCCTCCCCCGCCTCCCGGATGTAGAAGAAGCGTCCGCCGATGTCCGCCGGGACATTGTTGTAGCGGTAGCGCAGCAGCCGCTGCAGCTTGGCGTCCCGGTAGAAGCAGTAGCCGCCGGCGGTATTGCTGATAAGGGAAAAGAAGTCCTTGGTTCCCAGATAGTTGATCCAGGGCATGGGGGTGGCGGGGGTCTGGATGACGTATTCCTTCCGGGCATCATCAAAGTAACCGTAACGCATACGCAGTATCCTTTCCTGATTTAATTCATATGAGAATTGATATCTTTCGCAGTGTCCTCGTAGGGGCGATTATCAATCGCCCGAAACGTTGGTTTGCCTCCCTGTACGTTGAATGGTACGGTGTCGGTCTTCGGTACGTATTCGCCCGCCCCTCGTCAAAAGGGCAGCCCATTGCCGTGCGGGCGTGGTGCAACCCGCAGCGAATCAAAATCCCAATGATTGCCGGTGGCAATCATCCCATAACGCAATGATAACCGCCCCTGCGGATACGTACATGCGGGCGGTTGATAACCGCCCCTACAGCCCCAGCTTGCGGACGGTCTCGCCGGGAAGCAGGGTGCAGGGAATGGTGATGTCTCTGGGCAGGAATCCCCGCCCCTCCTCCACCGCCCGGGCCAGCTCCCTGGCGGCGGCGATGCCCATATCCCGGGTGTTCTGCTGGACGGTGGTCATCCGGGGCCGGGCGTACCGGGCCAGCAGGGAGCCGTCAAAGCCTGTCACGCTGACATCCCCGGGAATGGACAAACCGGCCCGCTCGATCTCGTTCATGCCGCCGATGGCCGCATAGTCGTCAGGGTAGAGAATGCAGGTGGGCCGCCTGGGAAGGGCCAGCAGCTGCCGTGTGGCCAGGATGGCGGAGTCCATATCGTGATACAGCGAGGTGCGGACATACTCATCCGGCACCTCCACCCCCAGCTCCGCACAGGTGCGGTAGAAGCTGGCGGCCCGCAGACGGGTCACCGGGCAGTCCTCGCCGAATACGGCAGCTATGGTGCGGTGGCCCTGGCTGTGAACATAGCGCACCAGCTCCGCCATGCCCCGGACGTTGTCCGAATGGATGGTGCTGCAGTTGTCCACGCCGTAGTCCACAGCCACCGCCGGAATCCCGGCCATTACCAGCTCCTGGCCGCAGGACACCACATTGTCCCCCACCATGATCAGAACGCCGTCACAGTTGCGGTACCGGGCGTGGGAGACATAGTCGCTGCCCCAGGGGCCGGGCTGCCCGCTGATGAGGAAGATGTCATAGCCCATCAGCTCCGCCTGATGCTTGAAGGACTCCAGCATGTTGGCGAAAAACTCGTGAGCCAGACCGCTTTCCGTGCCGTCGTCAAAGATGACGCCGAAGCAGTGGGAGCGGTTGGTCTTCAGATTCCGGGCCGCCGCCGAGGGGATATAGCCCATCTGCTGGGCAGTCTTCTGAATCCGGGCGGCGGTCTCCAAGCCGATATCCGGCGCACCGTTGAGCGCCTTGCTGACAGTGGCAATGGACACATTGCAGGCCTGAGCCAGCATTTTTAACGTAACCATCCGTACACCTCCGATCCTGCCCCGGGTTCCGGGACGGCGTGGCCGGACGCGGCACATTTCCCGGGGCGATCTGTCCGATTATTGGATAAAAGCAACTGCTTAAACGTTTTCCGAAAACGTTTTATTTGTATATAATCTATAACAAAAACGAAGGTTTGTCAATAGCAACGGCTGCATTTCCCGGGAAAAGGGACCATTTCTATGGGAAATGGCAAAGATGACTCGCCGTGCTTGTGCAGGAATCACAAAGCCGCGGAACCCGGCTCCGCCGGAAGCCCGATGCGTCGTATATTCTGTATAGCCAGTATTGCATTTTTCGTCCTTTTATTGTATACTATTCCCACAATCCAAGGGACGAAAACGGTTTCTGACTGTTTCGCTCCCTGTTCGTCAAGGAGGCTTCCCATGACAGATGTTCTCATCATCGGCTGCGGGATTACCGGTGCCGCCCTGGCCTTTGCGCTCAGCCGATTCAGGCTCAGCACTGTGGTTCTGGAGCGGGAAAACGATGTGTCCTGCGGCACCACCAAGGCCAACTCCGCCATCCTGCACGCAGGCTACGACCCCAGGCCCGGCACCCTGATGGCAAGACTCAACGTCCGGGGGGCGGAGCTGGCAAAACGTCTGTGCCGGGAGCTGGATGTACCCTATCTGGGCTGCGGCTCTCTGGTTCTGGCCTTCTCCCCGGAGGAGGAAGAAACCCTTCAGGAGCTTCTTCGCCGGGGACAGCGCAACGGCGTACCGGGCCTTGAAATCTGGGATCGGGAGAGGCTGCGCCGGGAGGAGCCGGAGGTTTCCCCGGAGGCCCGGGCCGCTCTGTTTGCTCCCACCGCCGCTATCTGCTCTCCCTGGGAGTACTGTCTGGCTCTGGCGGAGACCGCCGTCCGCAACGGTGTCCGGCTTCACCTGGAAACTGAGGTCACCGGCCTGACCCGCAGCGGGGACGGCTGGCTGGTGCATACCAACCGGGGGGATTTCGAGAGCCGGTTCGTGGTCAACGCTGCGGGCATCGATGCCGCCCGGGTACACGACATGGCCCTGCCCCACAGCTTTGACATCCACCCCACCCGGGGGGAATACTATCTTCTGGACAAGTGCGAGGGCGGCAGAGCAAAGCACGTGCTGTTCCAGTGCCCCGGCCCCAGCGGCAAAGGGGTTCTGGTGGCGCCCACCGTCCATGGCAACCTGATTGCCGGGCCCAATGCCCAAATCGTTTCGGGCGACGACACCGCAAATTCCGCCCAGGGGCTTTCCTTCGTCCGAAGCAAGGCGGTAAAGAGCGTCCCCGGCATCGACTTCCGCCAGTCCATCCGCAACTTCTCCGGCGTCCGGGCCAACACCGGGCATGGAGATTTTGTCCTGGACATCCGGGAGGGCTTCCTGGATCTTGCCGGTATCTGCTCTCCGGGCCTCACCGCCGCCCCGGCCATTGCGGAGTACGCATGTGAGCTTCTCCGGGACGCGGGGCTGGAGCTGACCGAACGGGAAGACTTCATCCGCACCCGCCGCCGGATTCGCTTCAAGGAACTGCCTGCCCCGGAAAAGGCCGCGCTGATTGCGCAAGACCCATCCTACGGCCGGGTGATCTGCCGGTGCGAGACCGTCACCGAGGGGGAGATTTTGGCCGCCTTCCGCACCCCCATTCCGCCAAGGTCTGTAGACGGGGTGAAGCGCCGGGTGAATACCGGTATGGGCCGCTGTCAGGGCGGCTTCTGCGGCCCCCGGGTGCTGGAGCTGCTGGCAAAGGAGCTGGGGGTATGCCCCGGCGATATCTTGCAGGATCGGGCAGGCTCCCGGATTCTGGCCCGGCCCACGAAAGAAGGTGCGCAGGATGTATGACCTGATCGTTATCGGCGGCGGCCCTGCCGGACTGGCAGCGGCCTGTGCCGCCTGGGAAAGAGGCTTGAAACGGATTCTCATCGTGGAGCGGGACCGGGAGCTGGGAGGCATTCTGAATCAGTGCATCCACAACGGCTTTGGCCTGCACCACTTCCAGGAGGAGCTCACCGGCCCGGAGTACGCCGGACGGTTTGTTGAGCTTTTGTCCCAGACCGGGGTGGAGGTGCGCACCGATACCATGGTGCTGGAGGTGACCCCGGGCAAGCGGGTGTGCATGGTGGGTAAATCCACCGGCTACCGGGAGGAGGACGCGAAAGCCATTGTTCTGGCCATGGGCTGCCGGGAGCGCACCCGGGGTGCCATCGCCATTCCCGGCACCCGGCCTGCGGGTGTGTTCACCGCCGGAGCCGCCCAGCGCTATGTCAATATAGAGGGCTGGCTTCCCGGCAGGCGGGTGGTCATTCTGGGCAGCGGCGACATCGGCCTGATTATGGCCCGGCGGCTGACCCTGGAAGGAGCGAAGGTTCTGGCCTGCGTGGAGGTCATGCCCTACTCCGGCGGTCTGAACCGGAACATCGTCCAGTGCCTTGAGGACTATGGCATCCCCCTGTACTTAAGCCACACTGTCACGGATATCCGGGGCCGGAATCGGGTGGAGGGCGTCACCGTCTCTCAGGTGGACGAACACCGCCGCCCCATTCCCGGAACGGAAATGGACTTCGACTGCGACACCCTGCTGCTGTCCGTGGGCCTCATCCCCGAAAACGAGCTGACCCGCCAGGCGGGGATTCAGACAGACCGGCGCACCAATGGGGCCGTGGTATACGAAAATATGGAAACCTCCATCCCCGGGGTATTCGCCTGCGGCAATGTTTGCCACGTCCACGACCTGGTGGACTTTGTCACCGCCGAGAGCACCCGGGCAGGCTATGCCGCGGCAGACTTCGTGCTGGGCGGCCCTACGGAGGGCCAAGCCCTCGCAGTGGAAAACGGCCCCGGCATTACCTACACCGTCCCCCAGCGCATCCGCCCTGGGAACATTCAGAAGAACGCGGAAATTTTCTTCCGGGTAAACCGTGTCTGCGGCAAAAGCCGGATTCTCGTCACCTCTGGGGAAAAGACCATCGCCCGGTTCTCCCGGACGCATCTGGCCCCCGGCGAAATGGAGCACATCGTCATCCCCGGGACGCTGCTGGCAAACGCTTCCGGCAGCATCACCGTTTCCGTAGAGGAGGCCGCCACATGAAAGAGCTTATCTGCATTCTGTGCCCCAACGGCTGTCACCTGCAGGTGGACGAAGCCGGAGACTACGCCGTCACCGGCAACGCCTGCCCCAGAGGGGCGGCGTACGGCAAATCCGAGTGCACCCACCCCACCCGGGTGGTGACCTCCACCGTCCGCCTCTTGGGCGGCAGCTATCCCCGCTGCCCGGTGAAGACCGACCGGCCCATCCCCAGGGAGCTGATCTTCCCGGTGATGGCAGCTCTGGATGGGGTCACGGCTGCCTCCCCGGTTCACTGCGGGGACATCATCCTGGAAAACGTTTGCGGCACCGGGGCCAACATCGTGGCAACCCGGAGCCTGTAGGAGAAAGGAAGGACACGCAATGGGAAACTATGTTCTTGCCCTGGATCAGGGTACCACCAGCTCCCGGGCCATCCTCTTTGACAGAGAGCAGAACATCCTGGGGGTCAGCCAGAAGGAATTTACCCAGCTCTACCCCCGGGAAGGCTGGGTGGAGCACGACCCCATGGAAATCTGGTCCAGCCAGTACGCCGTGATGATGGAGGTAGTGGCCCAGTCCGGGGTTGACCCCAGGGAGATTGCCGCCATCGGCATCACCAACCAGCGGGAGACCACCATTGTCTGGGACAAAGAGACCGGACGGCCGGTGTACAACGCCATCGTGTGGCAGTGCCGCCGGACGGCGGACATCGTGGACGAGCTTACGGCCCAGGGCCTTGCCGACCATATCCGAAAGACCACCGGTCTGATCCCCGACGCCTATTTCTCCGCCACCAAGATCAAGTGGATTCTGGATCATGTGGCAGGTGCCCGGGAGCGGGCCAGAGACGGAAAGCTCCTGTTCGGCACCGTGGACACCTGGCTGACCTGGAAGCTCACCGGTGGGGCGGTTCACGTCACCGACTACACCAACGCCTCCCGCACCATGCTCTACGACATCCACAACCTGTGCTGGGACGAGACTCTGCTCGCGGCTCTGGACATTCCCGCCGCCATGCTGCCCCAGGTGCGTCCCTCCAGCGAGGTTTACGGCTATGCGGACATTCAGGGTGCCTCCATCCCCATTGCGGGTATCGCCGGAGACCAGCAGGCAGCGCTGTTCGGCCAGACCTGCTTCGAGCCGGGAGACGCCAAGAACACCTACGGCACCGGATGCTTCCTGCTGATGAACACCGGCGCAGTTCCCTGCGAAAGCCGCAACGGGCTTCTGACCACCATCGCCATCGGCCTGAAGGACGGCGTGCAGTACGCCCTGGAGGGCTCGGTGTTCGTGGGCGGGGCTGTCATCCAGTGGCTCCGGGACGAAATGCGCTTCCTCAACGACAGCCGGGACGCGGAATACTACGCCCGGAAGGTGCCGGACAACGGCGGCGTGTATCTGGTGCCCGCCTTCACCGGACTGGGGGCGCCCTGGTGGGACATGTACGCCAGAGGTGCCATTGTGGGCATCACCCGGGGCACAAAGCGGGAGCACATCATCCGGGCAGCTCAGGAGTCCATCGCCTATCAGGTGGCTGACCTGGTCACCGCTATGGAAAACGACACCGGCATCCCCCTGACCCAGCTGAAGGCCGACGGCGGCGCCAGCCGGGACATGTTCCTGATGCAGTTCCAGGCGGACATTATGAATCGCTCCGTCCGCCGTCCCGCCATCCGGGAGACCACCGCTCTGGGGGCGGCGTATCTTGCGGGGCTTGCCGTGGGGGTGTGGAAGGATCAGGAGGAAATCAAGGGCCTGTGGGCCTGCGACACCATGTACCATCCCCAAATGGAGGATGCTACGCGGCAGAAGCTCCTTGCCGGCTGGCACAAGGCCGTGGGCAGGAGCCAGAACTGGGCCAACGACTAAGGAGGACTTACAATGGCAGATCGTCAGCAATTTACCTTCCCCTCCTCGGATGGGGAGCATCAGGTTCACGCGGTGCTCTGGCTTCCGGAGGAGGGCCAGCCCAAGGCCGTGGTGCAGATTGTCCACGGCATCTGCGAGTACGCCCTGCGGTATGAAGATTTCGCCCTGTTTCTGACCGGGCATGGCTACGCCGTGGCGGGCAGCGACCATCTGGGCCACGGCCTCACCGCCAGGGGGCCGGAGGAATACGGCTACTTCACCGACTGGTTCCAGCTGACAAAGGATGTCCACACCCTGCGCACTCTGATGGGAGAGCGCTTCCCCGGCATCCCCTATTTTCTTCTGGGCCACTCTATGGGCTCCTTTCAGGCCCGCACGTACCTGATCGACTATCCCGGCACCCTGGACGGCTGCATTCTCTCCGGCACCGGCCAGGAGAACGCCCTCACCGTGGCTTTCGGGAAGTTCGTCACCTCTCTGGGCGACCCCCACAAGGTCAATAAGCTGTTCCTGGCCCTCTCCCTGGGTGCCTACAACAAAAAATTTGCCCCCAACCGCACCACGGCGGACTGGGTCAGCCGTGACGAAGCGCTGGTGGACAAATATCTTGCCGATCCGCTGTGCAATTTCCGCACCACCGCGGGTATGAACCACGCCATGATGGTGGGCCTGCAGTACATTGCGGACAAAAAGAACCTTTCCAAAATGGACCCCGGCACTCCGGTGGCCCTGTTCTCCGGGGACGCTGACCCGGTGGGGGCCATGGGCAAGGGCGTCAAAACCGTCCACGGCTTCTTCCGGGATATGGGCTGCCGGGATCTGACCATGAAGCTCTACCCCGGGGCAAGGCATGAAATCCTCAACGAGCTGGGCCGGGAGGAAGCCTACACCGACATCCTCGGCTGGCTGGACGCAAGGGTATAGTCACCGCGCCGCACCCGTAGGGGCGGTTATCAACCGCCCGCCGTCTCCCCCCACCTGTAGGGGCGGTTATTAACCGCCCGCATCCCCCGTACCCGTAGGGGCGGTTATTAA
>CALYRG010000009.1 GCA_945482615.1 uncultured Clostridia bacterium | reverse complement strand
CTACATGGCGCTGATCCCCCTGATCCAGCCCCCCATCATGAACCTGCTGACCACCGCTGAGGACCGGAAGATCAAGATGGTTCAGACCCGTGTGGTCTCCAAGACCGAGAAGATTATCTTCCCCATCGTGGTTGTCATCTTCGTGGCTCTGCTGCTGCCTGACACCGCTCCTCTGATCGGCTGCCTGATGCTGGGCAACCTCTTTAAGGAGACCGGCGTTACCGACCGGCTCAGCGACACCGTGCAGAACGCCCTGATGAACATCGTCACCATTCTGCTGTCCACCGGCGTGGGCGCCACCATGGTTGGCTCCACCTTCCTGACCGCCAACACTCTGAAGATTGTTGTCCTGGGCGTTGTGGCCTTCGGCATCTCCACCGCCGGCGGTCTGCTGGGCGGCAACGTGATGTGCAGGCTTACCGGCCGGAAGGTCAATCCCCTCATCGGCTCCGCCGGTGTGTCCGCTGTTCCCATGGCTGCCCGTGTTGCCAACACCCTGGGCCAGAAGAACAACCCCTCCAACTTCCTGCTGATGCACGCTATGGGCCCCAATGTGGCAGGCGTGATCGGCTCCGCCATCGCTGCCGGCTTCCTGCTGAGCGTGTTTGGTTGATTCTACAGTCCCACATTCATGGGCTGAAAAGGAAACTATTTCTTAAAAAACGGAGCATTTTCGGGAAAAACGGGAATGCTCCGTACTTTTTTGGCGATGTGACCGCCACTCGCGGACGAATGTGTACATAGTATAGAAAAAACTGCCGGGCAGCAAGAGGAATTTAGTGAACCTGCATAACAGCTTCGGGAAAACTTTTGGGAAATGACGTTAAGCAGGGAAAAAGATGCGAAAAATAGGGAATAGTGCGCATAGACTCACGGCTGACGGAGTGCTGTAAAAATCATTTTGCAATTTGGGTATTGCAAAATTGCAAAACCCATTGTATAATCTTCCCATATCACCCACTGCGGGAAAGCTCCCCAGAGGAAAAGGAGGATAAACAATGAAAAAGATTCTGTCTCTCGTCCTGGCTATGACCATGCTGCTGGCTCTTTGTGCCTGCGGCGGCAGCGCAGGTGCAACCAAGATGACCATGGGCACCGGCGGCACCTCCGGCACCTACTACGCCTTCGGCGGCGTGCTGGGCCAGTACATTAAGAATAATGCGGGCATTGAAGTCACCGTGGTTTCCACCGACGGCTCCAAGGCCAACATCGAGTCCATTGCTGCCGGTGACTACCAGCTGGGCACCGTCCAGTCCGACGTCATGGCCTACGCCTGGGAGGGCAGCCGCTCCTTCGAGGCCAATGGCAAGATCGATTCCTTCCGGGTTGTGGGCGGCCTGTACGCGGAGGCTGTGCAGCTGCTGACCATGGATGCCAATATCAAGACCGTTGCCGATCTCAAGGGTAAGTCCGTTTCCATCGGCGCTCCCGGCTCCGGCGTGTACTTCAACGCCATTGACGTTCTGGGTGCCGCCGGCCTGACCGAGAATGACATCCAGGCCCAGTACCAGAGCTTCGCCAACAGCACCGATGCGCTGAAGGACGGCAAGATTGACGCTGCCTTCATTGTGGCCGGCGCTCCCACCGCCGCCATCACCGAGCTGTGCACCACCAATGCCGATGCCCACCTGGTTCCCATCGACGGCGATGTGGCGGACAAGCTGATGGCCGGTTCCCCCTTCTATACCCTGTACACTGTTCCTGCCGGAACCTACAACGGCCAGACCGAGGATGTGACCACCGTTACCGTCAAGGCCACTCTGATCGTCTCCGCCTCCGCCAGCGAGGATGACGTCTATAAGCTGACCAAGGCCATCTTCGACAATGTGGATGCCATCACCAAGGAGAACGGCAAGGGCGCTGAGCTGTCCATTGAGAACGCCACCAGCGGCATGACCGCTCCCTTCCACGCCGGTGCTGCCAAGTACTACGCCGAAAAGGGCGTCACCGTTGAGACCAAGTAAAGACCAATAAAACATTGACAGCCTGGGGAAATCCCAGGCTGTCGTTTTGCGTGTGGAACGGCACATAGACCGTTCTCTACGGCCTCGGCTCCCCCACTGGGGGAGCTGTCAGCTTCGCTGACTGAGGGGGTGTCGTACGAATGCTTGACTGTTCTCAAGGAATGAAGGACACTCCCTCAGAGAGGGAGCCGGGGCTCTAAACCACAATAAATACCCCGGCAGAGAAACAGAATCGCTGCCGGGTGGGGTGACACATATTGATATGTGCTTATCGGATTTACTCAGCTGTTAAGCAGTAAATTGTCAATGATCGCCGTACCCCGCAGAAACCACACCGCCCGGTTCCTCTTGCAGGGGCAGGCGTCCCCGCCTGCCCGGGTACAGGGTTCGTATTCGTCCATGCCCGGTGATAACAGTACCGGCCACGGATTCGCCCAACCCCGGTTATCATGTTGGATGCATCCCGCCGGGCAGGCCGGGCAGGCTGTCCCCTACGGACTGGACGCACTGCGATCCTCTCACCGGGGCCTCGTCACAACTGAAACGCTTACCGCCTCTTGTAGGGAATGCATTCATGCATTCCGTATGACGTACCCAATCCCACGGAACGGATAAATCCGTTCCCTACGGACTGGACGCACTGCATGCCTCTTACCAGGGATTTGACCGTTCATTGGCGAAAGCGCCATATTGCTGACGAAAGCCAATATGCAAATACGGATCCATCAGTCCCGCCTCAACGCCTGGATGGGGTTGAGCTTGGCGGCCTGGACGGCGGGGAGCATACCGAAGACCACGCCGATGAGGGTGGAGAAGACCACGGCGATGACAATGGCCGGGACGCTGATGGCCACCGGAATCTGCATCATGCGGGAAATCAGCTGGGCCATGACGATGCCCAGAAGAACCCCGATGATGCCCCCCAGGCTGGTGAGCACTGCCGACTCCGTTAAGAATTGCAGCAGAATCCGCTTTTTCTTGGCGCCGATGGCCTTTTTCAGGCCAATTTCCGCCGTTCGTTCCGTGACGGACACCAGCATAATATTCATCACGCCGATGCCGCCTACCAGCAAAGAGATGCTGGCAATCCAGATGAGCTGGGTGTTGGTGGACTGGGACATCTGCTGCAGCTGCTGGGCCTGCTCCAGCATGTCCTGACTGCGGTAGTCAAAGGAACCGGACTTGTCGATGATCTGGCTGTCCGTCAGAATCCGGGCGGCATCCTGTCCCACTGCCGTCATGTCGTCGGTGCTGCCGACCTTGAGGGCCACGCACTGGGGCTCGTCAAACTGGTAGGCGGTGGGCCAGACGGCATCCGGGATATAGACCGCCCCGGCGCTGCTGCCCATATACAGGTGGTAGTCCCGCATGGAGTTGATGGTGGGGGCAAATTCCTCGGACTGGGCAATGACACCCACCACGGTAAAGGCATCCGAGGAGATTTCCAGGGTCTTGCCTACCGGGTTTTCCCCGGCGAACAGGGTGCGCACGGCGTTGCCGTCTACCAGAGCCACCTTCCGGAAGCCATCAAAATCCTCTTGGGTAAAGCCCCGGCCCTGCTGTACCTGATAGCCGTAGACATCCAGATAGTTTGGATCGATGCCGTAAACTTCCCCGTTGTGCTGGGTGTTCCGGTAGAACACAGAGGAGGAAGACTGCCGCCAGCAGTACAGGCTTACGTTTTCCACCCCGCGGATTTGGCAAAGCTCCTCCCGGGTCTGAGGAGAGATCACCCGCACACCGGAGGGGACAGGGCTCCAGCTCATGTCGTAGACATTGCCGTTCTGATTCAGCTGCACCGTCACCACATTGTTGCCTGCGCCGATGAGGTTTTCCTTGATCTGCTCATTGGTGCCCTGGATGGTGGAGACGATGGTGATGATGGCGGCGATGCCGATGATAATGCCCAGCATGGTGAGCACAGAGCGCATTTTGTGGCCCCAGATGCCCTGAAAGGCCAGGCGAATATTTTCACGCATAGTGGTATTCTCCTTACTGAGAGTCACTAAGAATAAAGCTCAGAAATGTCTCCTTCCCGGGTGGGTGCGCCCTGGCGCACATCCTTGCCGTAGGGGAAGGCCAGATAGTCCTCCGGGCTCAGCCCGCTGAGAATTTCGGTATAGCTGCCCCACAGGGACTTGCCGGCGACGACCTGCCGCTGCTCCAATCTGCCGTCCGCGCCACGGACGTACACGTAGGCTGCACCGTTTTCCCGGCGAAGGAAGGGATTTTCCAGATAGATGCCATGCTCCTGAGCGCCGGTGGAGAAGGAGAGGCTCACCATGCTGCCCTCCTGGAGATCCGCTGAGCCGTCTACGAAGACGGTGAAGGGATAGTAGGAGGCGTTGGGGTTGCCCATACCGTTCCAGTAGCCGTCCGGGCTGGGAAGCTCCTGCACCGAGGCAATGGAGCCGGTGACAGAAGCACCGGAACGGTAGTCGGTGACCGTGACCTCCTGGCCTGGCTTGAGATTGTCTTTTTCCAGCTCGCTGACCGTTCCCTGGATGTAGAACCCGCCGCCGCCGGAGACCTTGACCAGGGGTGCCTTGTTCAGCCGGGCGTCCTCCTCGGAAAGGAGGGACACCACCTGACCGTCAAATTCTGCGCACACCGTGCCGTCATTGACCTCCCGGAGCATGAGCTTGTACTCGGCCTCGGCCATCTTCACATCCAGCTCCGTCTGACGGACGACCTTCTCCTGCTCCCGGCGCATCTTCGCCAGCTCCCCGGCGGTGTAGATGCCGCCGTAGTCCGGCGCTTCCGGCTGGGTGGGCTTGGCGGTCAGCTCTTCGGCGTAGAGGCTGTAGTCATCGATGATGGGCTGGAAGAAGCGGAAGCTGACGCCGCCGCCCTCCTCAAAGCGGACATAAAGCCCCTGCCAGAGGGTGGGGGTGGCCAGAATCCGGTCACCGCTGGTGACCTTGAACACAATGTACAGGGTCTGGGAGAGGGGAACAGGGGCCGGAGGCGTATCACCGCCCTCAGGAGGTGTGCCGCCGCCTTCGGGAGGAGGATTGGCGCCCTCAGGAGGTGTGCCGCCGCCTTCGGGAGGAGGATTGCCGCCCTCAGGGGGCGTGTCTCCACCTTCGGGAGGTGTATCGCCATCCTCGGGGGGCGTATTACTGCCGGTATCCCCATCCGAAAGGGTTTGCGCCAGGAAGTGCCCGGGGAAGGCGGAGGCACTGGAAGCGACTGTTCCAGCCGTAGTGGGCGCTGTGGTTGCCGCAGTAGTCGGCACTGTGGTGGCCGCGGTGGTTGGAACGGTAGTGGCTTCGGTGGTCGGAGCAGTGGTGGCTTCCGTGGCTGCGGCAGTGGTTGCCTGTGTGGTGGCTTCGGTAGTCGCCTCTGTGGTGGCCTCCGTCGTTGCTTCCGTGGTCGCTTCGGTGGTTGGTTCGGTCTGCGCGGCCTCGTCCTGCCATTTCTGGCGGAAGGCACGCACCTGCTCCCGGATTTGCTGGAGTAGGGCGGCGTTGATGTGGCCGTCGCTATATTGGGCAGTGCTGAGCCAGCAGATCACGGCCCGCTCCTCGCTGCTGCCGTCGTACTTTTCCGTGAGCGCTACCGGGCGCACGTCCTCACAGACTTCCATGCTGCCGCTGATGGGGCGCCCATTCTCCTCACTGGGAGGCTCGGGGGCGATTTCGGGAATGCGCATGGGAGACATGTTCCGAAGCTCCGTCAGACGCCGGACAGCGGCGTCCAGATCCAGCTTCTTTTTCTCCACCGTCAGACGCTTGCGTTCCAGCTCCAGCTCGGACAGGGTGGTGTCGAAGCACATCAGAACGTCCCCCTTCTTCACGCTGTCTCCCTCCTGCACCCGAATCTCTGTTACAATCTGGGTGTCGGAGAGGAAGACGGTCTGAATCCGGTCGGTGGTGACGGAGCCGTAGGACTCCTGGGCATCTCCCCAGAACTCGGTCATGCCGATGTCTTGAAAGCTGTAAACGGGAACCGGCTTGCCCCGGACACCGCCGATCAGAAAGAACCCTGCCCCGAGGGCAATGCACAGCAGGATGGAAACGCCCGCAATCAGAAGGCGTTTGGCTTTTCGCTTTTGAGAAGGGGTGTTAAATCCCATGGGTGTCTGCCTCCTCCCCGTGGAGCTCACCATCCAGAATGTGGTAGAGCTTGTGGGCGCAGTCTGCAATGGCCTGCTCGTGGGTGATCATCAGAATGGTCATGCCCTCCTGACTGAGCCTGCGGAAAATGTCCATGATCTGGCTGCCTGCCCGGGTGTCCAGAGCACCGGTGGGCTCATCTGCCAGGAGCAGATCGGGCTTGGTAACGATGGCCCGGGCGATGGCTACCCGCTGGCACTGGCCGCCGGAGAGCTGGTTGGGCAGGAACAGCATCCGCTCCTCCAGCCCCACGGCTTTCAGTGCCTCCGCCGCCCGCTCCCGGCGCTGCTTCAGCGGCACATCGGCGTAGAGCAGGGGCAGGGCCACATTGTCCAGAGCCGTGAGCTTGGGCAGCAGATAGAAGCTCTGAAACACAAAGCCCAGATGCCGGTTGCGGATCTCTGCCAGAGCATCATCATCCAGGTCCCTGAGGCTCTTGCCGTCCAGAAGGTATTCCCCGGAGGTGGGCACGTCCAGACAGCCGATGATGTTCAGCAGCGTGGTCTTGCCGGAGCCGGAGGGGCCCATGATGGCAACATAGTCGCCCCGCTCCATGGTGAGGTTCACGTTTTTCAGAACCCGAACCGGCTCCTTGCCCTGAATGTAGTCTTTACAGATATTCTTCAGCTGCAAAATCGGCATCAGGCTCCCTCCGTTTCCTGGGGGGAGGCCTGTGGGGCCTCCCGGGTGACGGGCGCTCCCTCCGCGCATACGCCGGGGTCGGGGAATGCGATGTAGTCATCTTCCGTCAGGCCGGACAGGATCTGCTGGGTTCCGGTGCGGTCATTGAATGCGCCCAGCTCCACCGTGCGCTGGGTGAGCCTGCCCCGCTCCTCCGCCCACACGCAGGCGGCTCCGTCCTCCCGGTAGACGATAAACTCCGGACTGACGAAAAGCCCCTGGGGCTGCTCCCCCTGTTCCAGCTGGACATACACATGCTGGCCCAGAAGCAGCCCTTCCATATTGTCAATGTCGGCATAGAAGGGATAGCGGCTGGAAGCGCTCATTTCATCCGGGGATGGACCCATCATGCCGTCCGTCTGGCTGCCCTGCGTGGGATTTTCAAAATCTACCAGCGTTACCGTGCCGGACCAGGTGCGGCCATCCGTCCGGGACAGAATGGTCAGCCGGTCACCTGCCCGGATGGCGCTGCTCTGAAGCTCACCCAGCGTACCCTTGATCCGGAAAGCGCCGGACTTCTGAATGGAGATGAAGGGCAGGGGATTGCCGTTGTGGTCGGTCTGGCCGTCGGTGTTGACGGACTGGATGCGGCCGGTGACCGGGGAGGTCACCTCGGCGTTTTCAAGAAGCTTTTCGGACTTTTTGACCTCGGCCTCCTTGGTTTTCAGCTTCAGCTGGGCCTCCTTCAGATCCACCTGAGTGGACTGGATTTCAATGGTGTACTGGAGCTTGGTGCTGCCGCTGACACTGCTCAGGGATTTTTCCAGGGCATCGATCTGCAGCTGGAAGCTTTCTATGGAGGTCTGAAGCTGCTCTGCCTCCAGCCGCTGCTTGTCCAGGCTCAGCTGCAGCTCCTCCGTATCATAGCAGAAAAGCTTCTGTCCCTCCTTCACATCGTCGCCTTCCTTGACGAACAGCTCCGCTACGGTCTTATCCGCATCCTTTTCAATTTTGGTCACGTCTTCGGATATGACGATGCCGGCGAATCGGTCTGACGGGGCAATTGCGCCATATCCGACGAGACTTTTGACGGACTGCACGTATACAGCGCCCTCCTTGCCGCATCCGGCAAGAGACACTGCGCAAACCAGCGCAGCAAGAAGCAGCGCAAATTTCCTTCTGTCCATGGTCTGTTCCTCCAGAATCCGTATTTATGCCTATTCTACCGTGTATATAGGAAGAATTCAATCAAATTGGCATTAAGTTTTTATTAATTCTGGATTAAGGTAGCGGAAAGGCTGCCGATCATGAAAGCACTTTGAATTCCGGATAAAGGACAGCGGCACTCTTGAGATGGGGAAGCTGGCCGCTGCCGCCTCATTTCATACAGAAATGACTATAAAAGCCGCCGAAATATATATTTTACAAATGCGGCATCCTCATGTATTATAATATATTGTATATGTGCGGCGCGGCCTCCCGGTGCGCCGAAAACGAAAGGAGACAAACTGTATGGATTACGCAAAGGAATCCCTGCGGCTTCACAGGGAGTGGGGCGGAAAAATTGAGATAAAGGCAGCGGTACCCTTGGAAACCAAGGACGACCTGTCCCTGGCCTACACGCCCGGCGTGGCCCAGCCCTGCCTGGAGATTCAGAAGGATGTGGACAAGTCCTACGAGCTGACCCGCCGCCACAATCTGTGCGCCGTCATCACCGACGGTTCTGCCGTTCTGGGACTGGGAGACATCGGCCCCGAGGCCGGTATGCCCGTGATGGAGGGAAAATGCGTGCTCTTCAAGGCCTTCGGTGAGGTGGACGCCTTTCCCCTGTGCGTCAAAACCAAGGATGTGGACGAATTCGTCAACACCGTGGCCCTGATATCCGGCTCCTTCGGCGGCATCAACCTGGAGGATATCGCCGCCCCCCGGTGCTTCGAGATTGAGCGCAGGCTGAAGGAAAAATGCGACATTCCCGTGTTCCACGATGACCAGCACGGCACCGCGGTCATTGTTCTGGCGGGTCTGACCAATGCGCTGAAGGTAGTGGGAAAGAAGAAGGAAGATGTGAAGGTGGTCACCTGCGGCGCAGGCGCGGCAGGCATCGCCATCGTGAAAATGCTTCTCAGCGCCGGCTACAGGAACGTCACCATGTGCGACAGGCAGGGCGCCCTCTATGTGGGTGCTCCCGGCATGAACTGGGCCCAGGCGGAGATGGCTGCCATCACAAACCCGGATCAGACCCCCGGCAGTCTGGCCCAGAAGCTGGTGGGCGCGGATGTGTTCATCGGCACCTCTGCCCCCGGCATCGTGACAAAGGAAATGGTCTGTGCCATGAACCGGGATGCCATCATTTTCGCCTGTGCCAACCCCACCCCTGAGATCTTCCCCGAGGATGCCAGGGCGGCCGGCGCGGCGGTG
Organism: uncultured Clostridia bacterium; assembly: GCA_945482615.1. Classification (GTDB taxonomy): domain Bacteria; phylum Bacillota; class Clostridia; order Oscillospirales; family Oscillospiraceae; genus Faecousia. Next base: position 27,070 of record CALYRG010000009.1, on the reverse strand, counting down.
GTGTCCACCGGCCGCAGTGACTACCCCAACCAGATCAATAATGTACTGGCTTTCCCCGGTATCTTCCGGGGTGCCTTCGATGTTCGTGCCTCTGGCATTAACGAGGAGATGAAAATGGCTGCCGCCAGCGCGCTGGCAGGGCTTGTCTCCGATGAGGAGCTCAGCGCCGACTACATCATTCCCACACCCTTCGATAAGCGGGTTGGGCCTGCCGTGGCCAGGGCTGTGGCGGAGGCCGCCCGGAAAACCGGCGTGGCACGGATTTAGTCTGGCGCATGGACGCACAGGGTCGTATCGAAACCAACAGGAGGCACTGCCGTGTCAGAAGTTAAAACATTTCCGAAGGATACCAGTGTATTTGACGTCGTTCAGGAGGATCCCCGGCGCTGCTTTTTCTCCGGACTGTTTGAAGAATTCGTGGAAGTAAATGGAGTGAGCCGAAGCTTTTATACGTATTTGAAGCCCAACCTGCACTACAATCAGCCCTGTGTGGTTGTGGCGGCACCGGAGGGCGTGTCCGGGCCGGAATATCTGGAACGAAGCCACTGAATTCAGTTTGCGGAGGAACAGGATGTATTTTTGTTCCTTGCCGTACCGAAGGACGGCAAGTGGAATCTGGACGGCACGGATGGAGACTATATTAACCAGCTGTTCGTTCAGGCGAATGCCCGCCGGTACTATGTGACAATGCAGGACAATTTCTATGTGTTCGGTGTGGGGGCCGGTTCAACGGCAGTGCATCAGGCTGCCATTCGATTGAGCAGACATTGGAGCGGCCTGGCTACATTCGGCGATCTTCGCGAAGAAGTTCTGCAGCGAAGCACTGCACTACAGCGCACAGGAAATAACGGTGCCACCGAGCGCTTTGTTTCTGCGGCGCAGGTTCAGCTCCCTGTCTGGATGAGCTGGACGGAAAACGCCGGTGTCAATGCCGATGTATGCGCCTACTGGAAAGCTGCAAACGACGCAGATGAGGAGTGCTTCTCCAACCGCTGGGCCGACGAAATCTACTTCCCCGGAAAGGTTGTAAAAACCAGTCAGGTCAACGAGGAAAAAATCGCCCAGGTTCGTGTCACAAACGGTTTTTCCGGAGAGCCGGAGCTGGCAAGGATCCGTGCGGTGTGGGAGTATCTGCATCTGGCCTGCCGGCATCGCGGCTTCGGAACCAAGCATCTGCGGAATCGGATCGATCCCAAAGAATACGGCTTTACCTATCACACCATGACCTGCGATGGATTTGTCCGCTGCTGGTATGAGTATGTTCCCCAAAAGGTAAAGGACAGCGGGGAGGCGGCCCCTGTGGTCGTATGTATGCATGGCCGCGGCGGAACAGCCGAAACCTTTATCAGTCTGTCCGGAATGAGCCGTGTGGCCGAAGAACGAAGCTTTATCGCCCTGTTTCCGGAGGCCGGCGTATTCCAGCAGCGGCCTGGCACCCTGCGCAACCTCCTGGTCTGGAGCGGGAATTACAAGGGAAAGCCTACGGATGATGTGGGCTTCATTCTGAGAATGCTGGAGGATGTAAAGCTTCGAAACAGGGTGGATCCCTCCAGAATCTATGCCTGCGGGCAGTCCAGCGGAGGAATGATGACCCATACACTGGCAATGAAAGCACCCGGCGTGTTCGCGGCGGTAGCCCCCTGGTCCGCTTTGGTGAAGCCGGAGGATACCCTGGAGCTTCCGGAGACAATCGAACCGGCCATCCCCTACATGTTCCTCTTTGGCGACGAGGATTTCCTGTGCTCCGATGTGGAGAACGGCCAGCTTCCGTACCGGGTAACTGAACTGATCGCTTCCGTTCTGAAAAATCTGATACGGGTATATGGTTTGAATGAGACCCCTGCCAGCTATCGGGTTGGCGAGATTACCTATTACGTGTACAGAAACGCCAAGGGGACGCCTATGCTTACCGTGGGTCGGGTGAAGGATATGCCCCATGCCAACTACCCCCGTGAGAGCTGGATTTCCTACGACGAGTTCCTGAGCAAATTCTCCAGAAGGGACGACGGAACGCTGCTCTATATGGGCGAAGAGGCCATGTAAATATTTGAAACCGTCTGAGTCCTGGAGAAGAACTCAGACGGTCTTTTCTTATTCATCGGCGCAGTCCCGGGAACGGTGCCGTTTGGGCGGCAGGGGAAGACCTGCGGGGAGAATAACCTGAACATTGAACAGGGATTTGACGATCCAGGCGAAGAACAGGATCACCAGGATGGGAATGAGGCAGGTCGTCACGATCATCACGGCAGTGGCCTCAACAAACCGGTTCAGCACATTTTTGAACTGGTCCACTACTCCGGCCACGGAGCTGGACAAATCGTCCAGGATTGCCTTGGCCTCGTCAATGACGGTGGTGTTTTCCGCGGCATCGTCGGAAATGTCGCGCATCAGATTGTCACTGACGGCGTTGGCGGACTGCACGGTCAGCTCAATGGACTTGGAATAGATGCTGTTGACCTGGTCAGAGGCCCAGATGCTGGTGGGAATGACGAGAAGCAGAACGGCGCCAAGGGCTGCCAGCTTTATCCCGAGGCTCTGCAGAAACGGCTTTGGGAAAAAGCAATTTGTAAGAAGGGCGCCGCATCCAATAGGGATCAGAATGTAGCAGGACACAAAACCGAAAATCGTAAGAAGGTATTTTTCCAGAAAGACGATGCTGAGGATCAGCAGAAACCAGGTGGTAAATTCCGACAGCTGCTGGGCCAAGGGAGAGCAGATATCCGAGGGCAGGGCGGAGACTGCCGCAGAGGCCGCCGCGGAGGCTGCCGAAAGTCCCAGCACCGTTGTCCGGTTTTTGTCCAGCACCTCAATGGTGTGGGAATAGGTGGCGGGGTCGGTCATTTTCATCCCAAACACGGTGCACGACAGAATGATAAGAAGCGAGAGAATGGAAACAGTGGCAATGCGCTTGTATTTTTCCATAAGAATCTCCTTTATTGTACGACCACCACGGTAAATTCCGGATCGACGGCCTGGACGGTGGTGGAAAGAAGAGCTGCCACGACCAGCTTGGCATCCCGGTTTGCCGCGGCAATGATGTTCTCGTCAATGAGCTTGGCTTTCATCTTGTTGCTGACCTGGATCATCAGTTGGGCGCTTTCCTCGGCGGTGAGCCTGATGTCCTTGGGGGCGGCCCAGCCTTTTTTCACATCCCGGAACTTGATCTTGTCAGCGGGAATGTTGATGGGGGACAGAACCGCGTAGGGAATCCGGACAGTCAGGGTCTTCAGCTCGTTGTTGACGGTGAAATCCTCCTGGGAAAGATGGCTCAGGTCTACGGTGTACTGGGCATCCCCCTCGTACACGATGTCCTGGTAGGCGGAGGTCCACTCCCAGCCGCCCAGGCCCTCGCTGGCGATGGAGATGGTCTCGGACAGGTGGGCGGTATGGACGATGAGCCGGGACTCTCTGCCGTGGTTTTCAAGGATCGGATTCTGAAAATCCGCTACGGTGCGCCGTCCGGGTCTGGAGGACAGCACAATCTGATTGTCCGCCATCTCCTGCGCGATCTGACCGGCTACATTGTCAGTAAACCGGCTCTCCCTTTTGGGAAAACTCCGGATCACAAAAATGATGAGGAAGATCAGCGCGAACAGCGCAAGAAGGGTACACAGCTTCCGAAGAAAAGGGGCGTGCAGTCTGGGCTTTTCCATAGGCTTTGTTGGCATAGTTCCATCTTCTTTCTGTCTATGTATTTCTGACAGGATGATAGCAAACCGCATTCCAAAATGGACGCTGAATTTGGGTGCGGCTCCTGCCTGTATAAGCGCGTGTTTTTCCCGCGGCTGCATCCGCTGGGTTATTAATTCTGTATTACACCACAAACAGAATGCGACATCTATGGACGCCCCAACGAAATTCCCGGGCCGAAGACTTAAAGGGTTTCGAGCAGTTTTTCCAGCTGGGTGAGGGATTCCAGGCGGTATTCGGGGACAATGTCCGCCCGGGCGGGAGTGGAGGGCGGGGTGATCCAGCAGGTATGCATTCCGGCGTTCAGGCCCCCCAGCATGTCGGAGGTCAGGCTGTCGCCCACCATCATGGCGTCCCCGACGCAAAAGCCGGGGATTTTTGCAAAGCAGGCGGCAAAGTATTCCTTGGAGGGCTTGTCAAAGCCCACTTCCTGAGAGATGAACACCTGCTCAAAATAGGGGTACAGTCCGGCGCTTTGGAGTCTGGAATGCTGCACCACGGCGGTGCCGTTGCTGGCAAGGAACAGCCGATACTTCCCGTGCAGGCGCTGCACGGCTTCCAGAGCGCCGGGGAGGAAGTAGTGGCCCATGGAGAGATTGTGCTCGTAGGCCTTCATCACCGCTCCGGCGTCAATCTCCATGCCCAGCTCCTCAAACAGCACCCGGAACCGGCCCACCAGAACCTCCTGCCGGTCGATTTCCCGGCGCTCCAGGCGCCGCCAGTGCTGGGCGTTGATGGCGTGATACCGGGCCAGCACTTCCTCTGTAGGCTCCAGAGAGAAGTCCCGGAGGGTTTTGGACAGGGCGATGCGCTCTGCCTTGTGAAAGTCCAGAATGGTGTCGTCCAGGTCGAGAAACAGAAATTCGATCATGCATCTGCCTCCTTGTCCCAGGGGAAGCCCGAAAAAACGGGTTTTCCTGTGTAGACCATTGCCTCCTTTTCGCCCCGAAGCACCTCCAGAACGGCAGCTGCCATGGCCTCCTGCTCACACTCACCGGGGTAGACGGTGATGGGAGCAATCCAGCCGCAGCGTGCCTGGACACCGTCCACGATGTCCGCAAAGCGCACCAGCCCGCCGGTGAGGAGAATCCCATCCACCCTTCCTTCCAGAACCGCTGCCATCTGGCCGATGGACTTGCACAGCTGGTAGACCATGGTGTTCCAGATCAGAGTTGCCTTGGGATCACCGGCGTCCACCATGGCGTGGATCTTATCGGAGTCCGAGGTGCCGAAGTGGCTGACAAAGCCCCCGGAGCGGGAGAGCATACCCCGCATTTCCCCGGTGGAGTGACCCTCGTCCAGGTATTTGAGCACCTCCATCACCGGAATGCTGCCCAGGCGTGTGGGGGTGAAGGGGCCGTCTCCGCCGGCGCCCTCGGTGCTGTCCACCATCCGGCCCTGCCGGTGGGCGGTGACGGTGATGCCGCCGTCGATGTGGCAGACAATGAGATTCAATTCTTCGTAGGGCTTTCCCAGCGTTTTTGCGTGAATGGCGGCGATGCCCTTCTGGTTGAGCACGTGGGTCTGGGCCCGGCGGTAAAGCCCGGCAATGCCGGTGGGCCGGGCGTAGTCCCACAGCTCGTCCACGTTGGTGGGGTTCACGGTGTACATGCTGCCGCCGTATTTCCGGCCCAGCTCCCAGGCCAGCATGACCCCCAGCTTGGCGGGATGGTCGCTGCCGCCCACGTCCGCGGCGGTATCCTCCACCAGCTGCCGGTCGATCTCCATGACGCCTGCACCCTGAGAATACGCGCAGCCGCCCCGCCCCACAAACACGTCGATATCCTCCGGAGAAATCCCCCGGCTGCGAAGAAATTCCTCGATGACGCGCCGCCGCATGGGCAGCTGGTCGTTTGTGGTGGGGTATTGCAGCAGCACCGGGGCATCGTGGAAGATGCTCTGGGTGAAGCGGTTTTCTTCGTCTTCAAAGTAGCTTACCTTGGTGGAGGTGGAGCCGGGATTGATGATGAGCATTTTTACTGTCTTTTTCATATAGAGACCTGACCTTCCATGGCCGATTGTGTACGCAGATACTGCCACCTATGATACAACATTTTTCTGCGTTGTGCAATCATTCCCGGCAGGAAAATCCAAAGAATGTTGAATGCGTCAGGCAAATTATAACCCTATCAAAAGAACGGAAAAAAAGTGGCGCTTTTTTGTGAAAAACCGAAAAAATAATGGGAATGTGTCGGCTGTTGTTGACAAAAGACGTTTTTGGGATTACCATGTGCTTGCATGCAGTACCTGCCGATATAGTTTCGGATACATGGCCCGAGAGTCTCTACCGCAGCGCCGCGAAAGCTGCGACTATTGGCGAAAATGCGTGATACGCTCCAATGTCCAGCGGATGGGGTGCGCGCTTGGGTTGATTCGATCATTGTGGCAGGCAGTGCGCCTGCTTTTTCTATTGTCAGCAAATTTATCCACATATACGAAATCAAAAAGGAGAAAGAAAAATGAAAAAGTACATTTCCATTGCCCTGGCTCTTACCATGGTTCTGGCTCTGTTTGCCGGCTGCGGCGGCAGCAAGGCACCTGCCGAGACCCAGGCTCCTGCGGCCAACGCTCCCGCTGCCGCTGAGACCCAGGCTCCCGCCGAGACTCCCGCCGAGGCTCCTGCCGAGGCCGCTGCTGTGAAGATCGGCTTCATCTTCCTGCACGATGAGAATTCCACCTACGACCTGAACTTCATGAACGCCGCCAAGGAAGCCTGCGACAAGCTGGGTGTTGAGGCCCTGATGCGCACCAACATCCCCGAGACCTCCGCCTGCTACGAGGCCGCTGCTGACCTGGTGGACGCCGGCTGCAACATTGTCTTCGCCGACTCCTTCGGCCATGAGCCCTACATGATTCAGGCTGCTCAGGAGTTCCCTGAGGTTCAGTTCTGCCATGCCACCGGCACCCAGGCCCACGTTCTGGGACTTGATAACTACCACAACGCTTTCGCCTCCATCTACGAGGGCCGCTACCTGGCCGGTGTCGCTGCCGGTCTCAAGCTGAACGAGATGATCGAGGCTGGCCAGTTTACCGCTGAGGAAGCCAAGATGGGCTACATCGGCGCCTTCACCTACGCCGAGGTCGTTTCCGGCTACACCTCCTTCTACCTGGGCGCCAAGAGCGTCTGCCCCACCGTTACCATGGACGTGACCTTCACCGGCTCCTGGTACGATGAGACCGCCGAGAAGGAAGCTGCCATCAAGCTCATCGACGGCGGCTGCAAGCTGATCTCCCAGCACGCTGACTCCATGGGCGCTCCCACTGCCTGCGAGAACGCCGGTGTTCCCAACGTCTCCTACAACGGCTCCACCGTTGCTGCCTGCCCCAACACCTTCATTGTGTCTTCCCGGATCAACTGGGCTCCCTACTTCGAGTACATCATCACCAGCGTAGCCAATGGCACCGCCATTGATACCGACTGGACCGGCACCATCGCCACCGACTCCGTCCAGCTGTCCGAGATCAACGAGGCCGCTGCTGCTGCCGGTACGGCCGATAAGATCGCCGAGGTCACGGCTGCTCTGAACGACGGCTCTATCAAGGTCTTCGATGCTTCCACCTTCACCAAGGACGGCGAGACTGTTACCGAGTACCTGGCTGACGTGGACGGCGACTACACCGGCGAGACCAACGCCGTGCTGGATGGCTACTTCCACGAGTCCGAGTTCCGTTCCGCTCCTTACTTCGATATGCAGATCGACGGCATCAACCTGCTGGACACCAAGTTCTAATTAACCTGCCGGGGGCAGCGCAGTGAATAGGACACCGCGCTGCCCCCCTCCTGCTTTCTTCTTAAGCGGGAATCGGAAAACACACAACGGTCTGCGGCCAAGCCCTCCATTGTCCGGGGGATCGGCCTGCCGGATGTGTGCTTTCCTGTTTCCACTGCAAAAATCTTACGGGAGCGTGAAGCCCTTGGAAAACCTGGAAAAGATCCCCGCTGTCAAAATGCGGGACATCAGCAAATCCTTCGGCACGGTTCTGGCCAATGATAAGGTCTGGCTGGATATCTACCGGGGAGAAATTCTGGCGCTGCTGGGGGAAAACGGCAGCGGCAAGACCACCCTTATGAACATGCTCTCCGGCATCTATTTTCCGGATGAGGGCCAGATTTTTATTGATGACAAGGAAGTGGTCATCGCCTCTCCCCGGGATGCCTTTGCCCACGGCATCGGTATGATCCATCAGCACTTCAAGCTGGTGGATGTGCTCACCGCTGCGGAGAATATCGTTCTGGGCCTGAAGGAGCCGGGCCGTCTGAACATCGATAAGGTGGCTCAGAAGGTGCGCCAAATCTGTGATGCCTACGGTTTTGACGTGGACCCCTATCAGAAGGTCTACAACATGTCCGTGTCCCAGAAGCAGACCGTGGAGATCGTCAAGGTGCTCTACCGGGGCGCGGACATCCTGATTCTGGACGAGCCTACTGCCGTACTGACCCCTCAGGAGACCGACAAGCTCTTTGCCGTTCTGCGGAACATGCGGGATGCGGGCAAGGCCATTGTCATCATCACACATAAGATGCACGAGGTCATGAGCCTTTCCGACCGGGTTGCCATTCTGCGCCACGGCCAGTTTGTGGGCGATATGCCGACGAAGGCTACCACCGCCCAGGAAATGACCAATATGATGGTGGGCCGCCCCGTGAGCCTGAACATCAACCGCCCCGACCCGGTGGACCCCAAGCCCAGAATCGTGGTGGAGGGGCTGACCGTCCGGGATATCGAAGGCTCCGTGAAGCTGGAGGATGTGAACTTTACCATCCGCAGCGGCGAGATTCTGGGTGTGGCCGGTATCTCCGGCTCCGGCCAGAAGGAGCTGCTGGAAGCCATTGCTGGCTTGCAGGTAGTGGAAAAGGGCAGCATCCGCTATGTGGACGACCAGGGACACCAGGAAGAACTGGTGGGCAAGGATCCCCTGGAGATTGCGGCCAAGGGCGTTGCCTTGTCCTTTGTCCCCGAGGACCGGCTGGGCATGGGATTGGTTGGCTCCATGGACTTGACGGACAACATGATGCTCCGCTCCTTCCGGAAGGGACACTCCCTGTTTGCCAACCGGAAAGCTCCCAGAGAGCTGGCTGAGCGGGTGGTGAAGGAGCTGGAGGTCAACACCCCCGGCGTGTCCACCCCGGTTCGCCGTCTGTCCGGCGGCAATGTCCAGAAGGTGCTGGTGGGCCGGGAAATTGCATCCGCCCCCTCCGTGCTGCTGACGGCCTACGCCGTCCGGGGGCTGGATATCAACTCCTCTTATACCATTTATGACCTGATTACCAAGCAGAAGCTTGCCGGCGTGGCTGTTGTGTACGTGGGCGAGGATCTGGATGTTCTGCTGGAGCTGTGTGACCGGATTCTGGTGCTGTGCGGCGGAAAGGTCAGCGGCATTGTGGAGGGCCGTGGGGCCAGCAAGCCCCAGGTCGGTATGATGATGACCCATCTGGGAGGGAAGACCAATGCATAAGAATCACACTGCCCCTCTGTTTCATATCACCAAGCGCAAGACCCTGCCCTGGTATCAGGCATGGCTGATCCGCGGCGCTGCCATTGTGCTGGCGCTGCTTGCCGACGCTGTCGTGACCACTGTTCTCACCGGTGAGAATCCTGTCGCCGTGTATGCCACCATGTTCTCCGGCGCTCTGGGCACAAAGCGGCGGATCTGGATGACCGCCCAGGAGCTGGCAATTCTGCTTTGTGTGTCCCTGGCTGTCACCCCCGCCTTTAAGATGCGGTTCTGGAACGTGGGCGGCGAGGGCCAGATTCTGGCCGGCGGCCTGGCCACGGCCTCCTGCATGATTCTGCTGGGGGATAAGCTCCCCGGCTGGCTGCTGCTCACCGTGATGCTGGTGTGCTCCCTGGCGGCAGGTGCCCTCTGGGGCGCCATCCCCGCCATCTTCAAGGCCAAGTGGAACACCAACGAGACCCTGTTCACCCTGATGATGAACTATGTGGCGACCCAGCTGGTGGCCTTCTTCGTCATCGTGTGGGAGACCCCCAAGGGCTCCGGCACCATCGGCATCATCAACCAGAAGACCCAGGCGGGGTGGCTTCCCACCCTGTTGGGGCAGAAGTATCTGCTGAATATTCTGGTGGTGGCGGTACTCACCGTTCTGATGTACTTTTATCTGTCCCGCTCCAAGCAGGGCTATGAGATTTCCGTGGTTGGTGAAAGCGAGCGAACCGCCCGGTATGTGGGCATCAAGGTGGGCAGGGTCATTGTGCGCACCATGCTCCTGTCCGGCGCCATCTGCGGCCTGGCTGGCTTCCTGCTGGTGGGCGGTACCGATCACACCATCAACACCACTCTGGCCGGTGGCCGTGGCTTCACCGCCGTTATGGTGGCCTGGCTTGCCAAGTTCAATCCCATCATCATGATCCTGACAAGCCTTTTGCTGGTGTTCCTGAGCCGGGGCGCGGGAGAAATCTCCACCAAGTTCGGGCTGAACCACGCCTTCGGCGATATCCTCACCGGCATCATCCTGTTCTTCATCATCGGCAGCGAGTTCTTCATCACCTACAAGCTGAGCCTGAGCAAGGGCGCAAAGAAGGAGGGCTGAGAATATGTTTGATTTTATTTCCTTCTTTCCCCGGGCGGTGATGCAGAGCATCCCCCTGCTCTACGGCGCCACCGGCGAGACCCTCACCGAGAAGTCCGGCAACCTGAATCTGGGTATTCCCGGCATCATGTATGTGGGCGCCATCTGCGGCGTCATCGGCGCGTTCTTCTATGAGCAGGCCGTCCCCGCAGAGCAGATGAACGCCATCCTCGCGGTGCTGATCCCCATGCTGTGCTGTCTGGCGGGCTCTGCACTGATGGGTCTTCTGTACTGCTTCCTCACCGTGACCCTCCGGGCCAACCAGAACGTCACCGGCCTTGCCATGACCACTTTCGGCGTGGGCTTCGGCAACTTCTTCGGCGGCTCTCTCATCAAGATTTCCGGCGCGGATGTGCCCTCCATCGCCCTGTCCGCAACCTCCGGCTTCTTTGCTAAGAAGCTGCCTCTGGCGGAGACCACCGGCTGGTTCGGAAAGCTGTTCCTGTCCTATGGGTTCCTGGCGTATCTTGCCATCGTCATTGCCCTGGGAGCGTCCTACTTCCTGAAACGCACCCGCCTGGGCCTGCAGCTGCGGGCCGTGGGTGAGAACCCCGCCACCGCCGACGCGGCGGGCATCGACATCGGCCGGTATAAGTATGTGGCCACCACCGTGGGCAGCATGATTGCGGGCCTCGGCGGACTGTACTATGTGATGGACTACGCCAACGGCGTGTGGAGCAACAACGCCTTTGGTGACCGGGGCTGGCTGGCCATTGCCCTGGTGATCTTCACCATCTGGCGGCCCAATGTGGGCATCCTGTCCTCCATCCTCTTTGGCGGCCTGTACATCCTGTACCTGTTCATCCCCACCGGCACCTTCATGGCCATGAAGGAGCTGTACAAGATGCTTCCCTACCTTGTCACCATCGTGGTGCTGGTCATCACCAGTATGCGCAACAAGCGGGAGGATCAGCCCCCCGAAAGCCTGGGCAAGCCCTACTTCCGGGAAGAACGATAAATAATTTACCCGGCCTGTGCAAAGTGCAGGCCGGGAAAACTATGTTCGGAGAAAACAGGAAAACACGATTGCATTTTCACGATTTCGTGATATAATATCAATAAAGAACAGATAGGAGGTTTCGTCCATGCCAGTTTTGTCCAGATTCTATGGAATCATTATTCGTATGTACTTTCAGCAGGCGGAGCATAATCCGCCGCACATTCACGCCCTATACGGCGAGGATATGGCTGCTATTGACATCCAGACAGGCAAGGTGCTGGAAGGCCATCTGCCGCCAAAGGCCCTTGCAATGGTGCGGGAATGGGCAGCTATTCACAAGACTGATCTTTTGCATATGTGGCAGACACAGGAATTCAAGTACCTTTCTCCCCTTGAATAAGGAGCTGATGCTATGTTTCACAAGGTCAAAGCGGTTCATGCACTCCCGGACTATCGCCTGAGCGTGCAGTTTGCGGAGGGCGTAACCAAAATTTATGATGTGAAGCCTCTGTTTGCGAAATGGGCGCCGTTCAAGGCCCTTGAACATGCACCGGAGCTGTTTTCCGGGGTGGAGGTTGATGTGGGCGGCTATGGCATCGTCTGGAACGATGAGCTTGACCTGTCCTGCGACGAACTGTTCGCCAATGGCAAGACGGTCAAGACACCCTTCGATGGACTTATGGCCTTTACCGATGCCACCGAGCTTTGGGGACTGAACGAAAGCACGCTTCGCAAAGCAATCGCCTACGGCAAGCTGGTCAGCGGAGTGGATGCCTGCAAGTATGGCAAGCAATGGGTTGTTTCTGTGGATGCTATGAGGCGGGAGTATGGACAGCCGAAAGAAAACAGCTAGCATCCGCAGCGGGAGAGATTCCGGAATGTGAGGATAATCGTATGAAACAAGAGAAAAGCTGCGGCGCGGTGGTGTTCCGCCGGGAGAAGGACGGCCTTGTCTTTCTCGTGGAGACTATGCGACTGGGGCACATTTCCCTGCCCAAGGGGCACGTGGAGGATGGGGAGACGGAGGAGGAGACCGCCCGCCGGGAGATTTGGGAGGAGACCAGTCTTCGTGTCAGAATAGACACAAATTTCCGCCATACCATCCGCTACTCCCCCCGCCCCGGAACACAGAAGGATGTGGTGTTTTTCACCGCAGAGGCGGAGGCTGGGGCTATCACGCCCCAGCCGGAGGAAGTGCAGAAAGCGGAGTTTCTTTCCATGGAGGAGGCACTGGGGGTTCTGACCCATGATTCCGACCGGGAGGTGCTCCGCGCTGCCGGGGAATACCTGAACGCCGGGAGATAAGCACTCCGAAAAACCGGAAAAAACGTGGTGGGCATCCAGCGCCCGCCACGTTTTTTATGCGGAATTGCGGCTGAACCTTACCCCTACAGGAAGCCCTCGATGATACGGGCCTCTGCTTCCTCCTCGGTCAGGCCCAGGGTACGCAGCTTGATGATCTGTTCTCCGGCGATCTTGCCGATGGCTGCCTCGTGGATGGGGCCTATCTAATAGAAGTATGAGATTATTATGGAAGGCCGAACAGACCTGTCACAAAATGACGTTGATCTGGTTTCCGTCCATCCACTTTGCCAGATTGTCAAAGACAATCTCTGCCCGCAGGCCCATGGACTGCTTTGTGGCAAAGGCGATGTGGGGGGTCAGTAGACAGTTGGGGGCGGTGAGCAGCGGTTCGGTGCTGTCGAGAGGCGGCTCCTTGTCGAAGACATCCACGGCGGCGCCGGCAATGACACCGTTTTTCAGCGCCTCGGCCAGATCCCGGGCCACCACCACCGGGCCCCGGGCCATGTTCACCAGGATGGCGGTGGGCTTCATTTTGGCAAGGGCATGGCTGTCAATCAGCCCCCGGGTGGAATCATTCAGGGGGCAGTGGAGGGCCACAATGTCGGATTTTTCCAGAACTTCGTCCACAGATACCTGCCGGATATAGTCCGGAGCATCCCCATGATGGGTGCGGCTGGCGGCAAGAATCTCTGCCCCGAAGGCGTGAAAAAGCTCTGCCGTCCGCGTGCCGATCTTGCCCAGGCCGATAATGCCCAGGGTTTTGCCCCGGATTTCCCAGCCGACAAGGCCGTCCTTCGTGCCGCCGGTGCGGCAGCGCTCCTCGGTCTGCCGCAGGTTCCGGGCCAGAGACAGCACGGCGCCCACCGTAAGCTCCGCCACGGCCTCGTTGGAGTAGCCGGAGGCGTTGGAGACGGCAATGCCCTTTTCCCGGGCGGCTTCCAGCCCCAGGTGATCCACCCCGGTAAAGGCCACATCGATAAACCGAAGCTTCGGGCATCGGCGCAGAACCTCCCCGCTCATGGGCATATTGGCAAGGATCATCACATCCGCGTCCTTTGCCTCCTGCACCAGTGCTTCCGGGTCAGAGGTGCGGTCAAAATGGGAAAAGGTTACGCCCTTGGCTGCAAAGGGCTGCTCCAGCCTGGCAAGCTCCTCCGGACAGATGCCCAGGGACTCCATAACGGCAACATGCATATTCCAATCCTCCTGCTGTTTTCTCCCAGTTTATCACTACTTGCGCGGAAAAGTCAATCCCCTTCGGGGCGGACCCTTGCATTTCACGGCCTTTCGTGGTATTCTATGGAAAACTGCTGCCTATTGGAGGAAACGGCTATGAATATTTACGAATCCGCCGAGGATTATCTGGAAACCATTCTCATCCTCAGACAGCGCAATGGTATGGTTCGCTCCATCGACATTGCCAGGGAAAAGAATATTTCCAAGCCCTCCGTCAGCATCGCCATGAAAAAGCTCCGGGAAAATGGGTATATCGAGGTGAGCCAGGAGGGCTTTCTCACCCTGCTGCCCCCCGGTCTGGAAATCGCCCAGCGGATTTACCGCCGGCACACCATGCTCACAAGATTCCTGGAGCGTCTGGGCGTCAGCCCGGAGACGGCTGCCGCCGATGCCTGCAAGATGGAGCATGACCTCAGCGCCGAAACCTTTGAGAAGATTGTCGCCTATGCCAGAGAGCATGGCATGACGGAATAATCCGAAAACAGGCGTCCCTTCCGCATCGGAAGGGACGCAAAAATGTACATTCTACTGTGGCTTCCCCCAATTCTACTGCCAGTGGAGTAGTATTTCCGGTTTTTTCTTGCAAAGCAGGGCGGCGGACTGTATAATAACAGACAAGAATCGACAAATTGTTCCCACAAAACGATCAGGAGGTTACCATGTCTTTCACCATTTTTGTGGACGGTTCATCCAATCTGCCCCGGAAACAGCTGGAAACGCTCTCTATCCGGGTTCTGCCCTGCTCCTACACTCTGGACGGTAAGCCCGGTGTGTATGAAGGGGATGTGGACAGCTTTGACTTTCACGCCTATTACGATCTGCTTCGGGGCGGTGCCCAGATGAAGACCACCCTGCTGAATACCCATCTGTTCCTGACGCATTGGAAGCCGGAGCTGGAAAAAGGACTGGATGTGCTGTATGTGTGCATGTCCTCCGGTATCAGCGGCACCTTCCAGGCGGCCACCCTGGCGGCCCAGGAGCTGGAGGAGGCGTTCCCGGAGCGGACGGTGCGGGTGGTGGATTCCATGGGCTCCGGCTTTGGAAGCGGACTGCTGGCCTGCCGTGCAGCCGATCTGCGCGCAGAGGGGAAGAATGTCCGGGAGACGGCGGACATTGTGGATGCAGAGGTTCCCCAGATGCTGCAGTTCTTCACTGTGGATGATCTGAATTTCCTCAAGCGCACCGGGCGGCTCAGCGGGGCCGGGGCGCTGGTGGGAACCATGCTGAATATCAAGCCACTGCTGTGGGGCGACCCCACCGGACATATTACCGCCTATGCCAAGCATCGCGGCAGGAAGAAGGTCATGGATGCCATTGTGGAAGAATACCGCAGGCGGGTGGCGGAGCCGGAAAACAACCGGGTAGCCATCTCCCACGGCGACTGCCTGAGCGATGCCCAGGCGCTTGCGGAGCGCATCTGTGCCATTGCCCGGCCCAAGGAGCTGATCATCTGTCCCCACGAGCCCTTCACAGGCTCCCACGTGGGGCCCGGTATGCTGGCCCTGTTCTTCCACGGCACCGGACGATAAATCCATTCGTATATCTTCATTATATGGCAACTGCCCGCCGTCAATCGGCGGGCAGTTCTTCGCACTGCATTTGTAAAGCCTCCCATTCCTGCCGGGTGATGGCAAAGGCGCAGGAAATCGTGTTTTTGGGATCGGGATATTCCTTGACCTTGTGCATCCCATTTGCCAGAGCCGTCCGCTGGGAGGCCAGGTTGGTGTACTTGCAGCAGGAGTACAGAATATTGTATGGGGTATTCCGGAAGGCCCAGTCCCGCACTGCCCGGGCGGCCTCACTGCCGTAGCCCTGCCGCCAGTACGTTTTGTGGATGTGATAGCCGATCTCCGGAAGCATTTCGCCGTCGATGCACTGCATGGAAAGACCGCAGTCGCCGATAAATTCCCCGGTGTCCCTGCGCACCACAGCCCACAGGCCAAAGCCATGAAATCGGTAGTTTTCCAGATTCCAGGTGATCCAATGACGGGTTTTTTCCTGGTCATAGGGGGCAGGGTAGTGGGCCATGGTTTCGGGATCGGACAGGATTTCGTACAGGGCGGGAAAATCCTCCATGGTATATTCCCGCAGCAGCAGCCGTTGGGTCTTGATCACAGGATCACATCCTCTCATTGTAACAGTTGTATTATATGATAATATAGTGTATACGCGCCAAATGTCAACATTCTTCGGCGCACTTTGAAGCAATACAACATTGACAAGCGCTCATTCTTGGATTATAGTATATTTGGCTGAAATGATGAAAACACATGGAAAATGTGATAAGGAAAGGTGATACAAAATGTACATGGACGAGTATCAGCGCTGGCTGTCCTGTCCGCTGGAGGATGCTGCTCTGTCCCGGGAACTGAAGGAGATTCAGGGCCAGGAGGAGCAGATCAAGGAGCGCTTCGCTGTGGCGCTGAAATTTGGCACTGCCGGTCTGCGGGGCGTGCTGGGCGCAGGCTCCAACCGGATGAATATCTACGTGGTGCGTCAGGCCACCCAGGGCCTGGCCAACTGGGTGAAGACCCAGGGGGGCAATCAGCTGGTTGCCATCTCCTACGACAGCCGCATCAACTCTGATGTGTTTGCCAAAGAGGCTGCCCGGGTCCTGGCCGCCAACGGCATTGCCGTGCGAATTTACGATGCCCTGATGCCGGTGCCTGCCCTGAGCTTTGCCACCCGGTACTACGGCGCCAACGCGGGCATTATGATTACCGCCTCCCACAACCCCGCCAAATACAACGGCTACAAGGCCTATGGCCCCGATGGCTGCCAGATGACCGATGACGCCGCCGCCATCGTCTACGCCGAGATCCAGAAGACCGACATTCTCACCGGGGCCAAGCTGGTCTCCTTTGAGGAGGGCATGGCCCAGGGCCTCATCACCTACGTAGGCGAGGACTGCAAGGAAGCCCTGTACGATGCCATCAAGGCCCGCTCCGTCCGCCCCGGTCTGTGCAGAACCGCCGGGCTGAAGCTGGTCTACTCCCCTCTGAACGGCTCCGGCCTGGTGCCGGTCACCCGGGTTCTGAATGACATCGGCATCGATGATATCACCATCGTTCCCGAGCAGAAGTATCCCGACGGCAACTTCCCCACCTGTCCCTACCCCAACCCCGAGATCTTCGAGGCTCTGCGGCTGGGTCTGGAGCTGGCAAAGAAGTCCGGTGCCGACCTGATGCTGGCCACCGATCCCGATGCGGACCGGGTGGGCATCGCCATCCGCTGCCCGGACGGCTCCTATGAGCTGGTCTCCGGCAACGAGGTGGGCGTGCTGCTGCTGGACTATATCTGCCAGGGCCGCATTGAGAAGGGTACCATGCCCAAAAATCCTGTGGCTGTCAAGTCCATTGTTTCCACCCCCCTGGCCGATGCGGTTGCCGCCAACTACGGTGTGGAGCTGCGCAGTGTTCTTACCGGTTTCAAGTGGATCGGCGACCAGATCGCGGGGCTGGAAGCCAAGGGCGAGGTGGACCGGTTCATCTTCGGTTTTGAGGAGAGCTACGGGTATCTCGCCGGCCCCTATGTCCGGGACAAGGATGCCATCGTGGGCTCTATGCTGATCTGCGAGATGGCAGCTTACTACCGTTCCATTGGCTCCTCCATCAAGGAGCGCCTGGAGGCGATTTACGCCCAGTACGGCCGGTATCTGAACAAGGTGGACTCCTTCGAGTTCCCGGGACTGTCCGGCATGGACAAGATGGCGGGAATCATGGACGCTCTGCGCAAAAATCCGCCTGCCGAGTTTGCAGGCTACAAGGTGGTTCGGGTTACGGATTATTTGAAGCCCGAGGAAACCGGCCTGCCTGCCGCCAACGTGCTGATTTACGCATTGGACGGCGGCGCCACGGTAGTGGTTCGCCCCTCCGGCACCGAGCCCAAGATCAAGACCTACTTCACCACCCTGGGCAAGGATCTGGCGGAGGCCGAAGCCCAGAAGGAAAAGCTGGCCGGGGCACTGAAACCCATCCTGGCGTGATACCCGGAGCGCGGAGAAAGCATACACAGATGACGGCTGCAGCCCATGAGTTGAACCGCTCCCTGTCTACTTGACAGGGAGCGGTTCAACTCATGGGCTGCAGCCGCTTTTGCCGTTTTGGGGCGGTTTTTCGGTTTCTGTGCACAGTTCGGCGAAAAAAGAGTACAGAAATAATGTGATAGTTTACCAAAATCACGCCTCATTTTTGTGCGGCTTGGCGATTGATGGCAGGATGAAACTATGCTATAATGGAACTCGCCCGGAGCGGTCTTGCAGGCCTTCCGGGGGATGGCTTTCCCAGCTTTGCGCTGTGACTGCATATACATCTTTCATAGGAGGAAATATAAATGAAAAAGCTGCTTGCTCTTGCGCTGGTCTGCGTGATGGTCGCGGGTCTGTTCGCCGGCTGCTCCGGCTCCAAACCCGCCGAGACTGCCGCTCCCAAGGAGAATGCTCCGGCTGCTCCTGAGGCGCAGCCTGCCGATCCCGCACCCGCCGTGAAGGCCCCTGAGGACTACACCGGCAATCTGGTGGTTTACTCCCCCCACGATGCCGATCCTCTGAACGCAGGTGTGACTCTGTTCCAGCAGAAGTATCCCAATATTAAGGTTGAGGTCATCGCTGCCGGTACCGGCGAGCTGTGCCAGCGTATCGTGGCTGAGTCCGCAAATCCCCAGGGCGACGTCCTGTGGGGCGGCGGAGCCGACACCCTGGCTGCCTATACCGACTACTTTGCTCCATACGTCTGCGCCAATGACGACGTCATCGGCGAGGCCTACAAGGACGCCAACGACCTGTGGATCGGCGAGTCCCCGCTGCCCATGGTGTTCATCTACAACAAGACCCTGATCGACGAGGCGGATGTCCCCACCACCTGGGAAGGCCTGTGTGACGAGTCTCTGAAGGGCAAGATCGCCTACGCCTCTCCCGCCAAGTCCGGTTCCGCCTACACCCAGCTGTGCACCATGCTGTTCAGCAAGCCCACTCTGGACGAGGGCTGGGAGCTGGTTGGCCGGTTCATCGCCAACCTGGACGGCAAGATTCAGGATTCCTCCGGCAACTGCCATAAGCTGGTGGCCGCCGGTGAGTATGTCCTGGGCGTCACCATCGAGAAGTCCGCGGTTCTGTACGCCGACAACCCCGATATCGGCTACGTGTATCCCGAGAAGAACTCCGCCGTTCCCGACGGTGTTGCGCTGGTTAAGAACTGCCCCAACGAGGAGAACGCCAAGCTGTTCATCGACTTCGTCACCGGCCTGGAGTGCCAGACCGCCCAGAACTCCGATTGGGCCCGCCGTCCCGTCCGCAGCGACATGACCCCCAAGGGCCTGTGTGAGCTGAGCGAGCTGGATCTGGGTGACTACGACTTCAGCTACGCCGCCAACAACAAGGAGGCCGTGGTTGAGAAGTGGAATGACCTGACCGTCGGCGGCTGATTGCTGCAGCAATGGGAGGGAGTCCCCGAGGGGACTCCCTCTTTCCCGAAGGCCGTGCAGCTGAAAAAAGCCGCTTTCCCGGCGTTTTTTTTGAGTTGCACTGCAGACTTATCCCAGACAGAAGGAGAGCATTTTATGAGTAACGAGGTCATCATCAAGGATGCGGTGAAGCGCTATGGCGACTTTACCGCCCTCAACGGGGTTTCTCTTGACATTCGGCAGGGCGAGTTCTTTACGCTCCTTGGCCCCTCCGGCTGCGGCAAGACCACGCTTCTGCGGATGATTGCCGGTTTCAATTCCATTGAGGGCGGCGATTTCTATTTCGGTGAAAAGCGGATCAACGATGTTCCCGCCCACAAGCGGGATATCGGCATGGTGTTCCAGAACTATGCCATCTTCCCTCATCTGACGGTCAGCGAGAATGTGGCCTACGGCCTGAAAGCTCGGAAGGTTCCCAAGGTTGAGATCGGCCCCCGGGTGGCCAAGGCCCTGGAGCTGGTGCAGATCGCCCATCTGGCGGATCGGAAGCCCAATGAGCTTTCCGGCGGACAGCAGCAGCGTGTGGCCCTGGCCCGGGCCTTCGTCATTGAGCCCAGCGTGCTGCTGATGGACGAGCCTCTTTCCAACCTGGATGCCAAGCTCCGGGTGCAGATGCGCTCCGTAATCAAGAAGCTCCAGCGCAGTCTGGGCATCACCACCATCTATGTTACCCACGATCAGGAGGAGGCGCTGGCAATCTCCGACCGGATCGCCGTCATGAAGGATGGCCGCATTATGCAGATCGGCACCCCCAACCAGATCTACGCCAAGCCTCAGAACCCCTTTGTGGCGGGCTTTATCGGCGTCAGCAATTTCCTGGACTGCCAGGTGGATGCCGGGGACAGAGGCCCTGCCGCGGTAACCATCCAGGGAGAGCTGCAGATTC
Organism: uncultured Clostridia bacterium; assembly: GCA_945482615.1. GTDB lineage: Bacteria > Bacillota > Clostridia > Oscillospirales > Oscillospiraceae > Faecousia. The sequence continues at coordinate 6,964 of CALYRG010000009.1, read as the reverse complement.
AGATTCCTGTGCGCCGCAGCTATCACGGCCCCGCCAAGCTTTCCGCCCGGCCGGAGCAGCTGTTCTTCAGCAGCGAGGGAATGCCCGGAACGATTCTGTTCTCCACCTTCCTGGGGGACTTTATCGAGTACGAGGTTCAGCTGGACAACGGCCAGAGCCTCATCGTCAACGAATATACCAAGGACACCACCGCGGTGCATCAGGACGGCGAGCGGGTCTTCCTGCGCTTTGACCCCGCCCGGGTCAGCCTCTACGAGGCGGAATCCGAGGAGGTGCTTTCGTTGTGAAGCAAAAACGTGCGCAGAAATGGAGACCGGATTTCTGGTTCTTCACAAAGCTTTTCGTAATTGCCAGCATGTGCCTGTTCATTGTCTACCCCTTCTACACCATCATCACCAAGAGTGTGTTCTCCAATAAGGTGGAGGGGCTGACGCTGTACAACTTTATCCGGTTCTTTACCAAGCCCTACTATTACCAGACGCTGATCCGATCCTTGATGGTGTGCATCGCCACGGTGGTCACCACCACCATCATCGGCGTACCCATCGCCTATCTGATGACCCGCTACAATGTGGCGGGAAAGAAGCTCCTGCACATCTTCATCATCATGTCTCTGATGAGTCCGCCCTTTATCGGTGCGTACTCCTGGATCATCCTTCTGGGCCGGAACGGAATGCTTGCCAGGCTGCTGGGCCTCATCGGCCTGACTGCCCCCACCATCTACGGCAGGAACGGCATCATTTTCGTCTTCACCCTCCACCTGTTCCCCTACATCTACCTGTACACCTCCGGCGCCATGAACAGCATTGACAGCTCTCTGGAGGAGGCGGCGGAGAATCTGGGCATGAACAAGCTCAAGCGGATCTGGACCATCACCCTCCCGGTGATTCTGCCCTCCATCCTGGCAGGCTGCGTCATGGTGTTTATGACATCGCTGGCGGACTTCGGCACCCCGATGCTTCTGGGGGAGGGCTATACCGTTCTGCCGGTGCTGGTTTACAACGAGTACATGTCCGAAAGTGCGGTCAACCCCTACATGGCTTCGGCGCTGTCCGTGATTATCGTGGCTTGCTCGCTGCTGGTGCTGACCTTCCAGAAGCTGGTGATCGACAAGCGAAACTACCAGATGAGCTCCCTCCGGCCTCCCCAGGAGACCATTCTCCACGGCGGGAAGCGGGTGCTGGTGTCCCTGCCCATTTACATTGTGGTATTTCTGGCTTTCCTGCCCCAGATTGTGGTGGTGTGCCAGTCCTTTGTGGAACGCAGCTTCTCCGGTGTGGTGAAGGGCATCAACCTGAACAACTACCGGGCCATCCTTTCCCGGCTGGGAACCAATATCCGCAACACCTATGTCTTCTCCCTGGTGGCCATTGTGTTCATCATCGTTCTGGGCATTCTGGTGTCCTACATCCTGGTGCGCAAAAAGGGTAAGGTTGCCAACCTCATTGACACGCTGATTATGTTCCCCTATGTAATCCCCGGCTCTGTCCTGGGTATCGGCCTGATTGTCGCCTTCAACCGCAAGCCGCTGATGCTGGTGGGAACAGCCGCCATTATGATCATCTCCTATATTGTGCGGAAGCTGCCCTATACGGTTCGCTCCGGTTCGGCCTTCCTGTACCAGATGGACCCCAGCGTGGAGGAGGCCTCTATCAATCTGGGTGTCTCTCCCATGAAGACCTTCTTCACCGTCACCGCCCGTATGATGCTGCCGGGGATCATGTCCGGCGCGGTGCTGAGCTGGATCACCTGCATCAACGAACTGTCCAGCTCCATCATGCTGTATTCCGGCAAGACCTCCACCATCGCCGTGGCGATCTACCAGGAGGTCACCCGTATGAGCGACGGAACTGCGGGGGCGCTGGCCACGATCCTGACGGTGACCACCATCATCTCTCTGCTGATTGTCTTCCGGGCAACAAAGGGCAAGGTGAAAATTGTCTGATGATCCGAAATGTGATTTTTGACATGGGCGGTGTGCTGATCCGGTTCGACCGTGGGATTTTCCTGGACCGGCTGAAGCCGGACGAGGCAGACAGAAAGCTTTTGACCGATCAGGTGTTCCTTTCCGTGGAGTGGGCCAGAATGGATCGCGGCTCCATGACGGAAGAGGAGGCGGTTCGCAGCATCTGCCAAAGGGTTCCGGAGCGGCTTCACGGCGCGGTGGAAACCCTGGTGATGCACTGGGATGAACCGCTGCTGCCGGTGGACGGCATGTATGAGCTGATCCGGGAGCTGAAGGAAGCCGGCTACGGGATCTATCTGCTGTCCAACGCCAGCCTGCGCCAGCATGCATACTGGCCGAGGATCGGGGCAAGCCGGTTCTTTGACGGCTGCCTGATCTCCGCAGACGAAAAAGTGGTAAAGCCCCAGCCGGAAATCTACCGCCTGCTTCTGGAGCGCTTTGGGCTTCGCCCGGAGGAGTGCTTCTTCATCGATGATGTGCCTGCCAATGTGGAGGGAGCCCTTTTCTGCGGGCTCCACGGCGCGGTGTTTCACGGCAGTACGGCGCAGCTGCGTCAAGCCCTCCGAAGCGCCGGCATTCTGGTAGCTGTCCAATGACCAATAAGGCCCCTTTCCGTTTTCGGGAAGGGGCTTGCGTTTCCGGCGGCGATGTGGTATAGCCGGTTCGTTTGAATATGGAAGGTTGGAAGAAATGACAAAAATCCGGGAAAAGGATGCGTTTACCCAAAAGCTCTGGTCCATCGTAGCCCCCATCACCATGCAGCAGCTGATGCTGGCGCTGATCAGCGCCACGGACGCGGTGATGCTGGGCCTGGTGGATCAGGAATCCCTGTCCGCCGTTTCCCTGGCGGGACAGGTGCAGTTTGTCTACAGCATGGTCATTGCCGCCGCCGTGGAGGCAGGGGGTGTGCTGGTGGCCCAGTACTGGGGCGGAGATGACAAGCCCTCCGTCAATGAGATACTCCCCATTGTGCTGAAGGTCAATCTGCTGGCGGGAGGACTGACCACCCTGGCGGCGCTGCTGGCGCCGGAGCAGCTGATGTACATTTTCACCAACCAGACAGAGCTGGTGGAGCGGGGCGGAATGTATCTGCGGGCAGTGGCGCTGTCCTATTTCCTGTTTGCGGTGTCCCAGGTGTACCTGTGCCTGCTCAAGAACATCGGAAAGGCCGCCGTCAGCTCCCGGATCAGCTCCCTGGCGGTGGTGCTGAACATCATCCTCAATGCGGTGCTGATCTTCGGCCTGTTCGGTGCGCCCAGGCTGGGAATTGTGGGCGCGGCCTACGCCACGGTCATCTCCCGGCTGGTGGAGCTGGGCCTTGCGATATATGAAAACGGACGGCTGGAAGGGGTGGGCGTCCGGTGGAGCTATCTGTCCCACCGGGTTCAGGCGTTGGAAAAGCCCTTTTTCCGGTTTACAGCCACGTTCCTGGGAGCCAGCGTGGTGTGGGGCGTGGGCAGCACCATGAGCTCCGTAGTGCTGGGTCACATGGGCTCCGACGCGGTGGCCGCCAACTCCATCGCCTCCATTGTAAGGACTTTGCTGTTCTGCGCCTGCCGGGGTCTCAGCTGCGGCGCTGTGGTGCTGGTGGGGAACATGCTGGGCTCCGGAAATCTGGAGCAGGCCAAGGCCGACGCTGCCCGACTGACCAGACTTTCGGCTGCCTTCGGCGCTGCCACGGGGGCGGTGCTGGTGGCCGTAACCCCCGCTGTGACGGCGGCGGCGCCTCTGGAGCCCACGGCTGCGGGATATCTGAGGGTCATGCTGCTGTTCAACGCCGTATATGTGATCGGAAAGTCCATCAACTGCACGGTGCTCAACGGCGTATTTGCCGCCGGAGGAGACATGAAGTTCGACATGCAGGGAAACCTGGCTGCCATGTGGTGCTTCACCATTCCCCTGGGCTTTCTGGCGGCCTTCCGGTGGAAGCTGCCGGTGCTGGCGGTGTACTGCATTCTCAATCTGGACGAAATTATCAAGGTTCCGGCGGTGTTCCTGCACTACCGCCGGTACATCTGGCTCCGGGATCTGACCCAAAAGGCGGAATAATTTTGACCGTTAGGCGGAAATCGTCATAAAAGGACAGCTTTTTCCAAGTTTTTCATTGACGGACGGGGAAGAATATGATATGATACCGCGGTTGGTCGCCAATCAGGCGGCCCCGACTATGCAATTGATCACTGTATGGAGGAATAACTCAATGAACAAGACTGAACTGATTGCTGCCGTGGCTGAGAAATCCGGCCTGTCCAAGAAGGACGCTGCCGCCGCCGTTGAGAGCGTCATCGCTGCCGTCTCCGATTCCCTGGTGAAGGGCGAGAAGGTTCAGCTGGTTGGCTTCGGCACCTTTGAGGTTAAGGAGCGCGCTGCCCGCACCGGCAAGAACCCCCAGACCGGCGCTGTAGTGGAGATCCCCGCTTCCAAGGCTCCCGCTTTCAAGGCCGGCAAGGCGCTGAAGGACGCAGTCAACAACTGATTCTGCTCTTTGAAAAGCCCGCACCTCGGTGCGGGTCTTTTCTTTTCGGAATACGAAAGGTGCAGTCCGCCGCACCCATAGGGCTGCCTCCCGGACTGCCCGGGAACAATCCTGCGGATTTGCCCGATGTCCGTCAAATCGGAAGCGCTTCGCCGCAGGAATGCCGGGGACGGCAGTCTCCACAAAGCGTTCCTGCTTTTTTGCCGGTACACCAAAAAGGCTTGAGTTTCGCTCAATTTCAAAATGAAGCGGGTATCTGAAAAGGCACAAATGGGTCTTTTCTCAGCCTTCTGCCTTCTTTTTGTAGTCGATGCCCCACAACTCCATTGATTTGATAATCGGGCGCATGGACTCACCAAGCTCTGACAGTGCATACTCCACTCTGGGCGGCACTTCCGGGTAGACGGTGCGGGTAATGATTCCGTCAGATTCCATAGAGCGCAGGCTGTCGGTTAGTACCTTCTGGCTGATGCCATCCAAATCCTTTTTCAGCTCATTGAAGCGCCAGGGGTGGGCAAGTAAATTCCGCATGATGAGCAGCTTCCACTTGCTGCCGATGAGAGCGACAGTTGTGGCTACCGGGCAAGCGGGCATTTCTTCTTTCGTCAGCATTTCGGTACCTCCATTGGTTCCTATCAGAATGTTACACGCTTATCATAATGCGGAAAACACGGAAAATCAAGGCAGTCACAAAAAAGTGACTGAGTAATCAATTTGTGCATACTTGATTTGGTTATCGATCCCGACTATAATCGATCTGGAATGGGATAACGGAAGAAAGCTTCAGCCGATGGCTTGACGCCAGCGCCCAATGAAGCAGTTCAAGAATTTGCAGGAGGGAATGACTATGAAAAAACATACAAGTGCGGAACAGTTCGATGCCGTCCACACCTTGGTCGAAAACACCGTGCTGGATGGGCAGGCCGTCATGCGGGTGGTGAAAAAGGACAAGGTGGATTTTTTTGATGAGAACACCTACGCAGTTCTGAAAGACACGCTGCTGCACAACGGAACCATCGAGGTTCGCCTGCGCAGCCGGTTGCTGCCGGACGCTCCTGATTTCGCCCGGGGCTTTGTGGGTATTGTTTTTCGGGCCAAGGAGAACAGCTCGGAATTTGAGAGCTTCTATGTGCGGCCAACCAACGGACGCGGCTGCACAGACCCTGTGCGCAAGGCCCACGGCTGCCAATACTTCTCTTATCCGGGCTATACGTTCCGTTATTTCCGGGAGTTCGGCGTTACGGAATACGAAGCGCCTGTGGAGGTTGGCCTGGATGAATGGTTTACGATCCGGGCGGTTCTTTCAGAAGAACAAGCGTTCTTCTATTTGAATGGAGATCCCAATCCGGTGCTGACTGTACCACGTTTGAAGCATGGTTCCGGCAGCGCAGGCCGGCTGGGCATATACGTGGACATTGGCACAGAGGCGTTTGTATCGGATATCACGGTTGTTCCAACGGAGGACTGAGACCCAGCGCGGAATCTGTCCCCAAAGTGCGGGTACAAAACCGGGAGCCCAGCGTTGCTGATCCAGTGAAGCGTTGCAAAAACGCAAGGCGCAACCGCCTAATGCCTTGCTGAAATCTGTCCTGGATGCGGCCAGGTCAATTAAGGAAAAGGTGTAATTCCGATACTATAGAATTGCCGACGGAATCGTTGAATTACTCCGACATGCCCACGCAGGCATCCGGGATTGGTTCAAGCCAAAGCGGCCAAACCAAAACCAGCTGCGCTTTCGATTACCAGCCTGATACCTGCAGATATATCCCACCTCGGCGCAATTGCGCATGGTCGTTGCGCCTTGTTGTGATGCTGTTTTTGCAATTTTGGGAGTGTTGTGAGCTTGTTCTCTGCTGTATGGGATTTGCACCCTTCCGTTTCTGCGCTTATTTTGTGATTTGACGAAATCAAGAGAGCTGAACAAGAACGATGGCGTTTACTATGTGGTTGACCATGTGACCGACAAGGCGGACGCCACCCACTTTGTTCCCATCCAGACCGCCGCTATGTGATGCTGAAGCAGGGCGTTGATGTGGTCATTTCCCAGACCGAGACCACTGACCTGTGCGACATCTACGATTCCGATGTGCTGGGCCTGATCCAGAACGACCCCCGGTATGCTTCCATTATCCACGATAACGGTGATCTCCACAATAGCCAGCAGAAGCACCTGGAACACAAGCTGCTGACCGCTTCCACTGCCGTGGACGGCAAGAAGGTCACCATGCTGGAGGATAACGGCAGCGTGAATGCCGAAGCCCCTCTGACCGTGGTAAACACTCGCGGTTTTGATCTGCCCAAGACCGGTGACAACGGCACCCTGCTGATTACCCTGGCAGGTGTCCTGCTCATGGCTGGTTCCGTGACCGTTCTGCTGATTCTGAATAAGAAGAAGCTCCACTAATCTGAAAAGCCGGAGGGTTTTTGTCCCTCCGGCTTCCTTCAAAATGAACTTCTGGCGTAACGCACCGTCACAATCAGAACCTGCTTTTGTGCTTCATCAATTCGGTAAATGACAATGT
>CALYRG010000008.1 GCA_945482615.1 uncultured Clostridia bacterium | reverse complement strand
GAGGGTACTGTCCGGCGGATGAACAGCACCCTTGTGGATTCGTGCCTCATCGACGGAAACGGAGAAATGCAGTTTATCCGAAAGGATACCCAGATGACCCAGGAGGAAGCGCAGAAATATGTGGATGACAACGGCATCCGCTTCAGCCTGTCCTTTGGCCCCATCATGGTGGAAGATGGACAGGTCAATATTACGCCCTGGTATTCCCTGGGACAGGTGGATGACGAATACTGCCGGGCAGGCCTGTGCCAGATGGGAAAGCTCCACTATCTGCTGGCGGTGGCCAGTACGGAAGAGGATGCCTATCATATGCCCACCATTGCTCAATTTGCCCGGCAGCTGCAGATGACCGGCTGTGACAAGGCCTATGCCCTGGACGGCGGTCAGACGGCGACCATTGCCGTGCAGGGAGAGACGGTCAACCGGGTGGCCTACGGCAGTCAGCGGCTGATCAGTGACATTATCTATTTCGCCACGGCACTGCCGGAAGGAGGCTGAGCCATGGAACGCATTGCGTTTATTTCCGGCGAGAGCTTCTACTACTGGAGCACTATTCTCACTGTTTTGGGTGCAGCCTGCGCTGCGTGTCTGTTCTGGAGCCTGTGTCTGCGGGGCGGGGAGGCTATGGCGGCTGCCGTGGCGGTTCCCATTGCGGCGGGACTGTCTGTGGTGCTGGCAAGACTGATCCACTGGTATTGCCGTACCAACAGCTACGAGAGCTTCTCCGCTGCCATGACCCCCGGCGCTCCCGGCGGCTACGCCCTTATGGGTGTCTTTGCCGGGTGCATTCTGGCGGCGGTGCTGGTGCGGCTTTTGAAGCTTACAAGGGATCTTCCCCGGATGCTGGACAGGCTGTGCATCAGCGGCAGCGCCGGGATCGCCGTGGGACGGCTGGCAAGCTTCTATAACACCTCGGATCGGGGCGGCGTTCTGGCAGATTCCGTCCCCATGCCCTGGGCCTATCCTGTGACCAATCCTGTCTCCGGTGTGGTGGAGAATCGTCTTGCCACCTTCCTGATTCAGGCCATGTTCGCATCTGCCATTCTTCTGGTGCTGAGCCTTCTCAGCCTTCGCAAAAAGAAGCGCAGCGGGGATGCCACACTGGTGTTTCTGCTGCTGTACGGAGCCTCCCAGGTGGTGCTGGACAGCACACGCTATGATTCTCTGTACCTTCGAAGCAACGGCTTTATCAGCGTTGTGCAGATCCTTGGCGCAGCGAGCATTGTGCTCAGCGCCGTGGTGTACAGCATCTGGCTGGTGAAAAACCATGGGATGAAGCCTTTCTATGGCGGGCTGTGGCTTGCCCTCCTGGCGCTGACAGCCGGGGCGGGGTACATGGAGTATTATGTCCAGCGACACGGCAGTGAGGCGGCCTTTGCATACAGCGTGATGAGCGCATGTCTTGCAGGCTACGCAGCGGTAACACTCCTGATCCGCTTCCTTGCCCTTCGCAAAAAACGTTATATCGGAAAACGGCTCCGGGTGTGAACATGCACCCGGAGCTTTTTTATGCGAAAATTGTGATTATCCACAAAAAGAAGTTGAAATATATGGTTTCTTCTGGTACAATCAGACTGTAATGTATACTTGGATTCTATATAGAAAGAAGGAAATGATATGGTCAACCTGAAAGCAAAACCCTATTGCCTGTGTGACGAGGACATCGCCTGGGTTGAGGAAACCATTGCCTCCATGACGGATGAGGAGAAGGTAGGACAGCTGTTCTGGCAGCTCACAGCCTCTCAGGAGGAGGGCTATCTGAAGGAGCTGATGGAAAAGTACCATCTGGGCGGCTGCCGCTATAACGGTATGCCCGGGGCGAAGGTTCTGGAGCAAAACCGAATCCTGCAGAAGTACGCCAAAATTCCTGTGTTTATCGCCTGCAACCCTGAGCAGGGAGGAAACGGCGTTTGCGTGGACGGAACCTTCGTTTCCAGCCAGGTGAAAATCGGTGCTACACGGAAGCCGGAGTACGCCAGAGCCATGGGCCGGATCTCCGGCGCTCAGATCGCGGCGACCGGCTGCAATATGGCCTTTGCCCCGGTGGCGGATATCACCTACAATTGGGAGTGCGAGGAGGTGCTTTCCCGGGCCTACGGAAATGACCATGCGCTGGTGGCGGAAATGTCCCAGGCCTATATGGACGGCATCCATGAAACAGCCGGTGTCGCCTCCTGCGCCAAGCACTTCCCCGGCAACGGCCAGGACTACCGGGATGCCCACATGTCCAACAATGTCAACCACTTTACTTTGGATAAGTGGATGCAGACCTACGGCCATGTGTACAAAACACTCATTGACGGCGGCCTGGATGCCATTATGGGCGGCCACATCCTGATGCCGGAATACATGCAGGAGCTGTACCCGGATATTACGCCGGAGGAGCTTCGCCCTGCCACCCTGTGTCCGGAGATCATGACAGGACTTCTCCGGGATCAGCTGGGCTTCAACGGCATGGTGGTCACCGATGCCTCGCACATGGTGGGCATGACCAACCAGATGAAGCGCGCCCAGATGCTTCCCCTGGCCATCAACGCCGGCTGCGATATGTTCCTGTTCTTCAACGATCCCGACGAGGATTACAGCACTATGCTGGAAGCCTACCGGTCAGGCGTGATCAGCCGGGAGCGGATGAACGAGGCGCTGCAGCGCATTCTGGGACTGAAAGCGGCCATGGGCCTGAACAAGAAGGCAAAGGAAGACCTGTGCCCCAGAGCGGAGGATCTCAACGCTGTGCTCCACGATCCCCGGTTTGCCGCCGTACCCCCTGCCATTTCCAAGGATGCGCTGACCCTGGTCAAGTATAAGCAGAAGGACGTTCTGCCCCTCAGCCCGGAGAAGACCAAGCGGGTGATGATCGTGAATGTCAAGGGAGCGGACGGGCCCATGGCAGCGCTGGCAGCCATGGCCATGGGCACCGGTGGGGCAAAGAAGAGCCCTGCCGAGAAGCTCCGTGACCGGCTGATCGAGAAAGGCTTTGATGCCTTCATCTATGTCAGCCCCCTGGATAAGATCCTGGCAGATGTCAAGGCAGGCAAGCCCTTCAACCTCAACATCTACTTCGCGGGAAAGAATGCCATATCCGAATTTGTGGCGGGACAGGATCTGGTCATTACCCTGTTCAATGTGGCCAACGGACACCCGGCCTTTGGTATGTCCAAGGGCGGCGGCGAGATCCCATGGTACGTTCACGAGCTGCCGGTGGTGGGGATTTCCGTGAATAAGCCCACCATGCTGGCGGACTGCCCCATGCTGCAGACCTACATCAACACCTACGATGCCAACGATGATACCATGGATGCCCTGGTGGATGCCCTGATGACAGGCCCGGAGGCCTTCAAGGGCACCGACCCCATCGACAGCTACTGCGGCATGATCGATACCCACATGTAAAGAGAGGATTTCAAATGCAGATTTTTGATTCCTTTGTCCGGCGGCACGACTACCTTGTGTGCGTGGATTCCGACGGCTGTGTCATGGACACCATGAACTGCAAGCATTTTCACTGCTTTGGCCCCTGCATGGTGGACGAATGGGAGTTGGGTGCATGGCGGGAGGAGATCCTGACACGGTGGAATGAGATCAACCTCTTTTCCATGACCCGGGGCATCAACCGCTTCAAGGGTCTTGCCATGGCCCTGGAAGAGATCCATGAAACGTATCGGCCCATCCCCGGCATCGCCGCGCTGCGCCACTGGGTGGACACGGCCCCGGCGCTGTCCAATGGCGGTGTGGCCAAAGCAGCTCTGGAGGCGGCTGACCCGGAGGCAAAGACGATCTTCCGGAAGGCGCTGTCCTGGTCCAGGGCAGTCAATGCCGCCATCGGGAAGCTGCCCAAGGAGCTGAAGGTTCCCTATGACGGCGCGAAGGAGGGACTGGCCGCCGCCCACGCCTTTGCGGACGTGGCCATGGTGTCCAGTGCCAACCGGGATGCGGTGGAGGAGGAGTGGGGAAAGTTTGGCCTGCTGGAGCATACGGACATCGTGCTTGCCCAGGACGTTGGCTCCAAGGCGGCCTGCATTGCCCGGATGCTGTCCTTCGGCTATGCGCCGGACAAGGTGCTGATGATCGGGGATGCCCCCGGCGACTGCGATGCGGCGCAGAAGAACGGCGTCCACTACTATCCCATCCTGGTCAATCACGAGAAACAGAGCTGGACGGAGGCCGTTGACGTGGCCTTCGCCAGGCTCCGCTCCGGTGACTACGCACAGTATGGCGCTCAGAAGCGGCAGGAATTTCTGCACAACCTGGGGGGCTGAGAGTGGATCGTTTGCGCAACGGTTCTATCCTTTTGGCTTGTGGATATTTTTGAGTGTGGAGAATTTTGGATTCGGAAAATGCGCAGCTGTCAAACTGCAAGGTAAGGAGTGGATATTCTATGGAATGGATTCATACCACAATTCCGGGGCATGCGGATGCCACCCTGGAAGGATTTCTGCTGGACTGTGAGATTACCCTGGGACAGGAGAAGGAGCGGCCCGCCGTGCTGGTCTGCCCCGGCGGCGGCTATCTGTACCTGGCCCCCCGGGAGGCGGAGCCGGTGGCACTGAGCTATGCGGCCCAGGGCTTCCACGCGTTTATCCTGCGCTATTCCGTGGGCCCGGCGGCGGGCGGCTTCTCCCCGCTGGAGGAGATATCCTGGGCCATCGGCTACATACGGGAAAATGCGGAGCAGTGGCATGTCGCCAGAGAAAAAATTGCCGTGTGCGGCTTTTCTGCCGGCGGCCATCTGGCGCTGTCTGCGGGTCTGCTGGCCGAGAATAAGCCCAACGCCATGATCCTTGGCTATCCTGCAGCCTCCGCACCCAATATGCCCGGAGTGGACTTTATGCTGAAAACCCTGGAAGGGCGGGAGAATGTCACCGATGCGGATGCGGCAAAGTACGATCTGGTGCCTCAGATCACGAAGGAAGCGCCGCCGGTCTTTCTGGCTGCCACGTCGGAGGATCTTCTGACCTCTTTTGGCGCTCTGCCCATTGCCAGGGCATACTCGGAGCGGAATCTTTCCTATGAGCTGCACGTGTTCCAGTTCGGCCCCCACGGCTATTCTCTGGGCGATGCGGTCAGCGCAGACGGAAGCATCGGCCAGATCGATGAAGCCTTTGCCCACTGGCAGCCCTTAAGCGTCATCTGGCTGAACAGGATCTTCGGAAAGCCGGTATTCATTGAGAAACAAATGGGCCGCCTGAGTCAGATGCTCAAACGGAAATGAAAATGCGTGCCATTCCGGGACGGAATGGCACGTTTTCAATGAAATCAGGCAAGCTCTTTTTTGGCAGTGGACAGCAGATCCCGGATGGGGAGCTTCTGTGGGCAGGCATTTTCGCACCTGCCGCAGCAAACACAGGTATAGGCGGTCAGCCCCGCCGCAGGAGCGGTGCCGGACTGACGCTTTTCATTCAGAGCGGAGAACACCTCCGGGATGGGAATGCTCTGTGGGCAGACCTCGGTGCAGTATCGGCAGGCGGTGCAGGGAATCTGCTCCTGCACCCGGAGCAGGGAAACAACCTTCTCAATGGCCCGGCGCTCCTGGAAATTCAGAGGCTTGACTTCCTTCATAAAGCGGATGTTGTCCTGGAGCTGCTCCAGCGTGCTCATGCCGGACAGAACCATTTTGATATTGGGGAATCCTGCGGCGAAACGCAGGGCGTAGCTTGCGGCGGAGCCGGGGTTATCCAGCCGCGCAAGCACGGCCTGGGCCTGCTCCGGGAGGACGGCCAGTGTGCCGCCCTTGACCGGCTCCATGACGATCACTTCCTTGCGGTGGCGCAGGCATACGTCGTAGCAGGCTTCGGCCTGTACCTTGGGATCGTCATAGTCCAGATAGTTAAACTGCAGCTGTACCACTTCCACCTGGGGAAATTCGGTGAGAATCTCTTCCAGCACATCGGCGGTGTCGTGGAAGGAGATGCCCACATGCTTTACTTTCCCTTCGGCCTTGAGCTGGGCAGCAATCTCGTAGGCGCGGCAGCTGCGGAAGTGCTCCAGGTTCCGGCTGCTCTGGGCGTGCATCAGGTAGAAATCAAAGTACTCCACACCGCAGGCGTCCAGCTGCTGCCGGAACAGGGGACGGATGTCCGCCTCGGTTTTGAAGAAGCTCCCGGAGAGCTTGTTGGTCAGCTGATACGTGTCTCTGGGGTAGCGGGAGGTCAGACACTCCCGTGCAGCCAGCTCACTTTTGCCGTCAATGTAGCCGTGGGCGGTGTCAAAGTAGGTAAAGCCCGCCGCGAGGAAGGCATCCACCATCTGTTTCACCTGTTCGGTGTCTACCGAGTCGCCATGCATGGGCAGGCGCATGAGGCCAAAGCCGAATTTTGTGTGGATGCTGTCAAAACAGCTGCTCATTGAAATCCCTCCGTCATATTCTGTTTCCTGTTTATCGGGTTAACGCAGTACGGATGAAAATCAGAATTGATTCATCTGCTGCGTAAGGCCAATATGTATGTTTTGCTCTTGTCAGTATACCACGCAGTGGCAGGGGGCTGTCAAGTCCCATTTTTGTGCCAAATTGTGCAGAGGCGAAAGATGGAATGTGCGGACGAATTGACAAGGGTTTTCGGCTATGGTATACTGAAGCAGAATGCAAAGGGCAGTCCTTGCCTGAGAGGACAGAAATGGGGCATACTGGTTCAATCAGGCCGGGCTTTGAGAACCAGTCATCGATGCCGTTTGGGAGGGGTCAAATGCGATCCAATGAGGCGCTGCGGCTGCGCATCCGGCAGCTGTGCAGGGATAAGGGATTGACCATCAACGCTCTGAGCCGTACCTGCGGACTGACGCAATCGACCCTGAACAACATCGTCAGCGGCAGGAACAATTCGGTGACACTGTCCACCCTTCAGAAGATCTGCGATGGGCTGGACATGGATCTTTCGGAGTTCTTTGACTCCGATTTGTTCCGGAATGTGGAGCAGGAGATCTTTTGAGCTTTGACACAGCGGCGGATCACCCTGGGGAGGTAACAGATGGATTTGAAAATACTGGCCGTTGGAGACGTGGTGGGTGCTCCCGGCGTGGAGCGGGTGCGCCGCTGTCTGCGGCAGCTGAAGCGTAGATGCGGCGCGGACTTCACCGTGGTCAATGGGGAGAACGCTGCGGTGGTTGGGATCCTTCCCCATCAGGCGGAAGCCATTCTGGATGCAGGCGCGGATGTGATCACCATGGGCAACCACACCTGGGGCAAACGGGAAATTGTTCCGTTCCTGGAGGAATCCCCCTATATTCTTCGCCCTGCAAACTACGCACCCCAGGTTCCCGGCAGGGGCTGGGGCATATATGAGACAAAGGCCGGGCCGGCAGCGGTCATTGACCTGATCGGCAGGTGTAATATGGACTACACCCCGGATAATCCCTTCCTGCAGGTGGAAAAAATCCTGAAACAGATCGATGTCAGGATCATCTTGGTGGAGCTTCATGCGGAGGCGACCTCTGAGAAGCTGGCTATGGGCTATATGCTGGACGGGCGGGTCAGCGCCGTGTGGGGAACCCACACCCATGTGCCTACCGCGGATACCCGGATCCTGCCGAAGGGCACCGGGTATGTGACGGACCTGGGCATGACCGGCCCCAGGGATTCCGTGCTGGGCATCCGGCCGGATCTTTCCATTGCCAAATTCCGGGGGGATCTGACGGAGCGCTATCGCTGGGCAGATGGCCCGACCAAGATGGAGGCGGTGCTCTTTACCGTGGACGCCGCAACAGGAAAATGCCGAAAGGCGGAAAGAGTGGATGAATGGGACTGAAAATTCTGCATAGTGCCGACTGGCATCTGGATTCGCCCTTTGCGGGCTTCCCGGACAGGCAGAAGGAATTTCTGCGCGCAGAGCAGCGCAGGATTCCCGGGATGGTCACGGAGCTTGCCCAAAAGGAAAACTGCGATCTGATCCTGCTTTCGGGAGATATCTTTGACGGCAAGGCCACACCCGAGACGCTGGAGGAAACCAAGCGCGCTCTGGGTGCGTGCGGCATCCGCACGCTGATTGCTCCGGGCAACCATGACTACTATGGCGCAGACAGCGTATGGGCATCGGAAAGCTGGCCGGACAATGTCTATATTTTTAAGAAGGGGATAAAGTCCATCCCGCTGCCGGATCTTGACTGCCGGGTCTACGGCGCGGCTTTCCAGAGCATGGACTGCGCCAGCCTTCTGGAGGGCTTCCGGGCTGAAGGCGGCGAAACCTATCAGGTGGCCGTGCTCCATGGTGACCCGACCCAGAAGAATTCTCCCTACAATCCGATCACTGTCGGGCAGGTGCGCTCCTCGGGACTGAGCTACCTTGCGTTGGGACATGTCCATACTGCCGGAGCCTTCCGGGCGGGGCGTACCATCTGTGCCTGGCCGGGCTGCCCCATGGGACGGGGCTGGGACGAGACAGGGGACAAGGGCGTGTGCATTGTCACCCTTACGGAGCAGCCCGACATCCAGGCCGTGAGTCTGGACACCCTGCGCTTCCACAAGATGGCGGTTGACGTCAGCAGCGGTGCGCTTCCGGCTCTGGAAGCAGCCCTGCCCGGTGCGGGAAGCAATGACTTCTTCCGGGTGGATCTCACCGGCTGCGGCAAGGTGGATCTGCAGGAGCTGCGCCGCTCCCTGGAAAGCTATCCCAATCTGGAGCTCCGGGACCGGACGGAAGCCCCCATTGATGTATGGGCGGAAGCAGGGGAGGACACGCTGGAGGGTGTCTACTTCCACATGCTCCGTAAGCGTATGGAGGAGCGGCCGGAGGAAGAGGCACATATCCAGCAGGCGGCAGAGATTTCCCGGCGGCTGCTGCTGGGGAGGGAGGTCACCCTATGACGATCTATCAGATGACAGCCACCTTCGGCAAGCTTCAGCATGAGACGCTGACCCTGAAGCCCGGACTGAATGTGATTACAGCCTCCAACGAGTGGGGCAAAAGCACCTGGTGCGCCTTCCTGTGCGCCATGCTCTATGGCCTGGACACCCGGGCAAAATCCACCAAGAGCAATCTTGCGGACAAGGAGCGCTTTGCCCCCTGGTCCGGAGCTCCTATGTCCGGCAGGATCGATCTGAACTGGAATGGTCGGGATATTACCATTGAGCGAACCACAAAGCAGCGCATCCCCATGGGAGAGTTCCGGGCCTATGAAACGGCTACCGGTGTACAGGTGCCGGAGCTGACAGCCCAGAACTGCGGCGAAATGCTGCTGGGTGTGGAGGAATCCGTATTCCGCCGTGCCGGCTTTATCCGCCAGGCGGAGCTGCCAGTGACCCAGGACGAATCCCTTCGCCAGAGGCTGAACGCTTTGGTCACGACGGGAGATGATACCGGCAGGGCCCAGCATCTGGCCCAGGAGCTGAAGGATCTGAGGAATCGCTGCCGCTACAACCGCTCCGGCTTGCTTCCCCAGGCAGAGGAGGAGCGGGACACCCTGGAAAAGCAGCTGGAGGAGCTCACCGCTCTGAGCCGGAATTCTGCACGGCTGAAGACCCAGCTGGAGGAGATCGGATCCTGGCTGGCGCAGCTTTATAACCACCGACAGGCGCTGGCATATCAGGCGGCCCAGGAGGGCGCGGCCCGGCTGAGCAAGGCCGAGACGGTTCGTAAGAACGCCGAGTTCCGGCAGAGCCAGTGCCGCGAGGCTTGTCAGGGCCTCCCGTCCAGAGAGGAAGCGGAAAAAACCATTCGGGATCTGCGTTCCCTCCGGGAGGATTGGAGCGCCATCCTGCGGGAGCAGCAGGAGCAGCCCCAGAAGCCCCGGCAGCCGGAGCTTCCCCAGCCCTTCTCAGGGATGACCCCGGAGGAAGGAATGGAGATGATCCGTGGGGATACGAAAGATCTGCGTATGGCAAAAAGCACCGCCGGACAGAGGATTCTCATCATTATGGGTGTGCTGGGTCTGCTGGCAGCCGGGGGCCTGTGCTTCCTGATGGCGTATATTTTTGCGGCGGTGGCAGGAATTGCCTCCCTGGTCGCCCTGGTGTGGGGCCTGTGGGATGTGATTTCCGCGAGAACCAAGGTCAGAGCACTGCAGAAAAAGTATGGAAGCACCGAGCCCAAGAGATGGGCAGAGCCAATCCAGCAGTTCAGCCAGGAGTGGGCCGCCTATGAGGATGCCCTCCGGGAGTACAAGGAGATCACCAGCGATCTGGAGGTGCGGCTGCTGGTTCTGCGCAAGCGCCGGGAGGCACTGTGCGGTCAGCAGGAACCGGAGAAGCTCATAGACCAGTGGCAGCATGTGATCGAGCTGCGGGATGCGGCGGATGCCGCTGACCGGGAGGCAAGGCAGGCCGCAGAGCACTGCACAGCCATTCAGTCCATGATCAAGCCCGCCAAAAAGCCCTCGGAGCCGGATCATCTGACCCAGTCTCAGGAGGAGACAGATAACCTCCTGGCCGAGTGCACCGAGGAGCAGCAGCGGCTTCAGAATCGTCTGGGACAGTACCAGGGCCGGATGGAAACCCTGGGAGATGCCGGGCTTCTTGAAAAGCAGCTGGAACAGAAGAAGACCCGGATCGCTCAGCTGGAGGATACATACGCAGCCCTGACCATTGCACAGGAGACTCTGCAGCAGGCGACCCAGGAGCTGCAGCGCCGCTTTGCGCCCCGGATCACCAGACGCGCCCAGGAGCTTCTTTCCCAGATGACCGGCGGACGCTACAGCAGCATTCTGATGCTCAGCGACTTCTCCCTGGAGATGAATGCCCAGGAGGAGGACACGCCCAGAAGCAGTCTGTGGCGCAGTGACGGAACGATTGACCAGCTGTATCTTGCCCTGCGGCTTGCGGTGGCGGAGGAACTGACGCCGGATGCCCCTCTTGTGCTGGATGATGTGCTTGTCCGCTTCGATGATCAGCGTATGAAGGCCGCGATGGAGCTTTTCAAAAAGCTGGGAAAGAGCAGACAGATCATCTGCTTCACCTGCCACAAGCGGGAGAGCGCAGTATTGTAAAATTCCTTTCAGAAACAGCTTCGCAGAATTTGCCACTTCTGCGGCAAATCCATTTCAATCCATTTTCTGCCGGGGCGTGTACCTGGCGGAAAATACTTCTCAGGCTGCAAGTGTAGAATTTGTCCGCCGTAGGCGAACAAATTATGCGCGCGGCAGACTGCAAAAAACCTGCCCAAAAGCCCCAAAGGGGATTTTGGGCAGTCTGAGAAAAAGCAGCCGGACAGGCTGCTTTTTCTGTGATCGGGTTTGTGCAGAGCCGATGGGTCTTCCCGGAAAAACGGTCTTGCAAAAGCGAAAGAACATGGTATAATGGAGACTGGTTTGGAATCGAAACCCAAAGGAAAGGGGGAAAAACCGTGTCCTTGCGGGCAAAACTCTATTCATACTGGATGCGCTCGCGTCCCAAAAGCTTAAGCTCCACCAAGGTCATTGCCCTGGTGTTTCTTGCGATTATTCTGACGGGCGCCATGCTGCTGAACCTTCCGGCGGCATCCCGCAGCGGGGTGTCCTGCGGTTTTCGCCCTGCACTCTTTACGGCAACCTCTGCTACCTGTGTTACCGGCCTGGTTCTCTTCGATACCTGGACCCAGTGGAGCGGCTTCGGGCAGACGGTGATCCTGTGCCTGATCGAGATTGGCGGCCTGGGTTTTATGTCTGCGGCGACACTGCTGATCTTTTTGCTGCGCAGGCGCATTGGTCTGAAGCAGCGGCTGGTGATGGCCCAGGCTCTCAGCGTCAGCGATATCAACGGCATTGTCAGGCTTCAGCGGCTGGTGCTGGCGGGCAGCTTCACGGTAGAAGGACTTGGCGCGCTGATCCTGTTCCTCCGGTTCCTGCCGGAGTACGGCTTCACCCGGGCACTGCGCTGGGGCATTTTTCACTCGGTTTCCGCCTTCTGCAACGCCGGCTTTGATATCTTCGGCAGCTTGGAGCCGGGTTCCAGTTTGGAGGTGTTTCAATCTGACCCGGTGGTGCTGCTGACCATCTCGGCTCTGGTGATCGTTGGCGGACTGGGTTTTCTTGTCTGGCAGGACATCTTTACCCACAGGCACCTGCGCAGCTTTTCCGTCTATACAAAGCTGGTGCTGGCAGCGACTGCCGGACTGCTGCTGGTGGGATGGATTCTGACGGCGGTTCTGGAGTGGAACAACCCCCTGACACTGGGTACCATGCGCGTTGAAGATAAGCTCCTCAATGCCTTCTTCCAGTCGGTGACACTCCGCACGGCGGGTTTTGCCGCAGTGAATCAGGCAGGACTGACGGATGCGGGAAAGGCTGTGTGCACCATGTTCATGCTCATTGGCGGCTCCTCCGGCTCCACTGCCGGCGGCCTGAAAACGGTGACGTTCCTGGTGCTGATCCTGTTCGTCCTGACAAGAAGCAGGGGCCGGGATACGGTGTGCGCCTTCCACCGCACCATTCCCAAGGGTCAGGTGCTGGACGCTATGACCATTGCTCTGATTATGGTCATGCTTGCCATGACGGGCGCCATTTTCATCAGCGCCACCTCGCCCATTGGTTTTTTGGATGCGCTGTTTGAGGCGGTGTCCGCCCTGGGTACGGTGGGCCTGACCGCAGGAGCCACCGGACAGCTGAGCATCCCTGCCCAGCTGCTGATTATTGTGTATATGTATTTTGGCAGGGTCGGCGTGCTGACCATCAGCCTGGGCTTCCTGTCCGGAAGCCGGGGGGAGGAACGCTTCCGCTATGCCGAGACCAGCCTGCTCATTGGTTAGGAGTATTGTGCTATGAAATCATACATTGTTATTGGATTGGGCCGGTTTGGCGAAGCGCTTGCTTTGCAGCTTGGCAGGCTGGGGGCGGAAGTGCTGGCAATGGATGTCTGCAGTGAAAACGTGCAGCGTGTCAGCCCAAACGTGACCCATGCGGTGGTGGGCGATGCCAAGGATAAGGAGGTGCTCCGGGCTCTGGGTGTACGCAACTTTGACTGTGCAGTGGTCGCCATCGGCGAAGATCTGGCTGCCTCGGTGCTGATTTCCATGAATCTGATGGAGCTGGGTGTGCCCTATGTGGTGTGCAAGGCCCACGATGAGACCTATCAGCGGGTTTTGGAGAAGCTGGGTGTCAACCGCGTGGTGATTCCGGAGAAGGAGAACGCCCGGCGACTGGGCCGGAGCCTGTTCCGGCACAATGTGCTGGACTATATCGAGCTGTCGGAGGAATACGGCATTCTCGAGCTGCCCGCCCCCAAAAAGTGGGTTGGCAGGAGCCTGAAGGAGTTGAATGTCCGGGCGGAGATGGGCGTCAACATCCTGGCCATTACCAACGGGAAAAAGACCAATATCTCTCCCGCCGCGGACTACTGCATTCAGGAAGCTGACGTGCTGTCGGTGCTGGGAGATAACTACGCCCTGGAGCGGGTACAGAAGCTGTGATGGAAGAACGGATTACCTCCCGGAAGAATGCACTGCTGGTCCGGGTGAGGAAGCTGCTTTCCTCCCGGCGGGAGCGGGAAGCGGCGGGATTGTTTGTGTCGGACGGGACCAAGCTGCTTTCCGAGGCGGTGCGCTGGTATTCCGGGCTGGATACCGTAATTCTGTCCGACGGAATACAGGTGCAGCTTCCCGAACAGGTTCGGGTGATCCGGGTGCCGGAGGATGTGATGGCATCCATCTCTCCCATGGAAAGTCCCCAGGGGGCTGTGTTCCTGTGCCGGATGCCGGAAAAGACACCCTTTGTTCCAAAGCCCGGAATGCTGCTGCTGGATGGCATTCAGGATCCCGGCAATCTGGGTACGATCCTTCGTACGGCAGATGCCCTGGACACAGAAGTGGCGCTGCTGGAAGGGTGTGCCGATCCCTACAGTCATAAGGTGGTACGCTCCGGCATGGGCGCGGTGTTCCGCCGCCCCGTGGTGCAGACCACCTGGGCCTGTGCCCGGGAGGCTTTCCGATCTGCCGGAATCCCCATCGCCGTCACGGCCCTGAGCGAGAGGGCTTCCGATCTGCGCAGGGCTCCACTAGAACAGATGGCTGTGGTGATTGGCAGTGAGGGGCAGGGCGTCCGGCAGGAGATTCTGCAATCTTCCGATGCGGAGCTGATTATTCCCATGAATCCCCGGTGCGAATCCCTCAACGCTGCCATTGCTTCTGCCATTGTCATGTGGCAGATGAAACAGAAATAGAGAATGCGCCGGATGACGGCGTTTGACAGGAAGTTCATCCAGGAAAGGGGAGAGGAAAATGCTGACGCATTGGATATGGCTTTCCATGCTGCCCAGGGGAAGCGACCAGCTGAAAATGAAGCTGCTGGAGCATTTTCACGACCCGGAAGACATATACTACGCCGACGAGACAGCGCTGCGGGCTGTAGACGGTTTGACCGCCCAGGCGCTGGAGGCGCTGAGGGATAAGAACCTTTCTCAGGCCGAGAAGATCTTGGAGCAGTGCCAACGGAAGAATATCCGTGTGGTCTGCCTGATGGATGCCGACTATCCCAGGCGGCTGCGGAATATTTCCGATCCGCCGCTGGTACTCTACTGCAAGGGGACACTGCCGGCATTTGATGCGCTGCCCATGATTGGGGTGGTGGGCACCCGGAAGGCTACTGCCTATGGACTGGGCGCCGCCAGACGGATGGGCAGCCAGATCGCCCGGTGCGGCGGTGTTGTGGTGTCCGGCATGGCAAAGGGCATTGACAGCCAGGCTATGGAGGGCGCCCTCACAGTGGGCGGAATGACCGTGGGCGTTCTGGGCTGCGGCCCGGATGTGATCTATCCGGCATCCAGCCGCAAGCTCTACGCCGATACTGTACGCTATGGGTGCATTCTCAGTGAATTCCCGCCGGAAACCGAACCGGCCAAGTGGAACTTCCCACGACGAAATCGGATTATCAGCGGCCTCAGCTGCGGTGTGCTGGTGGTGGAAGCGCCGGAGCGCAGCGGTGCGCTGATCACGGCACGGCTCGCCGGAGAACAGGGCAGGGATGTATTTGTCATCCCGGGCAATATCGACAACAGCGCCTGTGCCGGAAGCAACGCCCTTCTTCGTGACGGAGCCATTATGGCCGCCTCCGGCTGGGATGTGCTGCAGGAGTATTCCGCCCGATTCCCGGATAGAATCCGCCAGTGGGAGGAACCGGAAGACACCGGTTCTTCCGCGCATCAGACCCAGGAACCTGTCCAAATGCAGGAGGCATCCGAAAAAACGGACAAAAAACCCATTGACAACCCGGCCTATGGGCCGTATAGTGACAGGAAGCTGCCCTGCCAGACGCTGACGGCAGAGGAACGGCTGATTGTGAATGCCCTGTCCTCCGGTGAGAGGACGGCAGATGAGGTGGTAGCCGAGACCGGGCTGACCACCGGCAGGCTCCTGGCGGCACTGACCATGCTGGAGCTGAAGGGACTTCTCCGGCGCAAGCCCGGGAAGCGCATCGAACTGATAGGAAACGGAGAAGAATAATTTCATGTCCAAAGCAAACAACCTTGTTATTGTGGAATCCCCATCCAAAGCAAAGACCATCAGCCGGTACCTGGGCCCGGGCTATACCGTCAAGGCCAGCATGGGCCACCTGCGGGATCTGCCCAAAAGCAAAATGGGTGTGGACCTGGAAAACGGCTTTACCCCCCAGTATATTGCGGTCCGGGGGAAGGAGAGCCTGATCAAAGAGCTGAAAGCCGATGCCGCGAAGGCGGCCACCGTGTATCTGGCAACGGACCCGGATCGGGAGGGCGAGGCCATCTCCTGGCATCTGAAGGAGCTGCTGGGGCTTTCCGACGAGAAGGCCAAGCGGGTCACCTTCAATGAGATCACCCAGCGGGTGGTGAAGGAGTCCATCGAGCACCCCCGGGATATTGACTATGATTTGGTGGATGCCCAGCAGGCACGCCGGATTCTGGATCGGATCGTGGGCTATGAGCTGTCGCCCCTGCTGTGGAAGAAGGTCCGCCGGGGTCTGTCCGCAGGCCGCGTGCAGAGCGTTGCGACCCGTCTGGTGGTGGATCGGGAGAATGAGATCCGTGCCTTTGTGCCGAAGGAATACTGGTCCCTGGATGTGCTGCTGAACCGGACTGCCGGCTCCGGCTCCTTTGTGGCCCGGTATTACGGCAGCCCTGCAAAGCAGGAGCTGGAAAGCCAGGCCCAGACACAGGCCATCGCAGATGACATCGCCGGCCGGGAATTTACCGTCACCGGTGTGAAGAAGACGGAGAAGAAGCGCTCCTCCGCCCCTCCCTTTACCACCTCAACATTGCAGCAGGAGGCATCCCGAAAGCTGGGCTTCACCCCCCGCAAGACCATGATGATCGCCCAGCAGCTGTATGAAGGCGTGGAGGTTTCCGGGGAAGGCACCACGGGTCTTATCACCTATATGCGTACCGATTCCCTGCGCCTTTCCGACGAGGCTATGGACAGCGCCGCGGAGTTTATCCGCAGCCGGTACGGAAATGCCTATTACTATGGGAAACACCATGTGTTCAAGACCAAGTCCGGCGCGCAGGATGCTCACGAGGCCATCCGCCCCTCCCATGTGGAGCTGGAGCCGGAAAGGATTCGTCAGAGCCTGACGCTGGACCAGTACAAGCTGTACAAGCTGATCTGGAGCCGGTTCCTGGCTACCCAGATGGCAAACGCCGTGTACGACGCCGTGTCCATCGAGACGGAGTGCGCAGGTCATGTTTTCCGCTCCAGCCACCAGAGTCTTCGTTTTTCCGGCTTTATCGCCGTGTATGAGGAGGGCCGTGACGAGGAGGGGGAGGCCGTGTCCACGCCCCTTCCCGACCTGGCGGTGGGAGAAAAAGCGCTCCCCGCGAAGATCGATAAGGAGCAGCATTTTACCCAGCCTCCCGCCCGGTATACCGAGGCCACCTTAGTCAAGGCCATGGAGGAAAAGGGCATTGGCCGTCCGTCCACCTACGCCGCTACCATCTCCACCATTGAGGACCGGGAGTACGTGGTGAAGGAGGACAAGCGCCTGAGTCCCACGCCCCTGGGAGAGATCGTCACCGGAATGATGATGGAGCGCTTTCGGGACATCATTGATGTGGAATTTACCGCCAACATGGAATCCAAGCTGGATGAGGTGGCGGAAGGAAAACAGCAGTGGAAAGCACTGCTGGCCGATTTCTATACGGATTTCAGCAAGGAAATGCAGGACGCAGAGCAGGCCCTGGAGGGTGTGCGGCTGAAGGTTCCGGAGGAGGAGACGGACGAGGTTTGCGAGCTGTGCGGCCGGAAGATGGTCATCAAGACCGGACGCTTCGGCAAGTTCCTGGCCTGCCCCGGCTACCCCGAGTGCAAGAATACCAAGCCTCTGGTGGAGCGGATGCCCGGCCGGTGCCCCAAGTGCGGCGGCGGAATGCTGAAGCGTAAGTCCAAGAAGGGCTTTGCCTACTATGCCTGCGAGAAGGGCGCTGAGTGCGGCTTTATGACCTGGGATGTGCCTACGGCAGAGGACTGCCCGGAGTGTGGCCAGACCCTGTTCAAGAAGTCCGGCAAGGGCCGCAACAAGCCCTTCTGCATCAACGAAAGCTGCAGCCGCTTCCTCCCGGAGGACAAGCGGGGCTACTATAAAAAGAAGACGGAGAGCACCACCCAGACGGAGGAAAAGGCGGAGGACACCGCCGCCCCAAAGACCGGTGCGAAAGCGAAGAAGGCGCCTGCAAAAAAGACGGCTTCCAGGAAGACCGGAACCGGGAAAGCGGCCACGAAAAAAGCGCCCGCGAAGAAGACCGGAGGCACGAAGGAGGCTGCCAAATGACAGTGAAGGTGATCGGCGCCGGACTTGCCGGCTCGGAAGCGGCCTGGCAGCTGGCCCAGCGTGGGCTGGCGGTGGAGCTGTATGAGATGAAGCCGGAGAAAATGACACCTGCCCATCACAGCCCGGATTTTGCTGAACTGGTATGCTCCAATTCTCTGCGGGGAGACCGGCTGGAAAATGCGGTAGGCCTTCTGAAGGAAGAGCTTCGGCGCTGCGGCAGCCTGATCCTTTCCTGTGCAGAGGCAACCCGGGTGGAGGCAGGCGGCTGCCTGGCTGTTGACCGCACCGGCTTTTCTGCCATGGTCACAGAAAAGATTCGCTCCCATCCCAATATCCGGGTCGTCCCCGGGGAAGTTACCCAGGTACCGGGAGGACCGGTGATTATTGCCACAGGCCCCCTGACATCGGATGCCCTGTCCGATGCCATTGCCGGGTACTTTGGTCAGACGGAGTACCTTCACTTTTTCGATGCTGCCGCTCCTCTGGTGACGGCGGAGTCTGTGGATATGGAGCTTGCCTGGTGGCAGTCCCGGTATGACCGGGGAAATGCCGACTATATCAACTGCGCCATGGACAAGGAGCAGTACGAGGCCTTCGTCCGGGAGCTGGCCCAGGCGCAGGAGGCGGAGGTTCACGGCTTTGAGGACAAGAACGTTTTTGAAGGCTGCATGCCTGTGGAGGTCATGGCCCGCCGGGGCATGGATACCCTGCGCTATGGCCCGCTGAAGCCTGTGGGTCTGACGGATCCCAAAACCGGCAGGGAGCCCTACGCCGTGGTGCAGCTGCGCCAGGATAATGCGGCGGGCAGCATCTTCAACCTGGTGGGCTTCCAGACCCATCTGAAATTCGGAGAGCAGAAGCGGGTCTTCTCCATGATTCCCGCACTGCAAAATGCAGAGTTTGTCCGCTACGGTGTGATGCACCGCAATACCTTCCTCCAGTCCCCCCGACTGCTGGACAGGTTTTATGCCGACCGGAGGAACCCGCTGGTTGCCTTTGCCGGGCAGATGACGGGCGTGGAAGGGTACGTGGAATCCACGGCCTCCGGGTTTCTGGCTGCGGTGGCTATGGCAGCCAGACTTCAGGGAAGGGATATCCCGGATTTTCCCAGGACCACAGCCATCGGTGCGCTGGGGCGGTACATCAGCGACGAAAGCGTCGTAAACTTCCAGCCCATGAATATCAATTTCAGTATTATTGATCCGCTGGAAAAGCGGATCCGGAAAAAAGCCGAAAAGAACCTGGCCATTGCCCAGCGCAGTCTGGCAGTCATTGACGAGATGGTGGAGCAGGGAATCTGACAAAAAAGAAAGAGGTGGATCAGATGAAGATCATTCTGGATGCCATGGGCGGCGACCTGGCCCCGGAGGCTCCCGTACTGGGCGCGTTGGATGCCGTGAAGGAATATGGCGCGGAGGTCATACTGGTAGGCAGGGGAGAGGAAATCCTGGAGGTTCTGCGCAGGCATGGCATAAACGACCTGCCTGAGGGCGTGGAGATCTGCAACGCCGTTGACGTGGTGGATATGCACGATGACCCCGGCACGGTGCTCCACAAGCGGAAGAATTCTTCCATGGTGATCGGACTGAAAATGCTCTCTGAGGACAAGGGGGATGCCTTTGTCTCTGCCGGCTCCACCGGTGCGCTGCTCACCGGAGCAACCCTGGTGGTCAAGCGGATCAAGGGCATCCGCCGGGCGGCCATGGCTCCTGCCATGCCCACCAAGGCCGGCGGCAAGGTGGTTATCTGTGACTGCGGCGCCAACGCCGAATGCACCGCGGAGTTTTTGCTGCAGTTCGGCCTGGTGGGCTCCGCCTATGCCAAAAATGTTCTGGGGATTGCCCAGCCCCGGGTGGGACTGCTGAACATCGGCACCGAGGACAGCAAGGGTACACAGCTGCAGAAGGATGCTTACGCCCTCCTGAAAGAGGCATCGGATATGGGCCTTCTGAACTTCACCGGCAATGTGGAGGGCAGAGGCGTTCCTCTGGGAGAGGTGGACGTTGTGGTCTGCGACGGCTTCGCCGGCAACGTGCTTCTGAAATCCATTGAGGGCACCGCCATGTTTATGGGCAGTATGCTCAAGCGGATGTTCAAGAGGAACGTGCTCTCCAAGATCGGTTATCTTCTGTGCAAGTCCGGCGTGACGGACATGATGAAGCTGCTTGACTACCGGGAAATCGGCGGCACCCAGTTTTTGGGCATCCGGAAGCCCGTGATCAAAGCCCACGGCGCTTCTGACCGGCTGGCATTCCGCAATGCGGTGCACCAGGCAATTCAAGCGGCACAGGGCGATTTTACGTCCCAGCTGGAGCAGGCTCTGGCTGTGCTGAAGGAGCGAAACGTATGATCAAAGACCTGGAAGAGGCCCTCGGCTACCGATTCCGGAATATTTCCCTGCTTCAGAATGCGGTAACCCATTCCTCCTATGCAAACGAGAGGTGGCACAATAGCCTGCTCAGCAATGAGCGGCTGGAATTCCTGGGGGACAGTGTGCTGGGTATGCTGGTGGCGGAATATCTGTACCGGAATTTCCCAAACCGTCCCGAGGGCGAGCTGACCCGGATGCGGGCGGATATGGTGTGCGAGAAGACCCTGGCGGCTGCTGCCGACCGGATCGGTCTGGGAAGCCACTTGCTCCTGGGTCACGGCGAGGAGCAGACCGGTGGGCGCAGGCGCAGCTCCATTCTGGCCGATGCCATGGAGTCCGTGATCGCTGCCAGCTTCCTGGATGGCGGGCTTAATGCGGCGCTGTCCATTATCCGACGGTTCATTCTGGTGGAGGTTCCGGTATCCAGCTTCCGCAATGAGGATTTCAAGACGGAGCTGCAGGAGCTGGTTCAGAAAAAGAAGGATCAGACCCTTACCTATACGCTGCTGTCTGAATCCGGCCCGGACCACGACAAGCGCTTTGAGGTGGAGCTGAAGCTCAACAACGAAGCGGTGGGCAGGGGCATCGGCAGCAGCAAGAAACGGGCGGAACAGATGGCAGCGAAGAATGCCCTGGAAGTTCTGTTTCCGGGAAGAAGCTAGATTTACAGGCAGGAGAAAGATACATGGAGCTTTTTGACGAGCTGGAAAGGGTCGGCAAGGCTTTCTGCATAGAGGGGCAGTTCCTGGGCTATGAGACCATTCAGATGGGGAATGTGAACAAAACCTATAAGGTTCATTTCCGCAAGAGCGGGGGCGGTGAGAAGTCCTACCTGATTCAGAAGGTGAACACCTACGCATTCCGGGACCCTGTTGGCCTGATGAACAACATCGACAAGGTCACGGAGCATATCCGCAGGAAAAATCCCGGCGGCACGGCGCTGCATTTTCACCACACCGCAGACCGGAAGACCTACCTGATGGAAGGGGAGGGCTTCTGGCGGATGACCAATTTCATTCCCTCTGTCACCTATGATACGGTTCCGGATCCTTCACTGGCGGTAAGTGCTGGCCGGGCCTTCGGCAGGTTTCAGATGGAGCTTTCGGACTTCTCTCCGGAAGAGTTGATCGAGACGATCCCGAACTTCCACAATACCCGCTGGCGCTATGAGCAGCTGCTTCAGGCCATCCGGGAGAACAGGGCGGGGCGGCTGGAGGAGGTTCAGGAGGAGATTGACTATCTGCTCAGCGTTCAGACACTGGCCTGTACCCTGACGGATCTGCAGCAGGCGGGCCAGCTGCCCCTGCGTGTGACCCACAACGATACAAAGGTCAATAATGTTCTGTTTGATCCCGAGACCCTGGAAGCGCTGACCGTGATTGATCTGGACACGGTGATGCCGGGGCTGGTGGGCCATGATTTTGGCGATGCCATCCGCTTCGGCGCCAACCGGACGGAGGAGGACTGCCGGCAGCTGGATCAGGTTGGTATCGATCTGGAGATGTTCCGCTGCTTTGCGGACGGCTTCCTGTCCGTGACGGCAGGGGTGCTCACCGATACGGAGAAGGACACCCTGGCTCTGAGCGCCTTCGTGATGACGGTGGAGGTGGCGGCTCGCTTCCTGGCTGATTTCCTGGACGGCGACCTGTATTTTAACATCAAGTATCCCGAGCACAATCTGGTTCGGACCCGCTGCCAGATCACTCTGGCCCGGGATATGCTGGCAAACATGCCCCGGATGGAGGGAATCATCCGGGAGCTGGTGGAAAAGACGCTGCATGCATAACAATGGAATCAGGCGCCCTGCACGGTGTGCGGGGCGTTTTCCCATGCCATCCATCGGAAAAGGAAAGAAAGAATCGAAACTTTTCCTTGCTGTCTGTGAAGAAATGTGTTATAATAAAATGAACTATGCAAACAGAGAGCATTTTATGCGATTGTATCGGCATGAAGGTGTGAAATAGAATGAGAATAAAAAAGATGAACAAGGCCACGATGTCGGCTACCATGCGGGCCGCTGCGATCATGGCCATGGATGTACTTTGCACTGCGGGCTCCTTCTTCTTTGGCCTGTGGTTCCGGGCGGATTTCCAGTTTGGCCAGATCCGGACGGATCATTTGCAGGGCTTCCTTTCGGCTATCGGACCCTGGTGTGCCATCACCATCCTGGTGTACCTGATTTTCCGGCTGTACAGCAGTATCTGGGCATTTGTGGGCACGTCGGAAATGTTCCGGATCGCCGGGGCATACCTGGTGCTGGGTGTCGTCGGCGTGCTGGTGTTCCGCTTTGACGGTACGATCATGCCCCGTTCCAGCCAGCTTGTGGGTTTCCTGTTCAGCTTCGCCTCCTGTGTGGGCATCCGCTTTTCCTACCGCCTTTGGCTGGCGGCACACCGGAGACTCAGCCACATGGCTCACGCGGCAGGTGTGAAAAACGTAATGCTTATCGGCGCCGGAGAAGCCGGCCGTCAGCTGGCCGCAGAGTATGCCAACAGCACGATTCAGTCCACCAACCTCGCTTGTGTCATTGACGACAATCCTGTAAAGCTCCATAAAAAGCTGGAGGGTGTCCCCATTGTGGGAGGACGAGACGACATTCCGGAGATGGTTCGGCGCTATAGCATTGACAAGATTATTTTTGCCATTCCTGCATGTCCTGCCAAGAGCCGCAAGGAAATTCTGGACATCTGTTCCACCACCGGCTGCGAGGTTCAGACCCTTCCCGGCATCCGGCAGCTGGTCAGCGGAGAGGTGAGTGTCAGCAAGCTGCGCAAGGTGGATCCCCAGGACCTGCTGGGCCGGGAGCCTATCAAGGTCAATCTCAACGAGATTTTTGACTATATTTCCGGTAAGGTGGTTCTGGTCACCGGCGGCGGCGGAAGTATCGGCAGTGAGCTGTGCCGCCAGATTGCCGGAGCCAATCCCAGGCAGCTGATCATTTTTGATATCTACGAAAACAATGCTTACGATATTCAGATGGAGCTGCGGCGGAAGTTCCCGGAGCTGAATCTGGAAGTGCTCATTGGCTCCGTCCGCAATACCAGCCGTGTGGACTATCTGGTCAGAACCTATAAGCCGGACCTTATCTTCCATGCTGCGGCTCATAAGCATGTGCCTCTGATGGAGGACAGTCCCAACGAGGCCATCAAGAACAATGTCTTCGGCACCTACAAGATGGCCAAGGCCGCTGCCAAATACCATGTCAAGCGCTTTGTGCTGATCTCCACGGATAAGGCGGTCAATCCCACAAATATTATGGGTGCCTCCAAGCGGCTGTGCGAGATGGTGGTTCAGATGATGAACCGGGAGTCCGATACGGAGTTTGTTGCGGTACGTTTCGGCAATGTACTGGGCAGCAACGGCAGCGTGATTCCGCTGTTCCGCAAGCAGATTGCCGAGGGCGGCCCTGTGACCGTCACCCACCCGGACATCATTCGCTACTTTATGACCATTCCCGAGGCGGTGAGCCTGGTTCTCCAGGCGGGCTATTATGCCCACGGCGGAGAGATTTTCATTCTGGACATGGGCGAGCCGGTGAAAATCGACACCATGGCCCGGAACATGATCCGCCTCAGCGGCTATGAACCGGACGTGGATATCAAGATCGAGTATACCGGTCTGCGGCCCGGTGAGAAGCTTTATGAAGAACTGCTGATGAAGGAAGAGGGAATGCAGGAGACGGCCAACAACCTGATCCACATCGGCAAGCCTATTGAAATGGACGATGAAAAATTCAAGGAGCAGCTGGACCGGCTGGACAAGGCCTGCAAGCTGGAAGTCGGGAATATGAAGGACATTGTGGAACAGATTGTCCCTACCTACCGCAGAAAGGTAGAAGTATAAGACTGCTTCGTTTGGAGGAGCATCCCCTATGTATCAGAAGTATGGAAAAAGATTGCTGGACATGGTGCTGTCAGGTCTGGCAATTGTAGGCCTGTCGCCGGTATTTTTGCTGCTGGCAATTGCCATTGTGGTGGATGACCCGGGGCCGGTGTTTTTCAGGCAGACCCGGGTGGGCATTCATAAGACCCATTTTGAGATCCTGAAATTCCGAACCATGAAGGTCAGTACACCCAGAGATACGCCTACCCATCTGCTGGAGAACCCGGATCAATACATTACCCGGGTGGGCCATATCCTCCGGGAGACATCCCTGGATGAGCTCCCTCAGATCTTTCAGATATTTACCGGGAAAATGTCCATTGTTGGCCCCCGACCGGCTCTGTGGAATCAGGATGATCTGATTCGGGAGCGGGATCGGTACAAGGCCAATGATGTTCGCCCGGGTCTTACCGGCTGGGCACAGATCAACGGACGGGACGAGCTGTCCATTCCCATCAAGGCATGGTACGATGGGGAATATGTCAATAAGCTGAGCTTTGCCTTTGACTGCAAATGCTTCCTGGCGACCTTCCGCTCGGTTCTTCGCCACGACGGCGTGGTTGA
The DNA here is from genome assembly GCA_945482615.1 of uncultured Clostridia bacterium. Classification (GTDB taxonomy): domain Bacteria; phylum Bacillota; class Clostridia; order Oscillospirales; family Oscillospiraceae; genus Faecousia. Next base: position 15,313 of record CALYRG010000008.1, on the reverse strand, counting down.
GGGCGGCACGGGCCGCCTGGAAAAGGAGGCAAGGACAGATGAAACGCATTCTGATCACCGGTGAACACGGCTATATCGGAAACGCCATCCGCAGTTATCTGTCCCGGTGGGAGGGCTGCTACCGGGTGGATATGGTAAGCCTCCGGGATGATGGGTGGAAAGCCGGTTCCTTCAGTGGCTTCGATGTTGTGATCCACGCGGCGGGAATCGTTCACCAGAAAAAATCGAAAAATGACCCAGCCCAGTTTCCGCTTTATCACCGTGTCAATACCCTCCTGCCCTGCGAGGTCGCCGAAAAGGCGAAAGGGGAGGATGTTAGCCAGTTCATTTTCCTGAGTTCCGAGAGCGTCTATGGCTGTACGGCAAAGGTGGGGCAGACGGTGGAGATTACGGCAGATACCCCGCTGCATCCGAAAGACAACTACGGCAGGAGCAAGCTGGAAGCGGAAGTGCTTCTCGGACAGCTCTCGTCCCCGAAGTTTCATCTTGCGATCCTTCGCCCGCCGATGATCTACGGCAAGGGCTGCAGGGGAAACTACAACGCCCTTTCCCGGCTGGCCCGGATTTCTCCGGTTTTCCCCAGGATTCAGAACCGGCGCTCCATGCTGTATATTGACAACCTTTGTGAGCTGGTCAGACTTCTGATCGAGGACGAGGCAGAAGGCCTTTTCTGCCCGCAGGATGACAAATACGCGGATGTGGGTCAGGTGGCGGCGCTGATTGCCCAGGCCCATGGGAAGAAACTATTGCTCCTGCCCGGCTTTACGTGGGCGCTGAAGCTGCTGTCCGGCCATGTGGGTGGGGTGGACAAGGCTTTCGGAAGTTTGATCTACGCAAAAAGTCTCAGCACCTACCCCAAAAACTACTGTATCAAAACCCTGCCGGAGGCCATTGCCGAGACGGAGGGCTGAAGAATCAAAAGGAGGAACCGGCTTTGAAAAAGAAACGTGATGTTCTGTTTCTGTGCCAGTTTTTCTACCCGGAGTATATTTCCTCCGCGCTGCTGCCCTTTGAAACTGCTGTGGCGCTGAGAGAAGATGGCCTTTCCGTGGGGGCTCTTTGCGGTTATCCCATGGAGTACCGCAGCGGCGAACAGGTACCCCTGCGGGAGCAGGTGGATGGTGTTGACATCCGCCGTGTCAGATATATCCAGCTCAGCCGTGCCGGTTTCCTGGGACGGCTGGTCAATTATTTTTCCTTCACCTTCATGGTGCTGCTCCACCTGGGAGAGCTGGCGGCCAGCCGGTGCGTGGTGGTCTATTCCAATCCGCCGATCCTTCCCTGGATTGCCTCCTGGGCCAAGGCCCTGTTTGGCACCAAGCTGGTGTTTGTAGCCTATGACCTCTACCCGGAGGTGGCTACGGTGATGGGCACCCTGGGGAAAGGCAATCCCATCACAAAGCTCATGGAGCATATCAACAAGGTGGTCTTCCGCCGGGCGGATCAAATCGTGGCTCTGTCGGGTGAGATGAAGGATTATATTGTACAGAACCGGTGCACCACGGAAGACCGGGTTGTGGTGATCCCAAACTGGTATCCGGAGGAGGAAATTCAGGAGCCGGAGGAAAATCCCTTCCGTCAGGCGGCCAACGGCCGGTTTACCGTTGCGTATTTCGGCAATATGGGAACCATGCAGGATATGCAGACCATCCTGGATGCCGTCCGAGAGCTTAAAAACGACCCGGACTTTTTCTTCCTCTTTGCCGGGCACGGCAACAAAATGCAGGCCCTGAAAAAATGCGTGGAGGAAGAAGAAATTGAAAATATCGTAATCCACGATTTTCTCCATGGCCAGACCTTCAAGGCGGCTCTTGCAGCCAGCTCTGCGGCACTGATCTGTCTGGAAAAGGGTGTTACGGGCCTGTGCGTCCCCAGCAAGACCTACTGCTACATGATGCAGGGCCTGCCTCTTGTCGCCATTATGGACGAGTGCGACATTGTCCGGGATGTCCGGGCGGGCGCCGGTGTCTGGGTGAGAAACGGAGAAGCCGGACTCCTGGCGGAAAAGCTCCGCGCCATGCGCGCCGATCCTGCGTCTGCGGCCCGGATGGGCGCTGTCAGCCGGGAGCTTTACCGGAAAAAGTATACAAGAGAGGGCTGTACCCGGCAGTATACCCAGCTTTTCCGGTCCATCCTGGACTGACAGAACATAATAGCAGTGAAAAAGCGGCCAGGAGCGCCGTACGCGACAAAGAAAGGAATGGAAATTCTATGAGCATTTTTGCGGGCAAAACCCTGATGATTACCGGCGGAACCGGCTCCTTCGGAAACGCGGTTCTGAACCGGTTCCTGGATACGGACATTGCACAGATCCGTGTGTTTTCCCGGGACGAAAAAAAACAGGATGACATGCGCCATGAATTTCAGGCAAGGTATCCGGAGTCCTTTGGTAAGATTCAGTTCTTTATCGGCGATGTCCGGGATATTGCCTCTGTGAAGAACGCTATGCACGGCGTGGACTACATCTTCCATGCGGCTGCTCTGAAGCAGGTTCCATCCTGCGAGTTTTTCCCCATGGAGGCCGTTCGCACCAACATCATCGGCACGGACAACGTACTGACCGCTGCCATTGAGGCTGGCGTAAAGACCGTCATCTGTCTGTCCACGGACAAGGCAGCCTATCCTGTCAATGCCATGGGTACCTCCAAGGCCATGATGGAGAAAGTCATCGTTGCCAAGTCCCGCACGGTCAGCCCGGACAAGACCAAGATTTGCTGCACCCGCTACGGAAATGTTATGTGCTCCCGGGGCAGCGTCATCCCTCTGTGGATCGATCAGATTCGTGCAGGAAATCCCATCACCATTACGGAGCCCTCCATGACCCGGTTCATCATGTCTCTGGAGGAGGCGGTGGATCTGGTGCTGTTTGCCTTTGAAAAGGGCATCAGCGGCGATGTGCTGGTACAGAAGGCTCCCGCATGTACCATTGAGACCCTCGCCAAGGCCGTCACCGGCCTGTTTGCCCCGGGGCATGAGATCAAGGTCATCGGCATCCGCCATGGCGAAAAAATGTACGAGACGCTGCTTACCAACGAGGAATGCGCCCACGCTGTTGACCTTGGCCAGTTCTATCGGGTGCCCTGCGACAACCGCAGCCTGAATTACGACAAGTATTTCCGGGAAGGGGATGTACAGCGCAACACCCTCAGCGAGTTCAACAGCAACAATACCGACCTGCTGAATGTGGAGCAGGTGCGCAAGAAGCTGCTGGAGCTTGCCTACATCCGGGAAGAGCTGGAAGCCTTCCGGGAAGGCAGAAAAGGCTGCCAGGGCCTGTAAAGGCAGAAATCAGACGGAGGAACAGCCATGAACATTCTCATTACCGGCGCAGCGGGCTTTGTGGGGAAAAATCTCACGGAAGCCTTCAAAGCCATCCAAAGCGGGAAGGACAGAACCCATCCCGGGCTGCAGATCGACGCACTGTATCTGTATGACCTTGACTCCGATCCGGACCTTTTGGAGCAGGGATGCGCGGATGCCGATTTCGTGTTCAACCTTGCGGGAGTGAACCGCCCGAAAAGTACGGAAGAATTCATGGAGGGTAACTTCGGCTTTGCCTCCACGCTTTTGGACACGCTGAAAAAGTATAAAAACACCTGCCCTGTGATGCTTTCCTCCTCCATCCAGGCAACGCTGGAGGGCCGCTATGCCGGAAGCGAGTACGGCCGCAGCAAGAAAGCCGGAGAGGAGCTGTTCTTCCGCTACACCGCCGAGACCGGGGCGAGGGTGCTGGTCTACCGGTTCCCCAATCTGTTCGGCAAATGGTGCCGACCCAATTACAACAGCGCGGTAGCCACCTTCTGCCACAACTATGCCCACGACCTGCCCATCACGGTGAATGACCCGGCGGTGGAGCTGGAGCTGGTGTATATTGATGATTTGGTGGAGGAAATGCTTTGCGCTCTGGAGGGGAAGGCCCATACCTGTGTGTTCCAGGGCGTGGAAGCGGTGTTTGTCCCGGAGGGCCGCTACTGCGCCGTACCGGTATCCCACAGAGCAACTCTGGGCAGAATTGTCTCCCTGCTGGATACCTTCAAGGCCCAGCCTCAGACTCTGATGCTGCCGGAGATTCCAAAGGGCAGCTTTGAAAAGAAGCTTTACTCCACGTATCTATCCTACCTTCCCAAGGAAAAGGCTGCATTTTCGCTGAAAATGAATACCGATGCCCGGGGCAGCTTCACGGAGCTGCTGCGCACAGAAAAGTGCGGCCAGTTCAGCGTGAACATCTCCCGGCCCGGCATCACCAAGGGCCAGCACTGGCACAACACCAAGTGGGAATTTTTCATCGTTGTGGCGGGCCGGGGTCTCATCCGGCAGCGCAGAATCGGCTCGGATGAGGTGCTGGAGTTCTATGTCTCCGGTGAGGAGATTCAGGCGGTGCACATGCTGCCGGGTTATACCCACAACATCATCAATCTGTCGGAAACCGAGAATCTGGTTACGGTGATGTGGGCCAACGAATGCTTTGACCCGGCAAAGCCCGACACGTTCTTTGAGGTGGTTTGACCATGGATATGAAGCTTGACTATTCTGACATCTCCTTCCGCAACGACGGCAGGCTGAAGCTGCTGATTATTGTGGGAACCCGGCCGGAGATCATCCGGCTGGCGGCGGTGATCAAAAAGTGCCGCACCTATTTTGACTGCATTCTGGCCCACACCGGACAGAATTACGACTATACCCTCAATGGCATCTTCTTCCATGATCTGGGACTGAAGGACCCGGAGGTTTACATGAACGCCGTGGGGGACGATCTGGGCGCCACCGTCGGCAATATCATCAACTGCTCCTATAAGCTGATGACCGCCATCCGCCCGGATGCCATGCTGATCCTGGGCGATACAAACTCCTGCCTGTCGGCTATCCCGGCCAAGCGGCTCCACATTCCCATTTTCCACATGGAGGCGGGCAACCGCTGCAAGGATGAGTGCCTGCCGGAGGAAACCAACCGCCGGATTGTGGATATTATCTCCGATGTGAACCTTGCCTACTCGGAACACGCCCGGAAGTATCTGCACGAGTGCGGCCTGCCCAAGGAGCGGGTGTATGTCACCGGCTCGCCTATGGCAGAGGTGCTCCATGGGAACCTTGCGGCTATTGAGCAATCGGACATTCACGCCCGGCTGGGGCTGGAGAAGGGAAAGTACATCCTTCTGTCCGCGCATCGGGAGGAGAACATTGACACGGAGAAAAACTTCCGTTCTCTCTTTACCGCCATCAATGCCATGGCGCGCAAGTACGATATGCCCATTCTCTACTCCTGCCATCCCCGGTCCCGGAAGCGCCTGGAGGAAAGCGGCTTCCAGCTGGACAGCCGGGTGATCCGGCATGAGCCTCTGGGCTTTCACGACTATAACTGCCTGCAGATGAACGCCTTTGCAGTGGTGTCCGATTCCGGCACCCTGCCGGAGGAGAGCAGCTTCTTCGGCAGCGTGGGCCATCCCTTCCCGGCGGTGTGCATCCGTACCTCTACGGAGCGGCCGGAGGCGCTGGACAAGGGCTGCTTCATTCTGGCGGGCATTGACGAAAAGAATCTTCTGCAGGCGGTGGACACCGCTGTGGAAATGAACCGGGCCGGGGATCTGGGAATCCCCGTACCGGACTACGTGGAGGAGAACGTCTCCGCCAAGGTGGTCAAGATCATCCAATCCTACACCGGCGTGGTGGACAAGATGGTGTGGCGGAAGGGATAAACGTGCGGAGGACGCGATGAAGTACCTGTTTATCAATGTGACGGCGGACTGGGGCAGTACCGGGCGGATCGCCGCAGAACAGTGCCGGGAGCTGATGGCCCAGGGGCATACCTGTTACCTGGCCTATGGCCGGGAGTGCGGCTGTACCGATATTCCCACGGTGCGCATAGGCTCTGGCCTGGCGGCGAAGGGCCATGCCCTCCGGGCCAGAGTGCTGGACGATTCCGGCTTCGGCTCCCGGACGGCGACTACCCGCTTCCTGCACTGGGTACGGCAGTACGACCCGGACGTGATCTGGCTGCACAATGTACATGGGTACTACATCCACATAGGGCTCCTGTTCCGATACCTCAAAAGCTGCGGCAAGGAGCTGCACTGGACGCTTCACGACTGCTGGGCATTTACCGGTCACTGTGCCTACTTTGAGAACGCCGGGTGTGACCGCTGGAAAACCGGCTGCCATGACTGTCCGCAGAAGGGCGGCTACCCCAAGAGCATCCTTCTCGATAACAGCCGGGGCAATTACCGGAGAAAAAAGGAGCTGTTTACCGGCATCCCCAGACTTCAATTGCGGGTGCCGTCCCGGTGGCTGGAGCGCCGGGTGAAGGAGAGCTTCCTGGCGCAGTACCCGGTGGAGGTGGTCTACAACCGGGTAAACCGGGAGGTGTTCCGCCCAGTGGAAAGCGCTTTCCGAAAGGAGCATGGTCTGGAAGGGAAAATGATGCTTCTTGGGGTCGCCAGTGTCTGGGAGGAACGGAAGGGCCTGAAGGACTTTGTCGCTCTGTCTGCACTTCTCCCACCGTCCTTCCGGATCGTCCTGGTGGGATTGACCCCCGCCCAGATGGAAGGGCTGCCGGATAACATTCTGGGGCTTCCCAAGCTGAACCCGGTGGAGAGACTGGTGGAGGTTTACAGCGCTGCGGATGTGTTTCTCAATCCCAGCACGGAAGAGACATTTGGCATGACCACCCTGGAAGCGGTGTGCTGCGGAACCCCTGCCGTTGTCTACCGGGACACGGCCTGCCAGGAGATTGCCGAGGAATTCGGCGGCCTTGCCGTTCCGAGAGGGGCGGAGCATCTGTTTGAGGCTGTGATGTCCATCGTTGGGAAGGAGACCACATGAAGAAGTTTTCGTATCTGGACAGCAGGCGGGGGCAAATGGTACTTGCCCTGTATCTTGCTGCCCAGTTGTATTTCGCCCGGGACACGCTGGCGACCACCTCACTGATGGGCTTTGCCAAGGCGCAGCTGCTGGCCGTGGCTTTGACGGGTCTGCTGGGAGCCGGTTTTCTGATGGCAAACCGGGGGAGGCTTTCCGACATTCTCCGGGATGACAGAGTCTTTCTCATGGGCATTGCCGCTGCTGTTTTCCTCGTCCCCATGCTTGTCAAGCGGGATTGGCAGCTGATGTACGTCAGCATCCTGTATTGTGTCTGTCTCGGAATATTTCTGACCTGTTTTACATCATCAAGGGAGCTTGCCAGGCTCTATGTGGTGATGATAGCGGTTCTGGCTGCTTTTTCTGTGCTGGCGACCTATATTCTGCGGCGTCCTGTGGACAGCGGCAGCGTGTCGGTTCCGGTGCTGTATAACGCACTGAATGTCAAGTTCTATAACTTTTTTCTTGCATTTGTTTCGGAAAGCTACGTAAAAAACAGGAATTTTGGAATCTTCCGGGAGCCTGGGGTATATCAGTTCTTCCTCCTGCTGGGCCTGTTTCTCAACAACTTCTATGTGCAGTGGAATGATAAGAAATGCCTGTGGCTGGTGAACGGAATCCTGGCGGTAACCATGCTTTCCACACTGGCTACCGGAGGCATTTTGGAGCTGGCGATGCTTGCTCTGTTTGTGTTTATTGAGAAGAAGCTGTACCGGAATCGCGGTGTCTGGCTGGGCATTCTTCTGGCTGTGCTGGCAGCTGCAGGACTGTGTGCCTATCTTCGTTTCTTTCGGGAAGAGCTGTACTGGGAGCTTTATTGGGAAGTGTACGGCATGACGGTGTCCAAGTTCCTCCCCGGGGAGGAATCGGGCTTTGACCGGCTGTATTCTGTTTACTGGAATCTTTCTATGTTCCTGAAAAACCCCCTGGTGGGAATGCCCCTTGCCCAGGTTCTGGGCGGTGTGGAAAATAACACCAGCTCCTCCATGCTGCTGTTTGCAGCCATGGGCATTCCGGCGGGATGCCTGAGCATCGCCGCATGGGCTGCACTGGTGTGGAAGAAAGAGCGGTGTGTCATCGGTAATCTCATTCTGCTTGCGATCATGGCCATGTCCTTTAACACGCAGAATCTGATTGCAGACGTTTTTTTCTGGCTGTTCCCGGTGATGGCGCTGGTGGAACGGCTTCCCAAGAGACAACGAAAGGAGAATCCGCCAATGGACAGGGAACTTCTGAGAAAGGTGCAGCTGACCCAGCTGGAAATTGCCAAAGAAATCCGCAGAGTATGCCAGGAGAATGATATCCGGTTTTTCCTGGATGCGGGAACGTTCCTGGGGGCTGTCCGCCATCAGGGCTTCATTCCCTGGGATGACGATATGGACGTGGGCATGCTTCGGGAGGACTACGAGAAATTCTGCCGTGTCGCCCCGGAAAAGCTGGGCAAGGATTACTGCTTCCAGTCCTGGTATGAGGACCCGAACTACGGCCTGCCCTTCGGCAAGGTGATGAAGCGGGGCACGGTATATCTGGAAGGGAAGAAGACCAACCGGCTTCAGGAAAACGGTTTTTATGTAGACATCTTCCCCTACGACCATGTGCCCGCCGAAAAGAGGGCACGCAAGAAGCTTTCAAGAAAGCTCAACAAGGTCTATAGAACCAAGCTGATGCACTGCGGCTATAAGCCCTGGATGGAAAATGATAAGGTGGTTCTCTACAAGCGGCTGGGCTACCTTCTCTATCAGGCCCGGGCCCTGTTCTGGGGCGGAGAGGCGCTGACTCTGCGCTTTGATACCCTGGCCAAATCCTGCCCCCGTAGTGGCCTGGTGTGTGAGCAGGAAGGAAAGAAAAATCCCTTCTGCTTTGATCTGGCGCTGTTTGAGGACCTGACGGAGTACAGCTTTGAAGGAGAGCTATTCCCGGGCGTTCGGGACTATGACCGGTTTCTGCGTGCCATGTACGGCGACTATATGACCCTGCCGCCGGAGGATCAGCGGGAAAACCGCCACCAGATCGTGGAAATCGACTTTGGACCGGAAGGAAATCAGCAATGAAGCGTGTTTTGTTTCTGACGAATTTTGCCTCCCCCTATCGGGTTCATTTCTTCGACGAGCTGGGGAAGTCCATGGATGTAACGGTGCTGTATTCCGAGAGAATCTGCGAGAACACCCACCGGGATGCCAAGTGGTTTGAGGATGCCCAGGGTAATTTCCGGGCTGTGCAGCTGCGCAAAACGGTTTCCAGAGGCGGCGAAAACCTCTGCATGGATGTGCTGCCCTGGCTGCGCCGGGACTTTGACCACATCATTATCTGCGGCTATTCTTCTCCCACCGCCATGCTGGCCATGGCATATCTGCGGCTGAAGAAGCTCCCCTTCTGGATGGAGGTGGACGGCGGGCTGATCCGGGAGGAGTCCGGCCTCAAATACCGGTTCAAAAAGCTGCTGGTGGGCAGTGCCAATGCCTGGCTCAGCAGCGGGGAGAATACTACCAGGTATCTTGTCCATTATGGTGCAAAGCCCCAGGCCATCCACATCTATCCCTTTACCTCCCTGTGGGAAAGAGATATCCTGCCCTGCCTACCCACTGTGGAGGAGAAGCAGCGGCTTCGCCGGGAGCTGGGGATGACCGAGGAAAAGATCGTTCTGTATGTGGGCCGCTTTACCCGGGCCAAGGGAATGGATGATCTGCTGGAGGTGGCTCCGGCGCTTCCTGCCAATACAGGCGTCTACTTCATCGGCGGACAGCCGGAGCAGACACACCTGGACTTCTGCAAGGAGAAGTCTCTTAGAAATGTCCACTTTGTGGGCTTTCAGAGGCGGGAGGAGCTTGCTGCCTTTTATCGGGCGGCAGATTGTCTTGTCCTGCCCACAAAAAGTGATGTGTGGGGCCTGGTCATCAATGAGGCTATGGCCTGCGGCCTGCCGGTGATTACTACGGATCGGTGTGTTGCCGGACTGGAGCTTGTGAAAGACGGCGTCAACGGCTTCCTTGTTCCTGTGGAGGACAATGGGGCTCTGGCAGAAAAGCTCAACCGGATGCTCTCTATGGATATGCGGAAAATGGGGGAGGCGGCTCTGGAGGCCATCCGCCCCTATACCCTGGAAAACATGGCGGAATCACACGTCAGGATTCTGGAAGGCGGTATGTAAACCATGAGGATTCTCTATGCAGTGACCACCTGCTCCAACGCCGTCTATGAGCGGCTGTTTGCGGGGGTGCCCAATAAGCCTGCGTTCCAGTCCCAGAAGTATCACCGCCTGCTTATTGAAGGGCTGGCGGCCCACGCCCGGGTGGATGTGGTGGCGAACCCTCCGGTCAACCGCAGCTGCCTTGACAAAGGCTTTGTGCCCCTGCCCAGGGAGCAGGAGGGGGGCGCTGTATACCACAATATTCCCGCCATCCGGAATCCCTTCATCAAAGCGGCAGCCGTGGGTCTTGGCACCTTCTTCCAGGTGCTGACCCGGAGAGGCCGGGACTGTGCCGTAGTGGTGGATGTACTCAACCGCACCACAGCGCTGGCGGCCCTGCTGGCGGCAAGGCTCCGGGGAAGACCCTGCGTTGGCATCGTTACGGATGTTCCGGATCTTCTGTCCGGCAGCAAAACGGCCAAGGGAATCTCCAATTTTGTCATTCGGCACTGCACCCACTATGTTTTCCTGACAGATGCCATGAACGATCTGCTCAACCCCAAAGGGAAGCCCTGGGTTCTGCTGGAGGGCCATGCGGATATCACCATGGCGAAGGAAATCCCATCGAAGGAACGTAAGACCAGCCCCCGGGTGTGCATGTATGCCGGCGGTGTTTACCGGCAGTACGGACTGCACAATCTGGTGGAGGGCTTCCGGCTGGCAGACCCGGCGGATGCCCAGCTTGTGATCTATGGGCCTGGGGATTACGTGGAGGAGCTGAAAGCCGTAGCGGAACAGGATGAACGCATCCACTACGGCGGAATGCTCCTGAACCGGGAAATTGTAGAGCGGGAGATGGAGGCCACCCTGCTGATCAACCCCCGGCCAACGGACGAAGAATATGTGCGCTATTCCTTCCCCTCCAAGACCATGGAGTATATGTCCACCGGTACGCCGGTGCTGACCACGGTGCTGCCGGGTATGCCCAGGGAGTACCACCCCTATGTGTACCTGCTGGAGGACGAGACGGCCCAGGGCATTGCCGAAACCCTGGGCAGCGTGCTGTCCCAGACAGAGGATACCCTGTTTGAAAAGGGACAGGCCGCAAGACACTTTATTCTGAACGAAAAGAACAATGTCATCCAGGCACAGAAGATCCTGGATATGCTGGAAACGAGGTGACAGGCCATGAAGCTTCTGTGGCTGTGCAACAACCAGCCCGGTGTCATCCGCTCCCACATTGAGGGGCGTGAGGCTGGGGCTGTCAACTGGATGGATCATGTGCTGGACGATCTGCGGCGGGAGGGCGTGACCATTCGGGTTCTGTGCCCCGGCGATGGGCAGTCTGGTCAGCTGGACGATGGGTGCAGCTACGCCACCTTCCCGGCGGCGAAGAAGCCCCATGAATGCAACCCGGAGCAGGTGCCCTTCTTCCGGGAACAGATCCGCAGCTTTGCACCGGAGGTCATCCACATCTGGGGCGTGGAATACAGCCATGCCCTGGCCATGGCCAATGCGGCCCAGGAGCTGGGAATGCTTTCTCATACCGCGGCCAGCATTCAGGGACTGTGCGGTGTCTACGCCGGACACTACTGCGAGGGCCTTCCGGACAGGATCGTCCGGCGCTATACCTTCCGGGATTTTCTGCGCCAGGACAATATCCGCCAGCAGCAGAAAAAATTTGCCCTCCGGGGTGAAAATGAGAGAAAAGCCATCGGGAAGCTGGAGCATGTTATCGGCAGGACCCTCTGGGATCGGGCCTGCGCGGAGAACATGAACCCCCAAATTCACTATCACTTCTGCAACGAAACTCTGCGGGAGCCCTTCTATGAAGGGCAGTGGTGCTATGATGGGTGCAGAAAGCACCAGATTTTTGCTTCCAGTAAGCTGTACAGCGTGAAGGGCTTCCACTATCTTCTGGAGGCTCTGGCCCAGCTGAAGAAGACCTATCCCGATGCCCGGGCCTGTGTCACCGGGGACAGCTACATGACCCAGGGCTTGAGGGCCGCCATCCGCCGGGACAGCTACGCAAAGTACCTGCGGGAGCTGACCCGGAAGCATCATCTGGAGGACAGCATTATCTTCCTGGGAAGCCTGTCTGCCCAGCAGATGAAGGAGGCCTTCCTGGAGGCCAATGTGTATGTGCTGCCCTCCACCATTGAAAACTCCCCCAACTCCATGGGAGAGGCCATGCTGCTGGGGGTGCCGGTTGTGGCGGCTTCCGTGGGCGGTGTGGCGGATTTGCTCCGCCATGGGGAGGAAGGCCTGCTTTATCCTCCCACTTCGCCTTACATGCTGGCGAGTCTCATTTCCCGCGTTTTCCAAATGGGAGAGGCTGCTGCCACTTACGGACAGAAGGCCCGGGATCATGCGCTGCAAACCCATGATCCCCAGACCAACCTGGAAACCCTGCTTGCCATATACAATTCCCTTATCTGAAAGGAGACTGCCCCGGTGGAAGACCTGATCAGTGTAATTGTCCCAGTCTATAAGGTGGAAAAGTATCTTCGCAAATGCGTGGACTCCATTTTGTGTCAGACCTACCCCCAGTTTGAACTGATTCTGGTGGATGACGGCTCGCCGGATGGCTGTGGTACCATCTGCGATGAATATGCCGCCCAGGATTCCCGGGTGCGGGTGATCCACAAGCCCAACGGAGGACTCAGCAGCGCCCGGAATGTGGGCATCGACGCGGCCAAAGGCGACTACCTGTATTTCGTAGACAGCGATGACTGGCTGGAGCCGGAGGCACTGATGGTGCTTATCGAGGCAGTCCACAAGTATGACGTGCCCATTTCCTGCATCGGAAACTATGATGTGAACATCGAGACAGGGGAGAAGACCCTGGGCATCTGCCCGAAAAAAGAGGAAGTGATCTCCGGCGAGGAGATGGTGGGCAGAATCTTCACCTGGGACGGCTGTGACAGCGCCGTCTGCGACAAGCTGTTTCGCCGGGAGCTGTTCCGGGAGCGGCGATTTCCGGTGGGGAAAATCTGCGAGGATATCCCTGTGACCTACCGCATTCTTCTGGAAGCAGGCCGCATTGCCATGGTGGATAAGCCACTGTACAACTATCTGCGCCGCCCCGGCAGCCTGTCCAATGGGGAATTGTCAGAAACCAGCTTCCATTTCAGTGAGCACACCCAGGAGATTTATACCTACATCCGGGAGCATCACCCTGCGGTGCTGCCCCAGGCGGAATTTTTCAGGGTGCGGTCTTTGGCCCACATCCTGTTTAAGCTGGATATGGCCCGGCCGGAGGATCGGGCACAATTTGCCCACCGGCATCAGGAGGCCCGGCGCGCCATGCGAAAGCACATTCCCTTTATTCTGGGCTGCCCCCGGTTTGACAATCGGGAGCGGCTGCGCTGTGTCCTGCTGAGTATGGGGGTATATTCGATACTGCGGCCGCTTTTCACCCGGGACAATGGGAAAACACTATGAAAAGACAAAACCGTGTTACCTTCTTTAATTTCCTGAGCATTCTGCTCCTGCGGGGCATTTCCCTCATATCCATGCCCCTGTTCACCCGGCTCCTGGGAGATGCCGGCTATGGTGTCTCCTCCTACTACTTCACCTGGACCAGCGCCCTGGCCATTGTCCTGACGCTGCAAACCGAGTCCACCCTGGTCAATGCCCGGGTGGAATATCCGGAGGAGGAGCAGCGGCGGTATCAGTCCAGCGTGATGGCATTGTCCGTGCTGACGTTCCTGACGGGAAGCGCCGTGATCCTGTGCTGCCTCGGCCCCATTGCCCGGCTGCTGAAAATGGATCAGCTGCTCATCATCTTTATGCTGGTTCAGGCCTTCGGCACCTACTGCGTCAATTTTCTGAGCACCAAGTTTGTGTATGAGTTTAAGGCCGGACGGAACATGGTGCTGTCCCTGGCGGTGAGTCTGCTGACCATGGGACTGTCGGTGCTGTTTATTGTCCTGCTGCCCCAGGAGGTCAACTACTATGGCCGGATTACGGCTGTGGTCACCACCTATGCTTTGCTGGGTGTTCCTGCCTGCATTCTGATCCTGGCTCAGGGCCGAACCTTCTATCGCCCGGATTTCTGGAAGTTCTGCGTGGTGTTGGCCATTCCGGGAATGTTCCACAACCTGTCGGATCTGGTTTTGGGGCAGAGCGACAGAGTGATGGTGCGGCAGTTTTTAGGGGATGCTGCTCTGGGCCGCTATGCGGCAGCGCTGAACTTCGGCGGCATCCTGTTCACCATTTTTCAGGCCCTGGACAACTCCTGGCGTCCCTTCTTCTTTGACGATCTGAAGGCGGGAGATCTGGAGCAGGTGCATGATAAGGCAGTGCATTTCCAGGAGCTGATGACGGTGCTGTCCCTTGGGTTCCTTCTCCTGACCCGGGAGGTCTACCGGATATTCGTTCCGGCAAAGTTCTGGGAAACAGAGCTGCTGATCCCGGTGTTTGTCACCGGCTACTATCTGAACTTCCTGTGTACCTTCCCGGTGAACTTTGAGTATTACCATAAGCAGACAAAGGTTGTGGCCGCGGTCACCATTTTCTGCTCCCTGGTGAATGTGGGCCTAAACTACATCCTCATTCGTGCTGTGGGCATTGCCGGTGCAGCGCTGGCCACTATGGCCTCCCATAGCCTACAGCTGGGGCTCCACTATCTCTACTGCCGCTGCCGGCTGGGAGGGAAGGACTATCCCTTCGGCATCCGGATGTGGTGGAAGGGGGCGGCGATCTACGCCTGTGGTGCGGCGCTGGTTTACGTGTTCCGGGACCTGTGGCTTCTGCGCTGGGGCTTGGGCGCAGCCATCGGCACGTGGGAGCTCCTCCGCATCAAAAAGCGCAAGGTGATCATTTGAGTTTTTCCGGAGACTGTTCCTTTCAGTCTCCGGAAAAATTGTACTGGAAATTATTTGAGAGATATGATATAATAAGATGTAATTTTATGCAAAGGAGGGGCAGACATGACCCTCAACTGGCTGCAGAGCCTGGTATACGGTCTGGTGGCAGGACTGGCGGATATTCTTCCCATAAGCTCCCGGGCCCATAAGATACTGCTTTTGAAGCTGTTCGGCATTACCGGCGGGACGGAACTGATGGATCTGATGATCCATCTTGGCCTGGTGGCTGCCCTGTTCATCAGCTGCCAGAGCATCCTGATCCGCTTCAGCCGTGCCCGGGCTCTGGCGCGGGTTCCCAAGCGCAAGAGAAGGCGTCCTTTGGACGAGCGGAGCCTGATGGATCACAGCTTGCTCAGAACCATGCTGGTGCCTGTGATTCTGGGGCTGATCCTGTACCGCAAGGCGCTGTCCATTGAAAGTAAGCTCCCTCTGCTTGCGCTGATGCTGCTGCTCAACGGTATTT
>CALYRG010000007.1 GCA_945482615.1 uncultured Clostridia bacterium | reverse complement strand
CGAGCCGCCCCTCCGGGAGCGGAACGCCGGCGGCGACGGCTGGATTGGCCTTCTCATTATCATAGGGGTGCTGACCCTCCTCATCCTGGGGGTGCTGATTTTCCGGATCTCCAGCCACCGGGGCGGACGGTACGAATGAT
This sequence comes from uncultured Clostridia bacterium, assembly GCA_945482615.1. GTDB lineage: Bacteria > Bacillota > Clostridia > Oscillospirales > Oscillospiraceae > Faecousia. The sequence goes on along the minus strand of CALYRG010000007.1, from coordinate 44,805 downwards.
TCTCCTGTCAAATTGCCTATGGGACGGTACAAAACCGTCCCATATTTTTTCAGTTGTTTTCTACAAATATATTGCAATCTTTTTGGGCAGGTGGTATAATCTAAAATTGTGATTTTAGGGCTTAAACCAACTTTTGAAGGAGAAACAATATATGGTATCTCAGGATAAAATCCGCAATATCGCCATCATCGCCCACGTCGACCACGGCAAAACCACCCTGGTGGACGAGATGCTCAAGCAAGGCGGCATCTATCGGGAAAACCAGGCCACCGTGGAGCGTGTCATGGACTCCGGTGATCTGGAGCGGGAGAGAGGCATCACCATCCTGGCCAAGAACACCTCTGTGCACTACAAAGACTTTAAGATCAATATCGTAGACACCCCGGGCCACGCCGACTTCGGCGGCGAAGTGGAGCGGATTCTCAAAATGGTCAACGGCGTTATTCTGCTGGTGGACGCCGCCGAGGGCCCCATGCCCCAGACCCGGTTCGTGCTGCAGAAGGCCCTGGAGCTGGGCCACAAGGTCATCGTGGCGGTAAACAAGGTGGACAAGCCCGATGCCCGGGTTCACGAGGTCATGGACGAGGTTCTGGAGCTGCTGCTGGATCTGGACGCCACCGACGAGCAGTTCAACTCCCCCACCGTGTTCTGCTCCGGCCGTCAGGGCACCGCCTCCTACTCCCCCGACGAGGCCGGCACCGATCTGAAGCCTCTGTTTGAGACCATCATCAACTATATCGACGCCCCCCAGGGGGACGCCGCTGCACCGCTGCAGCTGCTGGTGTCCTCCATCGACTACAACGACTACGTGGGCCGTATCGCCGTGGGCCGTGTGGAGCGGGGCACCATCAAGGTCAACCAGGAGGTCACCATCTGCGACTTCCACAATCCTGACATCCGCCAGAAGGGCAAGGTGGTTGCCCTGTACGCCTTTGACGGTCTGGCAAAAGTCCCCATCCAGGAGGCCTCCGCCGGCGAGATTGTGGCCCTGTCCGGTATGGCGGACATCACCATCGGCCGCACCCTGTGCGCGCCCGACTGCGTGGAGCCCCTGCCCTTTGTGAAGATCAGCGACCCCACCATTGAAATGACCTTTGCCGTCAACGACTCCCCCTTTGCCGGCAAGGAGGGCAAGTACGTCACCTCCCGGAACCTCCGGGACCGCCTGGAGCGGGAACTGCTCAAGGACGTGTCCCTGCATGTCACCGAGCAGGGCACCGATGCCTTCAATGTGGCAGGCCGGGGCGAGATGCACCTGTCCATCCTGATGGAGACCATGCGCCGGGAGGGCTACGAGTTCTCCGTATCCACCCCCCGGGTGCTGACCAAGGTCATCGACGGCAAGCTCTGCGAGCCCATCGAGCGGATGATCGCCGACGTGCCGGAGGAGTGCATGGGCTCCGTCATTGAGAAGATGGGCCGCCGCAAGGGTGACCTTTTGGGCATGACCCCCATGGGCAGCCGGTATCGTCTGGAGTTCCTGGTTCCCTCCCGGGGCCTGTTCGGCTACCGCAACGAGTTCCTCACCGACACCCGGGGCGAGGGCATCATGTCCTCGGTGCTGGACTCCTACGCCCCCATGAAGGGCGAGATCGAGCGCCGCCTCACCGGCTCTCTCGTTTCCTTCGAAACCGGCGAGTCCGTGGCTTACGGTCTGGCTGCCGCCCAGGAGCGGGGCGCCCTGTTCATCGGCCCGGGCGTGCCTGTCTACGCCGGAATGGTGGTAGGCATCTGCAGCCGGAACGAGGACATGACCGTGAACGTCTGCAAGCGCAAGCAGCTGACCAACATGCGGGCCGCCGGCTCTGACGAGGCCCTTCGTCTGACGCCCCCCAGAGTGTTCTCCCTGGAGCAGTGTCTGGAATTTTTGTCCGACGACGAGCTGCTGGAATGCACCCCCAAGAGTCTGCGCATCCGCAAGCGGGAGCTGGATCACGCCGCCAGAATGCGGACGCTGATGAAAAAGCGCGCCGAAAACGGCTGATGCTCCTTCGTATCAGGAAGCTGCCTTTATGAACCGGATTCTGACACTGATTATGGCGCTCATCAGCGCTGCGGCTATGAATCAGCCTGCCCCTGAGCAGCCCGGCACCTACACCTTTACGTTTGCCGGGGACTGCACCTTTGGCAGTCCCCCCAGCTCCTACAATGCTCCCTCTGGCTTTGTGCAGACAGTTGGGGAGGACTACGGCTATCCCTTCCGGAATGTGCTGTCCTATTTTGAATCGGATGATCTGACCATCGTCAATCTGGAAGGGCCTCTGACAGAGCATACCGGCTACGTCAGCAAGCGCTTTATTTTCCGGGGCCCTCAGCGGTTCACGAACATCCTCACCCAGAACAGCGTGGAAGCCGTGACCATCGCCAATAACCACACCCGCGACTATAATCAGGAGGGATATGACGACACCCGGCAGGCCCTGGAAGATGCCGGTGTTCCCTATGTGGAAGAAGCCAAAGGTACCCTGATTCGGCTGGAAGGCGGCCTGACCGTGGGCCTGTACGGCATGACCTATGCCCACTACCCGGACGCCGGGGAGCTGCAGGAGGCTTTTGAGCAGCTGCGCCAGGACGGTGCTGACGTGATTGTCTTTCTGCCCCACTGGGGTGTGGAGGAAAGCTATATGATCTCCCCCGCCCAGATTCAAACTGCCCACGATGCCATTGACGCAGGCGCGACCATTGTCTGCGGTTCTCACCCCCATGTTTTGCAGGAGGTTGAGCGATATGCAGATGGGATCATCTTCTACTCCCTTGGGAATTTCAGCTTCGGCGGCAACGCGAAGCCCTCCGACTTTGACACCGCTCTGATTCAGCAGCAGCTGGTGGTGGAACCGGACGGCACCGTCACTTTGGGGCAGACCACAGCCGTTCCCGCCAGTGTCAGTTCTGCCAAATGGGTCAACAATTTCCAGCCCACGCCCTATGAAATGGGCAGTGATGCCTATGCCCGGGTCATGAAGAAGCTGAAGCTCCCATTGGAATAAGGGAATTGTCAGGATTTTGAGCAGAAATTTCTTGACCAATTTCGCTTTTTCAGTTATAATAAGCGAGTATGACTGTTATAGTCATTTACGTTGTTTTGCTGCGGCCCAAATGGGCTGTCGAGCATAGATATCTACGAAAACAGGAGGTGTAATGCAAATGAAGCGTACCTACCAGCCCAGCCGTCGTCATCGTTCCAAGGTTCACGGATTCCGTCAGAGAATGGCTACTTCCAACGGCCGCAAGGTTCTGGCCCGCCGTCGTGCCAAGGGCCGCAAGGTTCTGTCCGCCTGATGTGCTTCCATAGTACCGGACAAACGCGCGGAGCGAAACGGGAGCTACAGCGGGGTGAATGGAGCATTCGCCCCGCTCCCTTTTTATCGGCATAGCCGGAAGCTGCTGCGCATGGAGACGAAATGAGGCGTTTATGAAGTTTTCTGCCAGTTTGAAGCTGAATCACATTTTTCGCCGCCTGTACCACACCAAGGGCTTTGCGGATGCCAACATGGTACTCTACGTACGACGCAACCATACCCCCGGCAACCGCATCGGCTACACCGTGGGCAAAAAGCTTGGAAAAGCCCATGTCCGCAACCTGGTGCGCCGCCGTCTGCGGGAGATATACCGGCTGAATGAGGCGCGCTTTCTTCCCGGCTACGACATCGTGGTGGTGGCCCGGACCCGGGCGGTGGAAGCTTCCTTTCAGGAGCTGACGGCGAGCTTTCTCCAGCTTGCCCATCGGGCCAGGCTGCTGACCCCCCAGGAGGCAAACGAATGTTGAAGATACTGCTTCTGAAGCTGATCCGAATCTATCAGCGCCATATCTCCCCCGCGTTTCCGCCCCGGTGCCGGTTCCGGCCCACCTGCAGCGCTTATGCGCTGGAAGCCATCGAAAAATATGGGGCCCTGAAGGGCGGCTATCTGGCTCTGCGCCGCATTGCCCGCTGTCACCCCTTCTACAAGGGCGACATTTACGACCCCATTCCCTGAATTGAGTGAAGGAGAATATGTCATGTTCCTTGCGTTCAAGCTTTCCGACATTATTACTGTCCCCTTTGGCTATCTGCTGAGCATTCTGTACCACTCCACCAAAAACTACGGCGTGGCCATGATCCTCTTCGCACTTGTGGTGCAGCTGGTTCTACTGCCCATCAAGGCCAAGTCCAAAAAGAGCATGATGAAGATGTCCCGGCTGACCCCCCGGATGCAGGACATCCAGAAGCGCTATGCAAGCGACCCCCAGAAGCAGAACGAGATGATCCAGCAGCTATACAAGGAAGAGGGCGTCTCCATGGGCGGCGGCTGCTTGTGGAGCTTTATCCCCCTGCTGATCCTCTTCCCCCTGTTTACCGTGATCCGGGAGCCCATCACCTACATCCTCATGGAGTCCGCCGAGGTCACCCAGCAGATCATCGCCACCATCAAGGCTGCCGCTCCTGAGATTTTCACCGGCAACAGCATTTACGATCAGGTTATTGCGGCCCAGGCCATCCCTCAGTTCGCCCAGGAGCTCAGCGCTGTCATCCCCGGCATCTCCCAGGCCACCCTGGAAGGTATCAATTTCGATTTTGTGGGTGTCAATCTGGGCCTGATTCCCAGCTGGAAGTTCTGGGCCTGGGAGGTCTATGACTGGGCCCATATCGGCGCATTCCTGCTGCCTCTGCTCTCCGCCGGCAGCCAGGTTCTGGCCATGCTGGTGTCCCAGAAGACCAACGACTCCGTGGTCACCGACAAGAACGGCATTCAGGACAAGGAGGCTGCCAAGAATTCCCAGCAGAATCAGAGCATGCAGACCATGCTGTTTATGATGCCTCTGATGAGCCTGTGGATCGGCTTTACCGTGTCTGCCGGCCTGTCCCTCTACTGGCTGATCGGCGGTGTGTTCGGCACCATCACCGATGCCATTATGACCAAGAAATACCGCACCATCTACGATGCCGAGGACGCCGAGCGTCTGAAGCGGGCCATGGAGCAGGACCGGATCGAAGCCGAGAAGGAGCGCGTCCGGGCTGAGCGCCGGGCTGCCAACCCCGACGGCATCACCGAGAACACCAGCAAGAAGAAGCTGCAGAAGCAGCAGCGGGAGCTGGAAGCCTCTCAGAAGGCTGCCGCAGCCAGGGATTACGCTGCCCGGAAGGGCATCTGCCAGGAGGGCGACGAGCCCGACTGCATGTCCGGCATTGCCGACCGCCCCTACTGCAAGGGCCGCAGCTACGATCCCAACCGCTACCGTTCCAATCCTACGGAGGAATAACCATGGAGAAAAGCATTATTACCAGCGGCAAGACCATTGATCTTGCTGTGGAGGCTGCCCTTGCCCAGCTGGGTCTGGATCGGGACAGCGTCTCCGTCACTGTGCTGAGCCAGGCCAAGTCCGGCTTTCTGGGCTTTGGTGCCCAGCCCGCCAAGGTGCAGGTAACCTACGAGGCACCGGATCTGGCCCCTGCCAAGCCCGAGGCTCCCAAGTCCGCTCTTGGCTCCGCCTCCCGCTCCAAGCCCAGGAAGCCCGCTGCCCCTGTCAAGACTCCGGAGACTCCCAAGCCGGAGGTTAAGCCCGAGCCCCAGCCCCAGGCCCCCGCTCCCAAGGCAGCGCCTGCAAAGCAGGAGCGCACTGCCCGCCCCGAGCGCAAGGCCGAGCCCGCCAAGGCTCCCAAGGAACGCAGAGAGCCTAAGGAGCCCAAGGTCAAGGAGCCGCCCAAGGAGTACGCTCCCGCTGCCCCCGGCTCCGTGGAGGAGAAGATTGAGGTCTTCCTCAAGGGGCTGCTGGAGCACATGAACTCCACTGCCGTCCCCCACTGCTGGAAGGAGGAGGGTGAGAATGCCTACCGGGTGGATCTGGTGGGCGATGACCTGGGCTATCTGATCGGCCGCCGGGGCGATACCCTGGATGCCATCCAGCATCTGTGCAACTACACCATCAACCAGCAGGTGGAAGGCCACATCCGTGTGAACGTGGATGCAGAGTGCTACCGGGAAAAGCGGGAGGACAGCCTCCGCCGCTACGCCCGGAAGAAGGCCCAGCAGGTTCTCAAGGCCCGCCGCCGCACCACGCTGGAGCCCATGAACGCCTACGAGCGCCACGTCATCCACGCGGCCCTGCAGGACATGGAGAACATCACCACCCACTCCACCGGCACGGAGCCCAACCGCCGGGTTGTCATTGAGTACGTTCGGTAATCCCGCTGCATAGCAAATCCCCTGATTTCCGGGTCTTCCGGAAATCAGGGGATTTTTATATTGCATTTACTGAAGGGTATCGAGTGACGTATTCGCCCGGGCATTGGTAGGATGTATGGCGTTTGCCCCCGGGCGGTCTCGTAGGGAATGCATTCATGCATTCCGTTTCCGCACCCTGACGCGGAACGGATAAATCCGTTCCCTACGGCCCTTACGCACCGCATTCTTCTAACCGGGCCTCGTCAGTTCATTGACGAAAGCCGATATACACATTACTTAAAATACTGCACGGCGGCCTGGAACATACGGATGTCGTAGTTGCCGGGGACATTGCGGTACAGGCCCGCGCCGATGCGCTCGCTGTGGCCCATCTTGCCGAAGACCCGGCCGTCGGGAGAGGTGATGCCCTCGATGGCGCAGAGGCTGCCGTTGGGGTTAAAGTCCACATCGGCAGTGGCCGCACCCTTCAGATCCACGTACTGGGTGGCGATCTGGCCGTTTGCCGCCAGCTTCTCAATCAGCTCCCCGCCTGCCAGGAACTTGCCCTCGCCGTGGGAGATGGGCACATTGTACACCTCGCCCACATTGGTAAGCGCCAGCCAGGGGGACTTGTTGGAGGCGATCCGGGTGCGGACAATCCGGCTCTGGTGCCGGCCGATGTTGTTGAAGGTCAGCGTGGGGCAGCGCTCATCGGTGTCGATGATCTTGCCGTAGGGGACGAGGCCCAGCTTGATGAGGGCCTGGAAGCCGTTGCAGATGCCGCACATCAGGCCGTCCCGGTCATCCAGAAGCCGGGTGACCTGCTCCTTGATTGCAGGGTTGCGGAACAGGGCCGTAATGAATTTGGCGGAACCATCCGGCTCGTCTCCGCCGGAGAAGCCGCCGGGGATGAAGATCATCTGGCTTTGGGCAATCTTCTCTGCCACGGTCTGCACACTGCGGGCTACATCGTCGGCGGTCAGGTTGCGGATAACCACAATGTCCGCCTCGGCGCCGGCCTCCAGAACAGCCCGGGCAGAGTCATACTCACAGTTGGTGCCGGGGAACACGGGGATCAGCACCCTGGGCTTTGCCACCTTCACAGCGGGAGCCAGGTTGCTTCTGCCATCGAAGGAGAAGACCGGAATCTGCTCCTGGGACTGCTTTGCCTTGGTGGGGTACACATCCTCCAGGGTGGCCGTGTTCATGGCGTAAAGCTCCGCAATGGAAACGGATTCGTCACGGATGGTGATGACCGGCTCCCGGGTGGTATGTCCGATGCGGCAGCCAAAGTCCACATCCTCCGTCAGCTCCGCCACGATATCGCCGTAGGCAGGGCCAAACTGGTGAACCGCGTCCGGGTCGGAAACAAAGCCGATGCCGTTGCCGAAGGCCATCTTCATCACGGCCTCGCCCTCGCCGCCTGCATCCATGGCCCAGGCAGCCTTGACCTTCCCCGCCTGGCACAGGGCGTGGAACTTCTCCCAGCACTCCTTCAGCTGCTTGTAGCTGCCGCCGGAGGGGCCGAAGCGATAGACCGGGTGACCCGCTTCCTTGAACTCATTGGAGATCACGTCACCGGCCTTCAGCGGGGCAATGGCGAAGGAAATCAAGGTGGGCGGCACGTCCTTATCCAGGAAGGTACCGGACATGGAGTCCTTACCGCCGATGGCAGCGGCGTTCAGACCCAGCTGGGCATCCAGCGCACCCAGCAGGGCCTGGAAGGGCTTGCCCCAGCGGGAAGGCTCATCGCCCAGCTTTTCAAAAAATTCCTGCAAGGTAAGATACGCCTTCGTGTAGTCGGCACCGGCGGCCACGATTTTCGCCACGGAGGAAATCACGCTCATTTTCGCTCCCGTGAAGGGATCGGCGCTCAGCAGCTCCGGGTCACAGCCCCAGGCCATGACGCTGGCGTCGTCGGTGTGCTCACCGGGCAGCACAGGCAGCTTGGCTGCCATGGCCTGCTCGGGGGTAGCCTGGTTCTTGCCGCCGAAGGGCATCAGCACGGAGCCGGCGCCGATGGTGGCGTCGAACCGCTCCACCAGGCCCCTCTGGGAGGCGAATTTCAGAGCGGAGGCAATGGCGCGCAGATTGGGCTTCTCCTCCGGGACACCTGCGCGGTCAACGGCATTTACCCGCACATCCGCGTGCTTCACCGCGCCGTTGGTGTTCAGGAAGTCCCGGGACAGGTTGGCAATTTCCTTCCCCTTCCAGCGCATGACCATCCGGGGCTCCCGGGTGACCACGGCGACCCGATAGGCTTCCAGATTCTCCTTCCCGGCTGCGGCGATGAACGCATCGGCATCCTCGGGAGCGACAACCACCGCCATACGCTCCTGGGACTCGGAAATGGCAATCTCGGTGCCGTCCAGCCCATCGTACTTCTTGCGCGCGGCATCCAGGTCGATCTGCAGGCCATCGGCCAGCTCACCGATGGCAACGCAGACACCGCCGGCCCCGAAGTCGTTGCACCGCTTGATGAGGCGGGTCACCTTGGGATCCCGGAACAGTCTCTGGATTTTCCGCTCCTCGGGGGCGTTGCCCTTCTGGACTTCGGACGCCATGGTGGTCAGGGATTTCATGTTGTGGCTCTTGGAGGAGCCGGTTGCGCCGCCGATACCGTCACGGCCGGTACGGCCGCCCAGCAGCACGATCACATCCCCGGGGACGGGGCGCTCTCTGCGAACGTTGCAGGCGGGAGCGGCAGCTACCACGGCACCGCACTCCAGACGCTTGGCGACATAGCCTTCGTGGTACAGCTCCGCCACATGGCCGGTGGCCAGGCCGATCTGGTTGCCGTAGGAGGAGTAGCCGGCGGCGGCTGTCTGGCAGAGCTTTCTCTGGGGCAGCTTGCCGGGAAGGGTCTCCTTCAGAGACTTCCGGGGATCGGCTGCGCCGGTGACGCGCATGGCCTGATGGACATAGGCACGGCCGGACAGAGGGTCACGGATGCAGCCGCCGATGCAGGTGGCGGCACCGCCGAAGGGTTCGATCTCGGTGGGGTGGTTGTGGGTCTCGTTTTTGAACATCAGCAGCCAGTCCTGCTTCTCGCCGCTTACCGTGGCGTCCACATGGATGGAGCAGGCGTTGATCTCCTCGCTCTCGTCCAGCTCGGGGAGCATCCCCCGCTTTTTCAGGGTCTTGGTGCCGATGGTGGCAATGTCCATCAGGGTCTGGGGACGCTTGGCCGCTTTCTCCTCGCCATAGACCTCCACCCGGGCATCCAGGTACTGCCGGTAGGCTTCCTGCACGGCGGGATCTTCAATAGCAATGTTATCCAGATGGGTGGAGAAGGTGGTGTGCCGGCAGTGATCCGACCAGTAGGTGTCCACCACCCGAATCTCGGTGACGGTAGGATCCCGGTGCTCCTCTCCTGCGAAGTAATTCTGCAGGAACTGCAGATCGTCCAGGTCCATGGCAAGGCCCATCCGGTCGATCATAGAGCCCAGCTCCTCCCGGGACATGGCGGTGAAGCCCTCCACGGTGGCAACCTCCGAGGGAATTTCATAGGGAATCGCCAGTGTCTGGGGCAGCTCCAGAGCAGCCTCCCGGCACTCCACAGGGTTGATGACATACTTCTTGAATTCCTCCGCCTGGGCGTAGGTGATCTTGCCGTAGAGGGCGTAGACCCTGGCGGTGCGGACCGTAGGCCGCTCCCCCTGGGAGATAATCTGGATGCACTGGGCGGCAGAGTCTGCCCGCTGGTCAAACTGACCGGGCAGGGCCTCCACAGCAAACACATAGGCATCCGGCAGTTCCACGTGATCGGATGTGTTGTCCAGCTGGGGCTCGGAGAACACGGTCTTCACCGCGTAGTCGAACAGCTCCCCGCTCAGGCCCTCGGCGTCATACCGGTTAAACAGCCGGATGTTTTCCAGACCCTCAATGCCCAGCAGCTCCCGGGCCTCCTTCAAAAGGGTCTGGGCCTCGTGATCCAGGCCGGTCTTCTTTTCTACAAATACTCTGTATACCATAGTACCTCCTACAGGTTTGCCGCCAGGGCTCTGCGTCCGATGTCGCTTCTGCGGTAGGCCCCTTCGAATTCCACGCCCCGGGCCAGACGGTAGGCCTCCTCCACTGCCTCGGCCAGGGTATCGGCCACGGCGGTTGTGCCGGTGACCCGGCCGCCGGCGGTCAGCAGCACGCCGTCCTGGAGCCTGGCTCCGGCCACATAGGTATGCTCCGCAGCTTCCTCGGTCATGGTCATGGGCAGGCCCTTGCGGTACTTGACAGGATAGCCCTGGGAGGCGGTGATGACGCAGCAGGCATGTTTGTCCGCAAACTTCACTTCCGTCTCGGAAAGGGTTCCATTGGTGACCGCCTGCATCACGGTGAGCAGGTCGCTTTCCATCAGGGGCAGCACCACCTGGGTCTCCGGGTCGCCGAAGCGGCAGTTGTACTCGATGACCTTGGGGCCGTCGGGGGTAATCATCAGGCCGAAGTACAGGCAGCCCTTGAAGGTGCGGCCCTCGGCGTTCATGGCGTCCATGGTGGGCAGGAAAATCTCCTCCATACACCGCCGGGCAACCGCCGGGGTGTAGTAGGGATTGGGGGCAACGGTGCCCATGCCGCCGGTGTTCAGGCCGGTATCATTGTCTCCAATGCGCTTGTGATCCATGGAGGACACCATGGGCTTGACGCACTTGCCGTCGGTAAAGGCCAGCACCGAGACCTCCGGGCCAGTGAGAAACTCCTCGATGACCACATGATCCCCGGAAGCGCCGAAGACATGGCCCTGCATCATATCCCGGACGGCCTGCTTTGCCTCCTCCCGGGTAGCGGCGATGATGACGCCCTTGCCCAGCGCCAGGCCGTCGGCCTTGACCACCGTGGGCACCGGGGCCGTCTCCAGATAGGAAAGGGCCGCGTCCAGATCGTCAAAGACCTCGTAGGCGGCGGTGGGAATGCCGTATTTTTTCATCAGGTTCTTGGCAAACACCTTGCTGCCCTCGATGATGGCGGCATTCGCCCGGGGGCCGAAGCAGGGGATGCCCTTTTCCTCCAGGGCATCCACGCAGCCCAGAACCAGCGGATCGTCCGGGGCTACCACGGCATAGTCAACGGCATTCTCCGCGGCAAAGGCCACGATTTTTTCAATATCCGTGGCGCCGATGTTCACGCAGGTGGCATCCGCGGCAATGCCGCCGTTTCCGGGCAGGGCAAAAATTTCGGTAACCTGGGGATTCTTTTTCAGGCTGCGGATAATGGCGTGTTCCCGCCCGCCGCCGCCAACAACCATTAGTTTCATAGTCTGATACTCCTTAGTGGTGGAACAGCCGCATACCGGTAAAAGCCATGACCATATTGTTCTTGTCGCACTCGGCAATGACCAGGTCATCCCGGATGGAGCCGCCGGGCTGGGCCACGTACTGAACGCCGGAGGCTCTGGCCCGCTTGATGTTGTCGGAGAAGGGGAAGAACGCATCGGAGCCCAGAGCCACGCCCTGGAAGCTTGCAAGGAACTCCCGCTTTTCCTCGCTGGTGAGAGGCTCGGGCCGGGTGGTGAAGTAGTTCTGCCAGATGCCCTCGGCACACACGTCCTCCTCGTTGCCGTTGATGTAGCCGTCGATGACGTTATCCCGGTTGGGACGGCCCAGATCAGCCCGGAAGGGCAGCTCCAGAACCTTGGGGTGCTGGCGCAGGAAGAAGGTGTCGGCCTTGGAGCCTGCCAGCCGGGTGCAGTGAATCCGGGACTGCTGACCCGCGCCTACGCCTACCGCCTGGCCGTCATAGGCAAAGCAGACGGAGTTGGACTGGGTGTATTTCAGGGTGATGAGGGCCACGATCAGATCGATTTTGGCGCTCTCGGGCAGCTCCTTGTTCTGAGTGACGATGTTCTCCAGCAGCTCGGGGCCGATTTTGAAGTTGTTGCGGCCCTGCTGGAAGGTGACGCCGAAGACCTGCTTGGTCTCCTGCTCGGCGGGGACATAGTCGGGATCGATTTGCACAATGTTGTAGCTTCCCTTGCGCTTGCCCTTGAGGATTTCCAGCGCCTCGTCGGTGTAGCCGGGGGCAATGATGCCGTCGGAGACCTCCCGGGCAATGAGCTTTGCGGTGGTCACATCGCACACATCGCTCAGGGCGATCCAGTCGCCGAAGGAGCACATCCGGTCAGTTCCCCGGGCCCGGGCGAAGGCGCAGGCAAGGGGACTGTCGTCCAGCCCCTCCACATCCTCCACAAAGCAGGCCTTCTTCAGGCTCTCGGGCAGCACCTTGCCCACGGCGGCGGAGGTGGGAGACACATGCTTAAAGGAGGTAGCGGCCACCATGCCGGTGGCTTCCTTCAATTCCTTGACAAGCTGCCAGGAGTTCAGGGCATCCAGGAAGTTGATGTAGCCGGGACGGCCGTTGAGAATGGTCAGGGGCAGGTCAGAGCCGTCCGCCATGTAGATGCGGGCGGGCTTCTGGTTGGGGTTGCAGCCGTATTTCAGAGCAAATTCGTTCATGGTATCTCCTTTTTCAGCAGTGCTTGTTCAGAATTTTCTGGGTGTATTCCCCGGTTTCCAGGTCGGTGTACCGGACAAAGAGGGAAATCTTGTTGTCCTCGTTGAGGCTGTTCCACAGAAGGTCTGCGAAGGCATCCATGTCCTGGGGGATCTCCACCCGCTCCGGCTCTCCCTGGAAGGTGGGGATCACAGGGCTGCCGTCGCACACGTAGGTGTGGAGGAAATGGCCCAGGCCCGCCTTGCCGGGGTACTCATAGGTATAGCGGGCGCAGCCGGCGCCCTCGGGGTCGGCGGCCTTCAGGATGGACATCTTGTAGCTGCCGTCGGGACTCAGCAGGCCGGAAATCCGGGGCGTCCAGTTGGGGCCGTCGTGCTCGAAGCGCCGGGTGCGCAGGCCCTCCTCCATGGTGCGGCCCTTTTCCAGGTACTCCCGGATGGTGTCGGTCTGGTCGCCGTTGGTGACGATCAGGGCCCGGCCCAGCTGGCGCACGGGATGATAGATAATCAGGCTGGGGTCCACCATCTTGCTGGGGTCGAAGGCCTCCGTGCGGATGCCGTCGGGCTCCTGGACAAAGATGCGGTTGCGGCTGTTGACGCTGCGGCCCATGATGAAGTAGGCGGCGGCGGACTTCCTGCCGTCAGGGGTCAGGCCCAGGACGATGCCCCGGCCGGGATAGGTGTTGGACTCCAGGAGCGTCTTCATAGAATTGACTTCGTAAACGTTCATATTCTTACCTCGATTCTTCCATGTACAGCTTCGATACTTCCTCCGCCGCCTGGGGCAGGAGAATCCACTCCGCCTGCTCCATGACCCGGCGCTGCAGAATTTCCGGGGTGTCTCCCGGCTGAATCGCCACCGCCTTCTGGGCGATGATCTCCCCGCCGTCGGGGATCTCATTGACGAAATGCACCGTAGCTCCGGTGAGCTTGACCCCTCGTGCCAGGGCTGCCTGGTGTACCCGAAGGCCGTAATACCCTTCCCCGCAGAAGGAGGGGATCAGGGACGGATGGATGTTGATAATGCGTCTGGGATAGCGGGAGGTAAAGTGCTCTGACAGGATGGTCATAAAGCCTGCCAGAATGATCACCTGAATGCCGTTGTCCTCCAGGGTCTGTACCAGTGCCGCCTCAAAGCCCTCCTGACCGCCCAGCTCCTTTTTAAGCAATGTGACGGTGGGAATCCCAGCCTTCTTCGCCCGCTCCAGGGCATAGGCCCCGGCGGAGTTCGACACCACCAGGGCGATTTCGCCGGATACCAGCGTCTTGCCCTGGGCATCGATGAGGGCCTGTAGGTTGGTTCCGCCGCCGGACACCAGCACAGCAATCTTCGTCTTCACTCCAGAATCACCTTTTCTTCGGCACTTCTTACGATGGAGCCAATGACGTAGGCGTCGATGCCGTTTTCCTGCAGGACGGCCAGGGCCTTGTCCGCCTCCTGAGCGGAGACAACCACGCTCATGCCCACGCCCATGTTGAAGGTGTTGAACATGTCCCGCTCGGGGATGCGGCCCCGCTTGGCGATGACATGGAAAATAGGCAGAATCCGCACGGCGGACTTGTTGATTCTGGCGCACAGGCCATCGGGGATGGAGCGGGGAATATTCTCATAGAAGCCGCCGCCGGTGATGTGGCTGATACCCTTCACCTGCACCTGCTCCAGCAGCGCCAGGATGGGCTTGACGTAGATTTTGGTGGGGGTCAGCAGCGCCTCGGCAACGCTCTGGCCGCCCAGCTCGTCGCAGGGCATGAAGATATCGGGGTTGCCCCTGTCGATGTCAAACACCCGGCGGCACAGGGAGAAGCCGTTGCTGTGGATGCCGGTGGAGGGCAGGGCAATGACCACGTCCCCTTCCGCCATTTTGCTGTTGTCGATCATCTTTTTCTTGTCCACGATGCCCACGCTGAAGCCCGCCAGATCGTAGTCGTCCACAGGCATGAGGCCCGGATGCTCGGCAGTCTCGCCGCCGATCAGCGCTGCGCCCGACTGGACACAGCCCTCGGCCACGCCGGCAACAATGGAGGCGATCTTCTCCGGGAAGTTCTTGCCGCAGGCAATGTAGTCCAGGAAGAACAGAGGCTTTGCGCCTACGCAGATGATATCATTGACACACATGGCCACACAGTCGATGCCAATGGTGTCGTGCTTGTCCATAAGGATGGCCAGCTTCAGCTTGGTGCCCACGCCGTCGGTACCGGAAACCAGCACCGGCTCCTCCATTCCGGCCACATTCAGGCCGAAGCAGCCGCCGAAGCCGCCCACATCGTCCAGGCTGCCCTGATTGCGGGTGCGGGCGACATGCTTCTTCATCAGCTCCACGGCCTTGTACCCGGCGGTAATGTCCACACCGGCCGCCGCATAGCTGGCGGAGTAAGAATTTTTGTGATCCATGATGTGCTCCTTTGTAGCGTAATTTTATAATCGATCCCCTGCGGAAGCTCCGGGCAAAGAGACAAGAGCTGGCAGCAGAAGATTTTGGTTCAGGCGAAAGCATGGAAAACAGAGGAATACTTTGTGTATTTCCTGTTTTTCATGCTGCACGACTGGAGCAAAAGATTCGCTGCCAGCCGCAGGCGATTTGCCCGGAGTTTCCGGAAAAAATTATTCTTCGCCGGTCCAGCAGTAGGTGCAGACCTTGTCCCGATCCAGGCCGATGGCCTCCAGGAGCCCATCCAGGGACTGGTACTCCAGGGAGTCAAAGCCCATCTCCCGGCAGATGGCCTGGCGCATGGCCTTGCCCCGCTCCGTTGTGCCGTCGGCGTAGTCGACTGTGTGCTTTTGTCCCTCGTCTCCCTCCAGCTCCTGGATGACCCGGCGGGCCAGCAGCTCCATGACGCTGTTGCTGCGGGAGAAGTTCAGATACTTGCAGCCGTACATGATGGGCGGGCAGGCAGAGCGCATGTGCACTTCCTTTGCCCCGCTCTTATACAGAAATTCCACGGTCTCCCGCAGCTGGGTGCCCCGGACGATGGAGTCGTCCACCAGCAGCAGCTTCTTGCCCTCGATCAGCTCCGGCACGGGAATCTGCTTCATTTCCGCCACCAGATTGCGCATCTCCTGATTGGAGGGCATGAAGGAGCGGGCCCAGGTGGGGGTGTACTTGACAAAGGGCCGTGCAAAGGCCCGGTGGGACTGGTTGGCGTAGCCGATGGCGTGGGGCAGGCCAGAGTCCGGCACGCCCGCCACATAGTCCACATCCGGCATGGTGCCGTTGGCGGCTTCCTGCCGGGCCATGATCTCGCCGTTGCGGTAGCGCACCAGCTCCACATTCTCGCCCTCGTAGTTGGAGTTGGGGTAGCCGTAGTAGGTCCACAGGAAGGCGCAGATCTTCATCTTTTCCCCGGGAGCGCCCAGCTGCTCCACACCGTCGGGGGTGACCTTCACGATCTCCCCGGGGCCCAGATTCCGCTCCACCCGGTAGCCCAGCTTCTGACAGGCGAAGGACTCAAAGCTGACGCAGTAGCCTGTTTCCTTGCTGCCCACCAGCACCGGAAGTCTTCCCATCCGGTCCCGGGCGGCAACAATGCAGTCCTTCTGCAAAAGCAGTATGGTGCAGGAGCCGTCAATCACGGACTGGGCGTAGCGGATGCCGTCCACCAGGTTGGTGCAGCGGTTGATGAGCGCCGCCACCAGCTCTGTGGAATTGACCTTGCCGGAGGACATGGCCATAAACTGATGGCCGGGGAACAGCTTTTCCACAATCTCCTCGGCGTTGTTGATGATGCCCACGGTGCAGATGGCGAACAAGCCTAAGCTGCTGCGCACCAGCAGCGGCTGGGGATCGGTATCGGAGATGCAGCCGATACCCACCGTTCCGCCCATGTCCAAAAGATCCCGCTCAAACTTGGTGCGGAAGGGGGTGTTCTCAATATTGTGAATCTGGCGCTGAAAGCCATGCTCCTCATCGTAGAAGGCAAGGCCGCCCCGGCGGGTGCCCAGATGGGAGTGGTAGTCTGTGCCGAAGAATACGTCATGCTTGCAATTTTCCCGGGAAATAGCCCCAAAGAAACCGCCCATTTTCATTTACCTCCTCTATGGTGCAATCTGCGCACACTGGTCATCGTGCGCGGAAAAACACGAACGCCTTCCTCCCCGCTGTGGGGGGAGGAAGGTGCGCAATTCTATCTTATGCAAAGAACAGCTTGTTCAGGGTCATGGGGTCAATGTACTTGCCGTCCTTGTACACCCGCATGTTGCCGGAGGCAATCTCGTCAATGAGCATCACCTTGCCGTCGGCATCGTAGCCGAACTCGAACTTGATGTCGTACAGGTCAAGACCCTTTGCCTTCAGGTCATCAGCAACGATCCTGGTAATGGCCTGGGTCTGGGCCTTCAGGGAGTCATACTGCTCATCCGTCATGACACCCAGGGTGACCAGGCCGTCCTTGGTGACCAGGGGATCGCCCAGGGCGTCGTTCTTGAAGGTGGTCTCCACGTAGGCGGGCAGCTCCTGGCCCTCGGTGCAGTACTGGCAGTAGCGGCGGTAGAAGGAGCCAACGGCCCGGTAGCGGCAGATGACCTCCAGGCCCTTGCCGAAGACCTTGGCGGGGAGCACTTCCATGGTGGTGTCGTCCAGGTTGGCGGACACATAGTGGGTGCGGATGCCGGCGGCATTGATTTTCTCGAAGAAGTAGATGGACATGCGCAGATTCACATCGCCCACGCCCTCAATGGTCAGGCCCACGCTGTTCTCACCGGGATCGAACACACCGTCCTTGCCGGTGCAGTCGTCCTTGAACTTGAGCAGGCAGTTGCCGTTGGGCAGAGCGTAGACGTTCTTGGTCTTTCCGGTGTACAGCAGCTTCAGATTCTCCATTTGAATTGACCTCTTTCTGTTAAATATATGAATTGATCGGAATCACTCAGGAATGAACCGCATCCAGCTCTTCCTGGAGAGCGGCGTCCTTCTGAAGGACCTTTTCGGCGTCGGCTGCCCGCTTTGCATCCAGCCTTTCAGCGAGGGTTTTGTCCTCCACAGCCAGGATCTGGGCCGCCAGCAGCGCCGCATTGACCCCGGCGTTGACAGCCACCGTTGCCACAGGGATACCGGAGGGCATCATCACGGTGGAGAGCAATGCATCCATACCGTCAAAGCAGGGGCCCTTGCAGGGGATGCCGATCACCGGCAGGGTGGTGTTTGCCGCGATGGCACCGGCGAGATGGGCTGCCATACCGGCAGCGGCGATGATGACGCCGAAGCCCTTTTCCCGGGCGTTCACGGAAAAATCCCGGGCCTCCTGGGGGGTGCGGTGGGCGGAGTAGATGTGACACTCGTAGGGGATCTTCAGTGCGGAAAGAGTATCCATTGTCTTGCGAAGGATCGGCAGGTCGCTGTCGCTGCCCATGACGATTCCGACTTTTTTCATGACATTCCTCCTGAAAGCAGTAAAAAGGGCGCACGAATCCTGCATCAGGATCGGTGCGCCCAGACGGTCGGCTATCTATCGCCCTTACTCCGTGTGGTGCTCCACTGATCCGTCAGTCATAAGGGTTCAAAACCGGTTTCGTGCCGATTTGCCAACATTATAGCATTTTTCCCGGGTTTCGTCAATTCGCGCCGGAGACAATTTCTTTCCTGTTTCCCCTCGGTTTCATGTGTAATATGGATAGAGGCGAAACAATCTTCTATTCCCGGCCGGTGACAAGCATTGCAGCTGCCACGGCAGACACGCCCCCCACCAGCTTTCCCAGGATCATAGGGCCGATAAAGGAGGGGGCAAACCCCGCCGTAAAGCCCAGATGGTCTCCGAAGACAAAGGCCGCCGACACCGCAAAGGCGATGTTCACCACCTTCCCCCGGGGGTTCATATCCTTCACCATGCCGAAGGTGGCAATGGAGTTTGCCAGCGTGGCGATCAGCCCCGCGGCAGCCACGTCATTGACCCCCAGCCGCTTTCCCAGCCCGGCAAGGGGCTTCTGGAGAACCCGGGTCAGCACATTGACCAGGGGGAAGGCCCCTGCCAGCACAATGGCGATGGCTCCCACGGTCTCAAATCCGTCGGAAATGGGGGCCATCCCGGGGATCATCGCAAAGCCCGTCAGAGCCTCCACAATGGCGGCGGCAAGGCCCACCGTCACCACCGCCACCACCACCTTCCCGAAGACTTCAAAGCCCCGGATCATGGCCTGCTCCGCCCGCCACAGCCCCAGGGCAATGAGCGCGGCAAGCAGAATAATGGGGACCAGGTTGCGAAGAACCATCCCCACCGGAAACCCCGCCGCAATGCCCCCCGCCAGTACCCCCAGGGGAATGGTCACAATGCCGCAGAGCATTCCCTTTGCCATCACGGCCCGGTCGTCCTCCTGCAAAATGCCCATGGCAACCGGGATGGTAAAGACGATGGTGGCCCCCAGCATGGAGCCGGTGAGGACGCCCCCCAGCAGAGCCGCCCGGGGATCGGTGGTCAGGGCCTGAGCCAGGGCGCCGCCGCCCATGTCACAGGCCAGAATGGAACCGGCAAACATGGCAGGGTCTGCCCCCAGCAGGGCATAGATTGGAGACACCACAGGCATCAGCACCGAGGCCAGCACCGGGGCCAGGGACACGATTCCCACCATGGCAAGGGCCAGGGAGCCCATGGCGAGGATTCCGTTTTCGAACTCCTGGCCCAGCCCCAGACGGCTGCCGAAGATCCGGTCCAGCCCGCCCAGCACCGCAAACCCGGCCATAACGGCTATGAGCACTTCATGGAACACAGCTGCTCCTCCTCTGCTTTCTACTTTTCATCCACGATGGCAACCACCGCCGCATCCACCGGAGCATCCATGCAGTACCGGGATGCCACCGTTCCGGTGGCCAGCAGCACCTTGTCCCCGGTGCCCGCCCCCACCTGATCCGCCGCCACGATCCGCTCGCCGCCGCTTTCCACCACCAGAAAGGTCTGCCCCTGCAAACACGCCGCCTTTCGGGTGGCCCAGACCGCTCCCACCACTTTACCGACCTTCATCCATCGTTCCTCCCTGAAACTGCTTCACAGCCTGCAGCGTATTCGCCGCGGCTCTTATCCATTCGCAGTGCCTTACCGCACAATCCCTCAGTCACGGCTTGCCGTGACAGCTCCCTTTGCACAAGGGAGCCTTTCCTCTGAAGCCTTCCGTTTCCACAGAACAGTCTACTGTCCGTCCAGAATTTCCCTTGCCAGGGGCGTCAGCACCGCCCCGGGGCCGGGGCACTTCCCCGTGTCCCGCAGGAGCCGGGCTTCCTCCGCCGTCACCAGATGCTTCCTGCCGCCGTCGGTAAAGAGAACCCCCCAGTTTTTCAGCTCCCGCCGGGCGGCGGCCAGCTGAGTGGCAAGGGGCCGGTTCTTTTCCGCCTCGGGAAGCCCCGGGGTATACAGAAGCACCGTCTTCCCCTCCGCCAGAGCCGTCAGCACCCGCTCCTCCCGGAACCGCAGAAGCTGCCCCAGGGTCAGCGAGCCCACCACCACCGCGTCATATGGTTCCTCCGACACATACTCGTAGCCCAGCTCCGCCCCGGGGGGCTTGCCAATGAGCAGCGCCCTTACCATGGCTCCAGCCTCCCCAGGTCTCCCTTGGAAAAGCCGCAGGCATTGGCCTCGTCATAGTCTAAGTGCACGTAGCTTGCAAAATCCGGACTGACCCGCACTGCCACGTCTCCGAAGACCAGAGGCCGGGCAGTCAGGGCCCGCACGGCAACCGTCTGCCCATGCGCCACGCCAAAGCGCATGGCATCCTCCGGTGTCAGGTGGACATGCCGCCGGGCGATGATGACACCCTGCCCCAGCTCCACCCGACCTTCCGGCCCTTCCAGCACCGCGCCGGGGGTGCCCTGGATGTCGCCGGACAGCCGCACCGGGGCGGGGATGCCCAGGCTCCGGGCATCCGTGGCGGACAGCTCCACCTGTCCTTCCTTCCGCTCCGGGCCCAGCACCGCCACCTCCCGGAATTCCCCCCCGGGGCCTTTCACCGTGACCCGCTCCTTTGCCAGGTACTGTCCCGGCTGAGACAGGGGCCGCTGTGGGGTCAGGGGATGGCTAAACAGCGTCAGCGCCTGTTCCTTCGTCACATGCACATGCCGCCCGGAGGCTTCCAGCTCCACAAAGCACCGGCGCACAACCGCATCCGTAAGCGCCTGAATATCCATAGGTCTTCCCCCCTGTTATTTGAGCCTCTCCATAATCTTCCGGGTCAGAAGCTCCACAAGCGCCGGGTCAAGCTCCGCCTGCACGTCCTTCTGCTCTCCCCAGGCCACCCGGCGGATGTTGATTAAGTCCATGGGAGAGATGTTGTTGGAGGAGGAGCTTCCTCCCACCGCCCCGCACCCAAGGGTCAGCGCCGGAAACAGGGGCGTGGTCAGGCCGATGCCTCCCAGGGCCGCCGGGGTGTTCACCAGGAACCGGGACACCGGAATCGCCTGGGAGAACCGGCGAATAACGCCTTCGTCCTCCGCGTGCATGGCGTAGGTATGGCCGCTTCCCTCGTGGGTCAGCACCTCCACGCTTTTGCGCAGCACTGCCTGTTCGCTCTCCATGACGAACAGG
Source organism: uncultured Clostridia bacterium (assembly GCA_945482615.1). GTDB lineage: Bacteria > Bacillota > Clostridia > Oscillospirales > Oscillospiraceae > Faecousia. The sequence continues at coordinate 23,719 of CALYRG010000007.1, read as the reverse complement.
GCCAGCACCGGGCACAGCTTCTCCATGGAGTAGGGCCGGGTGGGGCCTGCCTCCTGCTCCCGGGCCACCAGAATTTTGGTCTGCGGGGGCACCGGGAAGCCCGCAAGCTCCGCAAGATGCAGGGCGCTCTTTCCCACAATCTCCGGATTCAGGGTGCCATTGGGCCGGAACAGAAGCTTTCCCAGCCGTCCGGCCTCCTGCTCATCCATGAAGTAGAAGCCAAGCGCTTTCCCCGCTTCCTTCACCGCCGCCTCCTGCCCCTTCTCGATGACGATGGACTGCTCCGAGGCGCACACCGTGCCGTTGTCAAAGGTCTTGGAGCGGAGAATACAGGCCATGGCCTTTTTCACATCCGCGCTGTGGTGGATGTAGGCAGGGCCGTTGCCCGCACCCACGCCGATGGCGGGCTTGCCCGAGGAATAGGCCGCCTTGACCATGCCGGGGCCGCCGGTGGCGAGAATCAGGTTAATTTCCGGTGATCCCATCAGCTCCTGACATCCGGCCAGGGAGGGAATGGTCAGGCACTGGACAGACCCCTCCGGTGCTCCTGCGGCGCTTGCCGCCTCCGCAACGATCCTTGCCGCCTCCAGGGTGCATTTGGCCGCCTTGGGATGGGGCGAAAAGACAATGGCGTTGCCCGCTTTCAGGGCGATGATGGCCTTGTAGCACACGGTGGAGGTGGGGTTGGTGCTGGGCACGATGGCGGCAATGACGCCCACCGGAATGCCGATTTCCCACAGCCCCGGCTTTTCATCCAGGATTCCCACGGCCTTCATTCCCCGCACCGCTTCGGCAACCCTTTCCGAAGCAAAGAGGTTCTTTTCCGTCTTATCCTTTGTATTGCCGAAGCCGGTCTCCTCCACCGCCATGGCGGCGAGCCTGGAAGCATCCTGCCGGAAGCGCCGGGCGATTTCCTCCACAATATCATCCAGCTTCTGCTGGGGCAGCTTTGCAAGCTGTTCCTGCGCCTGCTTTGCCTTGCGGGCAAAGGCCCGGGCCTCCTGCCGGGCCATCAGATCCTTGTCAAACTCCACAGGAACCCTCCTCTCTTTCAGAATATCAGGCAGGAGCCGTCCCCTGCCTTGGGGGTAAGATGCCCGTTTTCCACAAAGCCCATCTTTTCCAGCCACCGCTGAAACTCCGGGATGGCGGTCTTTCCGGTAAGCTCCCGCAGTGTCGCAGTCTCCCGGAAGCCGGTGGTCTGGTAGTTGAGCATGATGTCATCCCCATGGGGGATGCCCATAAAGTAGTTGCACCCGGCCAGGGTCAAAAGGGACGCCAGATTCTCAATGTCGTTCTGGTCGGCCTTCATGTGGTTGGTGTAGCAGCAGTCACAGCCCATGGAAATGCCGGTGAGCTTGCCCATGAAGTGATCCTCCAGCCCCGCCCGCGTCACCTGCCGGGCATCGTACAGGTATTCCGGGCCGATGAAGCCCACCACGGTGTTCACCAGGAAGGGCTGGAACCGCTTGGCAAAGCCGTAGCACCTTGCCTCCATGGTCACCTGGTCGGTGTCAAAGTGGGCATCGGAGCTGAGCTCCGACCCCTGCCCGGTTTCAAAGTACATGACATTCGGCCCTTCCGCCGTGCCGTCCCGCAGAAGCAGCTGCCGGGCCTCCTCCAATGTGGCCGCCGAAAAGCCGAAGGCCTCGTTGCCCTTCTGGCTTCCGGCGATGGACTGGAAGATCAGGTCGCAGGGAGCGCCGGCACGAACCGCCTTCATCTGGGCGGTGACGTGGGCCAGGACACAGATCTGGGTAGGAATCTGCCAGTGCTCCTTGATCTCCTGGAACCGGCGCAGGACCTTGCCCACCTGCTCCGGGCTGTCCGTCACCGGGTTCAGGCCGATGACCGCGTCTCCCGCGCCGAAGCTCAGTCCCTCCAGGGTGGAGGCGGTAATGCCCTCGGGATCGTCGGTGGTGTGGTTGGGCTGGAGCCGGCAGGACAGGGTTCCCGGCAGGCCGATGGTGGTGTTGCAGTGGGCAGTGACCGGCATTTTGTGGGCGGCGTAGATGAGATCCAGATTGCTCATCAGCTTGCACACCGCCGCCACCATCTCCGAGGTCAGCCCCCGGCTGACCCTGCGGATGTCCTGAGCGGTGGTGGTCTCTGAGAGAATCCACTCCCGAAGTTCCGAGACCGTCCAGTTCTGAATTCTTCGGTAGGCCGATTCGTTTACATCGTCCTGGATGATTCGGGTGACCTCGTCCTGCTCATAGGGAACTGCCGGACTCTCCCGCAGATCGTGAAGGGTCAGGGCGGACAGCACCACCTTGGCCGCCACCCGCTCCTGGGCGCTTTGCGCCGCCAGGCCTGCCAGCTTGTCTCCGGTCTTTTCCTCGTTGGCCTTGGCAAGCACCTGCTTGACGCCGGAAAATTCGTAGGTTTTTCCCAGCAATGTGGTTTTTAGGATCATTGGTTTCTTCCCTTCTCCTGAATCATCATCAGATACAGCACACTGCTGATCCGGTTCAGGGCCTGCAAAATATCCCGGCGGCTGCACCCCGCCTCCCGGTCCCGGAAGGCGGCGCAGGCCGCCAGCTCCGCCTCCCGGGCGGCAGTTCTGGCCCGGTTGAGCCGGGCGATGGCCCGGCCGTCCCGGTAAGAGGGCATAAAGTGGGGCTGTCCATAGTAGTCCGCCGGGAAGTGGCTGCGCTTTCGCACTTCTGCCTCGGTCATGCCGCACAGGGTTTCCAGCTGCACCGGCTCCCCCAGCACCTCACAGGCCACGATCTTCCGGGTCAGGGTCAAAACCTCCTCCAGCTGCTCCTGCACCTGGGGCGCATCCAGCTGGGCCAGGATCAGCTCCGCTTCCAGGGTGTCCAGCTTGCCCCGGAAGACAATCCGGGGGTGATCCTTACGAACCAGCAGGTCAGAGTGGAGGTGGGTCATGTGCTCCGGCTTTTCCTCCAGGAAGCCACCCCCCTCCAGACGGTAGCGCTGGGGCCTTGCCTGGGAGGCGGGGAGAATTTCAATTCGCTCCCGGGCGAGATAGTCCCGGGCTGCGCTTGTCAGCTGGTCGCCCTTTCCCAGATAGTACACACGCTTTCCGTCCCGGTTGCGGATGTTGGCCCGGACGGCCTCCTCGTCATAGAGCATTTACTCGGTGATGCTGGGGCGGCCCTTGGGCAGAATGGCGTCTACCTCCACATGGGGCCGGGCGATGACATGGACGGAGATCAGCTCGCCCACCTTCTCTGCAGCGGCGGCACCGGCATCGGTGGCCGCCTTCACGGCGCCCACGTCCCCCCGCACCATTACCGTCACCAGGCCGCCGCCCACCTGCTCCTTGCCGATGAGCTGGACGTTGGCGGACTTGACCATGGCATCCGCCGCTTCAATGGCCCCGACCAGGCCCTTGGTCTCGATCATTCCCAATGCGTTTGTATCCATATTCGATATTCGTTTCCTTTCCTATTGCAGTTTTCCGGGGCACCGGGCTACCTCCTCCACCGCCGAGGCAAATGCCGAACATGCCGCCTCGCAGGCGCTTTGGGTGCCGCTGAGCAGTCCGCCGCCGAAGTTGGTTTCGCTGGGTGGCGCGTAGAGCTTTTGAAGCGTAACATCCGCCGCTTTCAGCGCAAAGTCCATGGCATACATTCCTTCCAGGGGCGGTGCAATCAGGTAAGCCAGAGCCGTGCCCGGCTTCACCCCCGCTTCGCCTGCCAGGAAGGAGCCTGCGCTGGAGACAGTATGCGCAAGATACGGCACATTATTCGCCTCCCGGAAGCCCAGGCGCTCCAGTGCCCGGAGGGCCGCCTCCATACCGCTGCGGGCATCCCCCGGGGTTCGGGCCGCCAGAATGCCGATGACCTCCCCGGCGTTGGGGGTGGAGGCATTGGCGGCTCCGGCGTAGAAGCTGCGGCCATAGACAACCTCCACATCTGCCGCCTTGGTGGCCTCGTCCAGGGCGATATAGGTGGCATCGTCACAGTCGGTGGTGAGCATGGCAAGGCTCTGATAGCCTGACGGTGCTCCCAGCCGGCGGCACAGCTCCGGGGAGGCTCCCGGCAGATACCGCACCGCCAGCACCTTCACCGGGATCATGCCCCCGCCTCCAGATGCAGCCCCACCCCGGAGACCTTTTTCTCCAGAATGGTGGCAATCAGCCCCGCGATGTGGGCTCCGGCCTCCACCGCCGGGGTGCCCTGGGCGTGGATGTTGGACACCACCGTGCGGCTGGATTCCGACACCCCGGTGCGGGGGCGGTAGGTGATATAGGCGGACATGCTCTTGTCCGTCACCAGTCCCGGCCGCTCTCCCACCAGCATACACACCAGCTCGCAGCCGGTGACATCTCCGATGGCATCCCCCGCACCCACCCGGCAGTAGCGCACGAAGATGGGCGTCCCGGGGTCGATGCCCTTGAGCTTTAACCCCTCCCGGATGGTCTGGAGGCAGTCCATGGCGTTGGCAACAATGGCGGCGGAGCTGAGTCCGTCACCGATGACCAGCTGCACCCGGCTGCCCTGGGGCAGAAGGGTGCGGAGCCTTTCCTGGGTTTCCGTGTCAAAGCTGCGGCCCAGGTCGGGGCGTGTCAGATATTCGTCCTTGCTGCGGCACCTGGTTTTGACCTCCTGCATACCGTTTTTCTCCCCAAAGTCCTCCGGCACCTGACTGAACACCGCGTCCTGGGCGGCAGCATGATCTGCCCGAAAACGGAGCATGGTCAGGGTCTTGTACCGGGGGCCTGCCCTGCCGGAGCCCAGCCGGGCAGGGGTGCGCAGCTTCATGGCGGCAAAGCGCTCCTTCTGTGCCGGATGCTCCGTAAGGTACAGCTTGCGCAGATTCAGATCGGTGACATCGGGAACGAAATCGCCTTCCCGGTAGCCCTCGTCCTTCTTCTGGGGCTGGGGGGCCTGGGGATGGTACTCCCCGCCCTTCACCGGCGGCGCCATCCCCTCCTCCCGGAGAATATCCGCAACCATTGCGGCCAGTTCCTGTTTGTTCATGGTAATCCTCCACTTCTATTGGCTGCCCAGAACCAGGGTCTTCACCACCACCGGAAAGGCCGCTCCCACCGGAGCGCCCACGTCCATGTAGCTTCCGGGGGCAGCCTTCACCCGATCCAGGCACAGTATTTCCGCATCGCCGGGGAGCCGGGAGGCCAGGGCCTGACCCAGGGCCTTGGCCATATCCGATTCCAGGCAGATACGCAGGGGGCCGGGCCGCTCCGCCAGCCGGGAAGCCAGTGCCGCTACCTGCTCATAGCTGGGGGAGGGCAACCCCGGCATGGCAAGGATGGTCTCTCCCTCGGCAAAGGTTTCCCGCCCCGGCTCCACCACTGCCAGGTTCTTCAGGGGAAAGCGCACATTCTGGGCGTACACCGTGCTGCCGGAAAGCTGGGTGGCGTAGCACCCGGCCCCGATGACCGTGGCCCGGATGCTGTCCTGACTCAGCCTGTATTCCCCCCGGCACAGGGCGCTCTCCCGGATGGCCCGGCCAAGGGCAGGGCCGATGTCCCCGAAGGCATTGTCAGGGTAGTCCCGGGCGATGCACTCCGCCACGCCTCCGGAGAAGGACAGCACCGCCGCCTCCTCCAGGCGGAAGAAGTGTTCTGCCTCCTTTGTGGTAAGCTTTTCCAGTATTGTCTCCGCAGGGCGCAGGCCCGCCGCCATTTCCAGTGCCCGGGTCAGAAGCTTTACCAGAGTCCCGATGCCCTGGGATGGCTCCCACAGACCCCCCAGCACCGGGGAGACGTAGGTGATGTGTTTGGCTTCGTCCCGCTTTACCAGCCGCCCGCCCACATTCAGGCAGCCGGTCTTCTCCACCCGGCCCTCCCGGATAAGACACAGGTTGCTGGTTCCGCCGCCGATATCCACATGCAGCACCGTTTTCCCGGTCTGCCGGGAGAACTCCACCGCTCCGGCCCCTCTGGCAGCCAGAACGCTTTCCAGGTCCGGCCCGGCGGTGGCCACCACAAAATCCCCGGCAAAGCCGGAAAGCGCCTGCGACACCTCCGCGGCATTCTCCCGGCGGCTGGTCTCTCCTGTGACGATCACCGCGCCGGTGTCCACCTCTTCCCGGCGGATGCCCGCATTGGCGTACTCCTGTTCCACCAGCCGACGGAGCTTCTGCCCATCCACCAGGGACGACCCCACCAGGGGGGTAAAGTGCACCGGGCTTTTGTACAGAACCTCCCGCTCCCCGATCACCAGCTCCGGCACGGCAAAGGCGCTGGCGCGGTTTTGCAGCTGCAATCGGGAAAATACCAGCTGGGTGGAGGTGGTGCCCACGTCAATGCCCACGCTGAGCAGACTTTCAGACACGGCCCGTCACCTCCTCCAAAATCCGCCGGATGAGAAAGTCCTCCACCTTCATGGGGTTGCTTTCACAGCAGGGATCGGCCAGGGTGGCCTCCACAATCCGGGGGACATTCCGCCACACGGAGCGGGGGTCCACCCCCGCCTGGGAAAGGGTCTGGGGCAGACCCAGCTCCCGGCGCAGCCGCACCAGACTGTTTTTCAGGTTCCGCACCGCAATGCTCTCGGCGCTGCCGCTGATTCCGGCGGCCCGGGCGATTTCCGCGTATTTCTTCCCCGCCACATGGGCGTTGCAGCTGACCACGGAAGGGAGCAGTATGGCATTGAGCCGCCCGTGGGGCACATGGTACAGCCCGCCCAGGGCGTGGGCCATGGCGTGGCACAGGCCCAGCCCCGCCTGGGTGAAGGACATCCCCGCCAGCGTCGCGGCCAAATGCACCTTGAGCCGTACCGAGGTGTTCCCGGCAAAGGAGGCCGGGAGGGCCGCCATGGCTCCGGAAAAGGCCTCCCGGGCCAGCAAGTCCGTGATGCTCCCAGCTCCCTTGGACACGTAGCTTTCCAGCGCATGGGTCAGCACGTCAAAGCCGGTGTCCGCAATCAGGCTCTTGGGCAGGGTCTGGAGCAAATCGCTGTCCAAAATCGCCACATCCGGGCGGAGCTTTTCGTCCACCAAAGGGTGCTTGACCTTGTCATGGGTCAATATGGCAAAGTCCGTCACCTCCGACCCGGAGCCGGAAGTGGTGGGAATGGCCGCCACCTGGTAATTCCCCTTGGCAAAATACGCCATGGCCTTGGCGCAGTCCATGGCACTGCCGCCCCCCAGCGCGACGATGAGATCCGGGCGAAAGGCGCGGACCTTCGCCGTCCCCTCCGCCGCCAGCTCCACCGATGGGTCCGGCTCCACCCGGTCAAAGAAGTCCGCCTCCACACATTTGGCGGCATCCGCCACCTTTTTCGCCGTGCCGTTTTTCATAAAGAAGGGGTCCGTCACCACCAGCACCCGGCTGGCCCCCAGGCTCCCCAGGGCTCCAATGGCCCCGCTGCCGCAAACAAGCTTTGTCTTACAGGAGTATTCCTCCAACATCTGTCAACCACCGCCTTTTCGTTCCCTAGGATTCCCGGAAGTGCATAAAAAATGCAGCCGAAACCGGCTGCAAAAAAATCTTTATTGCGCTGCAAAACGGCTGCAGCCCAGAGATGGGGTCCTGTCCTTTCAGGCAGTTTCCGGCAAGCTGCGGTAATCCATCGGCGCAAGGCAGTTTAGCCGATGCTGACGCCGCTGGTAGTTGTAGGAATGGCGCTTTCGCCGATGAACGGTCAATGCTCCGGTGAGAGGAATGCCGTGCGTAGGGGCGTGGTGCATCGCGCAGCGAATCAAAATCCCCATGATTGCCGGTGGCAATCATACAGCGGGCGGTTAATAACCGCCCCTACGGGAGGCGGTGGGTGTTCCGGTTATGACGAGGCCCCGGTGAGAGGAATGCTGTGCGTAGGGGCGATTATCAATCGCCCGCCCCACAACGACCCAAGCGGGCGGTTAATAACCGCCCCTACGAGAGGCGGTGGGCGTTAAGGTATCGCCCCAAAATCCGGTAGTCTGCCTACATTCTCCCCTTGAAAATGGCAGAAAACAGTGGTATACTTTTCCTGGAGTAACCCAACCGCACACAAGCTGAAAGGAGAATCCGCAAATGAAACGAATAACCGCACTTGTGCTGGCCGTGCTGATGCTGGCCGGCACCCTGGGCCTCACCGCCTGGGCCGATGACGACGCCCCCCAGATGAAGAAGGACCTGGTGGTTCTGTTCACCAGCGATGTCCACTGCGGCATCGATCAGGGCTTCGGCTATGCCGGCCTGGTGGCCATCCGCGACAACCTGAAGAAGACCAACCACGTTCTGCTGGTGGACAACGGCGACGCCATCCAGGGCGAGCCTGTGGGCACCATGACCACCGGCGACGCCATCATCACCCTGATGAACAGCGTAGGCTATGACATTGCCATCCCCGGCAACCACGAGTTCGACTACGGCATGGACCGGTTCCTGGAGCTGGCGAAGAAGGCCCGCTTCCCCTACATCAGCTGCAACTTCAATAAGGAAGGGGAGCTTGTGTTCGAGCCCTACGTCATCAAGGAATTTGACGGCGTGAAGGTGGCCTTCGTGGGCGTCACCACCCCCAAGACCATCACCTCCTCCACCCCCAAGTACTTCCAGGACGATGCCGGCAACTACATCTACGGCTTCATGCAGGACGACACCGGCGAGGGCGTCTACAACGCCGTGCAGACCGCCGTTGACGCTGCCCGGGAAAACGGCGCCCGGTACGTGGTGGCCCTGGGCCATGTGGGCAACGAGGAAACCTGTGCTCCCTGGACCTACGCCGACATCATTGCCAACACCACCGGCATCGATGCCTTCCTGGACGGCCACAGCCACGACACCGACCAGGTGACCATGAAGAACAAGGACGGCGTGGACGTTTTGCGTTCCGCCTGCGGCACCAAGCTGGGCGGCGTGGGCTGGCTGAAGATCGAGGCCGCCACCGGCAAGCTCACCACCGGCCTGTACACCTGGGACAATGCGGTTTCCGCGCCGGAGCTGCTGGGCATCCAGAACAACGCCTCCCAGGCTGTGAAGGCCGCCACCACCGCACTGAATCAGAAGCTGGGCCAGAAGGTGGCCAAGTCCGCCGTGGATCTGACCATCTATGATCCCGAGGCCGTGGATCAGAGCGGCAAGCCCATCCGCATCGTCCGCAATGCCGAGACCAACCTGGGCGACCTGTGCGCCGATGCCTACCGCGACCAGTCCGGGGCGGATATCGCCTTCGTCAACGGCGGCGGCGTGCGTACCAGCCTGAAGGCCGGGGACATCACCCTGGGCGACATCCTGAAGGTGCATCCCTTCGGCAACGCCATGTGCGTGGTGGAGGCCACAGGCCAGCAGATTCTGGACGCCCTGGAGTTCGGCGCACGGAATGTACCCGGAGAGAACGGCGGCTTCCTGCAGGTGTCCGGCCTGACCTATGAGATCCACACCTACATCGAGTCCACCGCCACCACCGATTCCAACGGCATGTTCACCGGCGTCACCGGCGAATACCGGGTGAAAAACGTCATGGTGGACGGCAAGCCCCTGGAGCTGGACAAGGTCTACACCCTGGCTTCCCATAACTACATGCTGAAAAACGGCGGCGACGGCTTCAACATGTTTATGGACTGCAAGCTGCTGGTGGATGAGTCCATGCTGGATAACCAGGTGCTCATCAACTACATCTCCGGTACGCTGGAAGGCGTCATCGGCCAGGAGTACGCAGATCCCTACGGCCAGGGCAGAATCGTGGCCGTGGAGACAGCGCCCTGATCCAACCCAATTGCAAAGCGCGGCCCGGAGCAATCCGGGCCGCCCTTTTACGCCGTAGGGGCGGTTATTAACCGCCCGTTGGGGGTGGACGGGCAGGCGGGCGATTGATCATCGCCCCTACCGGCGGGACGGAACCCTTTGCGGGCGATTGATAATCGCCCCTACCGGCGGGAGAGAACCTTTGCGGGCGATTGATAGGAAATTATGGTATGATTGCCACCGGCAATCATGGTAATTTTGATTCGCTGCGCGCAGCACCACGCCCCTACAGGCACACAAATGTCCCCGCCGGGAAAATTACTATTGACAAATTATGTATATAGACAATATAATCAATAAATATATAGACTGTGTATTTTTAGGCATTTTTACCAGTTCTGTGTCTTTCCGAGACAAATAAGGAGAGGATAACACGTGAGGATCAACAAATGTATGCGCTGCATGGCGGACATCACCACGGACAAATGTCCCCACTGCGGCTTTGACCCGGCGGCCTACACGCCCCCGGCCAATGCCCTGCCCCTGGGCTCCATTGTGAACGCCCGGTATCTTCTGGGCGCGGCAGAGGCAAAGCCCTTCACCATGCGCTACGCAGCCTTCGACCTGAGCCTGGAACGAACCGTTCAGGTGGTGGAATATCTGCCCGCTGACTGGGTCACAGGCCGGGAAAACGGCACGGTTCAGGTGCGCAGCGACGGCAGCATCCCCGGGGATTTCCAGGCCGGTGTCCAGAGCTTCCGCACCAATGCCCACCGGTATTCCTCCCTGACGGACGTGGCCGGGATCGTCCACGTCCGGGATCTGTTCCTGGAGAACGGCACCTGCTGCTGCGTGCTGGACGCGGTGCCGGGCAAACCCCTGAAAGAGCAGATTTCCTCCGGCAAGCCCATGAAGTGGCAGACCGCGGCGCCTCTGTTTGCCGGGGCTGCCAGGGCGCTCCAGCGGCTGCATAAGGCAAGAGTCCTCCACGGCAATATCCACCCCGGGAGTCTGATCCTCACCGATACCGGACTGATTCTCCGTCCGGACATGGAGTACATCATCACCGCAGGAAGCACCTGCACGGTGTGCGCCAGCGTCCGCCGGAAGGGCTACAGCCCCCCGGAGGCCTTTGACCAGGCCGGCTCCCTGACGGAAGCCAGCGATGTTTACATGCTGGCGGCCTCTCTGGTCTACGCCCTTACCGGGCAGCCCCCCATCCAGGGGCAGAAGCTCCCGGTGAATCAGCAGGCAGCGGCTGTTCTCCAGGCAGCCATGGAGCCCGACCAAAAGAAGCGAACCGCCTCCATGGAGGCGTTCAGCCAGCAGCTTGCATCCACTGCCAAGGCGGCCCCCTCCCGAAAGCCTGTGTGGATCGGCCTTGCCGCTGCTGCGGCAGCCGTGGTTCTGGGTGTGGGCGGTTTCTTCCTGGTGCAGAATACGCGCTACAATCAGGCAGCGGATGCCCTGGCCGCCGGGGCCTACGGCGATGCTCAGGAGCGGTTCGAGGCCCTGGGTGGCTACCGGGATGCAGAAGAACAGGCGGTTTTCGCCTCCGAGCAGAAGCACCTGGAGGCGGGCCAAAAGGCCTTTGACGAAGGGCGCTTCGCCGATGCCGTCGCGTTTCTTCGGGATGCCGGGGACTCCCAGGACGCAAGATCTCTTCTGGGCGAGAGCTACATGGCCCTTGGCAGGGAGCAGCTGGAAGACAAAACCTATGATCTGGCCCGGGACAGCTTCGCCAGGGCAGCAGACCTGGGTACGGCGGAGGCTGAGGTTTACAGCACCTACGCCGACGGTATGCAGAGCCTGACCCACAAAGACTACCGGGACGCGGTGCAGAAGCTCACAGAGGGCTTTGCCGCCGCAGAGGACGAGCAGTCCCTGTTTGAGGCCAATGAGGGCCTGGTGACCCAGCTTCTGGGCCAGGAGCAGTTTGAGGAGGCCCGGACGGCGGCGGAGAGCTACGTCTCCTTCTGCCAGCAGAAAAAGCTGGCGTCTGACAGAGCCCAGGTGCTGGTGGACGGCGCCATCCTGTGCGAAGCCGAGAGCCTGTACGATCAGGGCTTCCTGGGTCTTGCCCAGGAACAGTTCCTCCAGGCCTCCGAAGGCGCGGTCTATCAGGACATTGACCGGGACGCCCGGCTGGAAAAGCTTGAAAAGCACAAAAAGCTCCTGAATCTGGAGGGGAATTGGAAGCTGGCCACCGGCAAATCCACCCTGACAAAGAATGGCTGGATCTACTCCTACGATGTGGACGAGAGCCATAGTCTGACCCTGACCCTCCACTACATCTTAAATGACGACGATACCATCACGGCGCAGGGAAATCTGGACTGGTACAGCTGTGCCAATCTGTCCACCGCCGACCGGGAGACCCTGTTCTTCCGGCAGACGGTGACCCTCTACCAGCTGAGCATGAAGGACGTGGAGGGCGTCCGGGGCTATGTTTCCGTCAATATGGTGGGCAATCAGCTGAAGATCGGCTTTGCCTCCACCGACGGCACCAATGTGCAGTACGCTTACGAGCGAACGGAATAAAGGAGAGAGCAGCATGAAAAACGTATTTCGCACAGCCACCGTGGGAATGCTCAGCCTTCCCACCATCGCGGCCCTGGCCCTTCCGGCGTCTGCCAGCCGGGTTGGCTCCTCGGAGACGGTCAGCTCCGGCAGCGGCTGGATGATCGTTCTGATCGCGGCAGCAGTCCTGGCCCTTATCGCGGTGCTGGTGGTGCTGCTGATGAAAAAGGGCGGCGCTTCCCAGTCCGACCAGCCCATTATGATCGGCAAGCCCAAGGACAAGCACCACGCCACGCTGGAGGCCCAGGGGGCTTTCCTGGGGGGCAAGCACTACGGCATCGTCACCAAAGCAGTGATCGGCCGCAGCTCCTCTGCGGACATCCATGTGAATGAGCCCAAGGTCTCCGGCACCCACTGCCAGGTCACCTGGGAAAATGGCGCATTGTATCTGACGGACCTTGGCTCCACCAACGGCACCGTGGTTGCGGGCACCGGAACCATCCCTGCCAGAATGCCGGTTCGGCTGTACCCGGACAGCGTCTTCTGGATCGGGGAGGAGCGCTGCGCCTTCCGGGTGAAGATGAAATAAGGGAGGAAAACAGCTATGGAATTGATTGTAGGGCTGCTGTCCCTGGCGATCCCGGTTCTCATGCTCGTGGAGGCCTGGAGAATCCTTCAGAAGCAGGGGCAGCCGGGCTGGAAGTGCCTCATTCCCATCTACGGCGAGTACTGTATTTACGCCGCCAGCGGCGCGGGAGATCTGTTCTGGAAGCAGATTCTGGGGGTCTACGGCGGGGGCTTCCTGTCGGGTATCTCCAATGCGCTGATCGGGCCGCAAGACGACCTGGCCATCCTGGTGATTGTGCTGTCAATCCTGTCCCTGGGTCTTTCCATCTACGGCCTGCGCTGCATGATCCGGATGCAGAAGGCCCTGGCCCGGAGCTTCGGAAAGAGCGCCGGCTTTGGCTGGGGTCTGATCCTGCTGGGCATTGTGTTCCGGGGCATTCTGGCCTTCTCCGGCGATGCCGTGTTCCGGGGCGCTTCCGGCACCCGGAAACCCCAGTCCCGGCCCCAGCCCGCCCCCCAGCCCCGGCTGGATCCGGTTCCGGACTCCGGAGGGCCAACGGCCTTTCCTTCCCAGGATTTTTCCCGGACGGTCAGCGTTGCCTCCCCTGACGTATCCCCGCCGGCTTCCACCGCAGCCCTCCCCCCGGAGCAGATGCAGCATTTCCTGCGCTGCCAGAAGGGCGTGTGCGCCGGCAGCAGCTTCCTCATCCGCGGCTCCGTCACCGCAGGCAGAGCCCCCGGCTGTGACATTCTGATCAGCGACCCCAGGGTCTCCGGCAATCACTGCCGCTTCTTCTGGCGGGAGGATAAGCTCTTTGTCATGGATCTGGGCTCCACCAACGGCACGGCGGTGGAGGGCTTCGGAAAGATTCCTGCCAATGTCCCCGTGGAGCTGCGGGAGGGAGACACCATCACCCTCGGCCTGGACAACGTATTTACGCTGGTTTAACCCATCATCCCCCGCACCCGTAGGGGCGATTATTAATCGCCCGCCTTCCACCGCACCCGTAGGGGCGATTATTAATCGCCCGCCTTCCACCGCACCCGCATGGGCGTGGTGCTACGCGCAGCGAATCAAAATCTCCATGATTGCCGGTGGCAATCATACCATAATTTCCTATCAATCGCCCGCCGAATCCCGAATAACCATAAAGATGCAGAAAAGAGGAATGAGAATGAAAAACGTCAAGCGGTTTCTAAGCCTTCTGACAGCGCTGCTGCTGTGCATGAGTATGCTGATGCTGCCCGCCTCCGCTGCGGACGACAGCAAGATGCTCGCCGAGGTCAAGAAGGGTGTTGTCCAGCTGCTGGCCATCGTCTACAAGGGCGACAAAACCAGCGGCATCCCCATCGATGCCTGCACCGGCACCGGCTTTGCCGTGGGCAAGGCAGGGCAGGACACCAATGTCTTCGTCACCAACTGGCACGTCACCACCTGCGGCGGCTATGACCCGTCCATGGTGCGGGTGTACCTGCTGCTGGACGACTGGTATCTGGATCAGAACCTGGTGCCTCAGAACGCCGTGGAGTGCGAGGTGCTGTATTCCTCTGCCGATAACGGCGGCGTTCCCGACTACGCCATCATCCGCGCCACCAGTACCGTCACCGGCTTCAAGGCCCTGCCCCTGCGCCACTCCGACGATGTGGCCTCCGGAACCCCGGTCTATGCCCTGGGCTACCCTGGCCTCATCGGTGATCTGAACAGCTCCGTCGGCTCCGGCATCGACGATATCACCATCACCTCCGGCGTTGTCTCCCAGCACATGAACATGGACATGGGCGTGTCCCAGACCATCAGCGTTCTGGTGCATGATGCCCAGATCGCCAGCGGCAACTCCGGCGGCCCCCTTGTGGACGCCAAGGGCCGGGTTGTGGGCATCAACACCTACAGTTCCGCGGAAAACAACGCCTACTGCATCGCCATCAGCACCGGCTACATCATGGAGCGGCTGAGCCTTCTGGGCGTTGCCTACTCCACCAAGTCCGGCTCCGGCAGCAGTGATTGGCTCCTGTACGGCGGCCTGGGTCTTGTGATTCTGATCTGCGCCGTGGTCATCGTTCTGGTGCTGGTCAAGGGAAAGAAGAAGCCCTCCCTGTCCGCCTGGCTGCGCTGCCCCGACGGCAGCATGGTTCCTCTGGCGGAGGGCCCCATGCTCATCGGACGGCTGGCGGACTGCCAGATCTGTATGCCCCCGGACACCAAGGGCGTCAGCCGGCACCACTGCAAAGTGGAGCTTCGCAAGGGCGTCATCACTCTGACGGATGTGGGCTCCAGCGGCGGCACCTTCGTGGGGGGCAACCGGATTGCCGTAAATGTGCCTGTGCAGATCGGCAAGGGCACGGAGTTCACCCTGGGCTCTGCCTCCACCAACCGCTTTACCATCTGCTGACCAAACCCTCGTAGGGAATGCATTTATGCATTCCCTTTCGCACCCGGATCCGCGGAACGGATAAATCCGTTCCCTACAGAGTGTGCCTCTGGCCTGATATACAAACCGACTATCCGAATATTCATATTGATTTTGGAGGAAAAAGCTATGGAAATTCTTCGTTGCCCCAATGGTCATTTCTACGATCCCAGCCAGACATCCAGCTGCCCCAAGTGCGCCCAGAACAGCAGCATGGGCGGCGGCAGCGGCATGACCACCGTGCCTGTGGATTTTAACTTCCAGACGGAGCCTGTGGTTGCCGGCAACGGCGGCGGCTTTGCCGGTGTTATGGACACCCAGCCCACCCTGCCCAACGATCCCCCTGTCCAGGACTACGCCAAGACCACCCCCATTGACGCCCCCCCCGACATGGTGGGCGGCGGGGCCAGCATGGTTCAGGACTACACCCCCACCACCCCTGTGGGCTACGGCGACAGCACCGTCACCGGCGCTGCATTCTCCGGCATTCAGCCTGTGGTTGGCTGGCTGGTGTGCGTGGAGGGCAATAACAAGGGCAGCGACTACCGCATCCACAACGGCTACAACTACATCGGCCGGGCCCAGAGCATGGACATCTGCATCCCCGGCGACAGCCACATCAGCAATGAAAACGCCGCCATCGTGGCCTACGACTCTATGGAGCGGCTGTTCTACTTCGGCCCCGGCATGGGCCACAACGCCGTCCGGCTCAACGGCAAAATGTGCCTGGGCCAGAGCGAGCTGAAGGCCTACGACATCATCACCCTGGGGCAGACCAAGCTGGTCTTTATCCCCCTGTGCGGAGAGAGGTTTGATTGGGATGACCGCTGAGAAAAAATGGAAACGGGCGAAGGCCTGGCGCAATGTCCTGGCGGTTCTGGCCCTGCTCCTGGCGGCTGCCGTGGTGGTGACGGGCTTTATGGCCTTCCGTCCGGCGCAGGCCCCCGAGGAGACCGACCCCACCGGCTCTACCGGCCCCCGGATCCCCGAAAACTTCCTGGCCACAACGGAGGCGGCTACGGAAGCCACCACGGAGCCCACAAACGGCGAGACACTGGACACCGACAGAACAGGCTCCGGCAGCCCCAAATCCGAAGACAATAACAACCCGCCTCCCGCAAACGGGGCACCACCCGAAAATAGCGAGGCCACCACTCCGCCGCAGACCACGCCTCCGGGGGACCAGCAAATCCCGCAGGTGAGCGATCCTCCGGTGTCCGACGATCCTCCCGCGGAAAACAATCCCCCCGCGGAAAACAATCCCCCCGTGGAAAACAATCCTCCCGCGGAAAACAATCCTCCCGCGGAAAATAATCCTCCCGCGGACAGCAATATTCCCGAGGTGAATCCCCCTTCCGTGGTGGACGATCCTTCCGCAGACCAATGAATCAATGAGGAAATGATATGATGATGAAAATTATGTTCTTCTCCCTGCTGGCTCTGCTGGGACTGGATCTCATCGCGGTGATTCTGCTCACCGTCCGGGCGGACAAGCTGGCAGCCCGGGTGGCCCAGGAAAACCGCGCCCTGGGCCGCAGATCAGCCCGGATGGACCCCATTTCCAACACAGAGGAGGCAGCGGCATTGACCGGCAGGAGAAAGGGCCAGGTCTGCTCCGTGGGCATCGTGCACAACCAGGGCGCACGGCCCTCCCAGCAGGATAACAAGTGTGTGGAGTCCGTGTTTGGCGGCGCCGGTGTTCTGGCCGTGGTGGCCGACGGCATGGGCGGCCTGTCCGGCGGCGAAAAGGTCAGCGGCCGGATCGTCCAGGATGTCCACGCAGCAGCCCCCCAGTTCCGCCCGAACACCATGGATACCATCCTGCCCCAGATGGTGGAGAGCATCTGCGCCGACATCAACAAGATGCTGGGCCCGGAGGGAATCTACAAAAGCGGCTCTACGCTGCTTGCGGTGCTCTCCGACGGCAAGAAGTTCTCCTGGGCCTCGGTAGGCGACAGCCGGATCTATCTGTTCCGGGGCGGCGTGATGAACCAGGTCAACCCGGAGCACAACCAGCTCACCACCGAGTGGATGCCGGAGGTTCAGGCGGGGCGCATGAGCATCCAGGATGCCATGAATAACCCCGACGGCAAAAAGCTCACCAGCTTCATCGGTATGGGCAAGCTGCGCTACCTCAGCGCCAGCCGTTCCTCCATCGCCATTGCCCCCGGAGACCGGATTCTGCTGATGAGCGATGGTGTCTTCGGAACCCTTTCGGATCAGCAGATGGCGGAGATCCTCACCAAATGCCCGGACGTGACCCAGGCGGCCTCCCTGATGGAAAATCAGGTGCTGGCGGCACAGGCCCGGGGACAGGATAACTTCACCGCTGTCATTCTGGGCTTCTGACGGAGGGCCGGCGTATGACCGGAAACAAGTCCAGAAGCCCCCAGGCACTGCCCTACGGCTATACCCTCCATGGGCAGTACCAGATCGGGGATGTTCTCGGGCAGGGCGGCTTTGGCATCACCTACATGGCCAGGGACGTATCCTCCAACCGCATGGTGGCGGTGAAGGAGCTGTTCCCCACCTCCCAGGTTCAGCGGGGGCCGGACAAGGTGACGGTGCTTCCCACCAGCCAGGAGAGCAAGCAGAGCTTTGAAAAAATCAAGGCCAGCTTTTCCAAGGAGACCATGATGCTGGTTCAGCTTCAGGACGTCCGGGATGTGGTGCGGCTGTACCACGCCTTCCTGGAAAACGGCACCAGCTACTATGTGATGGAGTATCTGGACGGCACTACCCTGGGCAAGAAGCTCCAGAAGGACGGCCCCATGGGCTGGCAGGAGCTTTCCGGAATCGTCAAGCCCATCATGGTCACCCTGGGCAGGCTCCATGCCGCCGGTGTGATCCACCGGGACGTGAGCCCCGACAATATCTTTCTGCTGAAAAACGGCCAGAGAAAGCTCATCGACTTCGGCAACGTCCGCTCCTACAGCCAGGATGGGGCCATGACCGCCTACGTCAAGGGCAACTTTGCCCCCTGGGAGCAGTTTTCCAGCGTGATCCAGCAGGGGCCCTATACCGATGTGTACTCCCTGTGCGTGACCATCTACTACAGCCTCAGCGGCAAGCTCCCCCCCAAGGCCACGGAGCGCTACACCACGGACTCCCTGATCCCCCTTCGGAAGCTCCGCCCGGGACTTCCGGAGCAGGTGTACAAGGCGCTGGATCACGGCATGGCGGTGAAGGCTGCAAACCGTACCCAGAAGATGGATCAGCTCTACTATGCGCTCTTCGGAGAGGTCATGCCCGGAGGAGGCAAGCCGAACACGGCAAGCTATGTCCAGCAGGGCGGCGGTGTCTCCATTGGCGGCGGTGCCAAGCCCCAGGGCCCGGCCTCCGGCAGAGTGCTTCGCTGCCAGAGCGGCCAGTTCGCGGGCAGGGCCTGGAATCTGCCCCTGGAGCAGTATTTCACTCTGGGCAGGAATCCGGAGTGCCATGTGGCGTATCCCCCAACAACCAAGGGGGTCAGCCGGGTGCAGCTTCGGCTCTATGCCAAGAAGGACGGCAGGGTGCTGGCCTGCGACGAGTGCTCCACCTACGGCACCATCTGTGTTTCCCCCAATGGGAAAAGTCAGCTCCAGCATGGAAAATGGTATGATGTAACCGGCTGTCTTCTGGCCTTCGGAGGACAGGAGCAGTACAGGATAGGATAACACTATGAAAATTGATTTATGCAAATATACCGATATCGGCACCCGGCGGGAGAACGAGGACTCCCTGAGCGGCTGCAAGCTGACGGACAGCCGTGGCTTTGCGGTGGTGGCCGATGGACTGGGCAGCCACGGCGGCGGAGCGGATGCCTCCAAAATCGCGGTGGAGGCCCTCAGCCGCTTCCGCATCGAGGACAAGCTCCCCACCCAGGAGCAGATCATGGCCTGGATGGAGGACGCCAACAGCGAGATTCTGTGCAAGCGGGACGGCCCCTGGCACATGAAGACCACGGCGGTGGCCCTGTACTTTGACGGGAACAAGGCCATCTGGGCCCACACCGGCGATTCCCGGCTCTACCACTTCTACAATGGGGAGGTGGCGGACCTGACCCTGGATCAGTCCGTGTGTCAGCTCCATGTGCTCCAGGGGGAGATCACCCGGCAGCAGATCCCCATGCATCCCGACCGGAGCAAGGTGCTCTATGTCCTGGGGGAGGAGAACATCAAGCCCAAAATTCACGAGCCGGTGAAGCTCCAGCGGGGACGACACGCATTCTTACTGTGCACCGACGGCCTGTGGGAGCGGCTGTGCGAGGAGGAGATCATGATGGATCTTCACTGGGCTGACTCTGCCGCCCAATGGCTCAGCTCCCTGCGAACCCGGGCAAACCTGAGAAAGTACGACGATGTGGACAACAATACAGCCGTTGCGGTAATAATTGAGGTGTAACTATGAAGAAACTGATCGCCATTCTGCTGGCAGTGCTGATGCTCTTTTCCCTGAGCCTCAGCGCCGGCGCCCTGGAAAACAGCCTGCTGCTCCATGCCTACTACATCTGCGACGATGAGTACCTGATGGTGCCCGGCGCACCGCTGCCTGCCAAGGCGGAGCTGGGCGTCGCCATCGACGGCGAAGCTGTGGAGGCAACCGTCACCACCATGAAGGACATGGAAGCAGGCACCACCTTCTACTGCGTGGTTGGCCTGTCCTCCTATATGTCCGAGCAGTCCAAGGAACGCCAGCTGGGGGTTCTGACGGAGCTGAGCGCCCTCATGGGGGAGAAGGACAGCATGGTCATTCTGGCCGTGGGGGAAGGTATGCAGGAGATCGGCCCCCTGACCAACTCCAAGGACCGGAAGGCTGCCATTGAATCCCTGAAATACACCGTTCCCAGCATCGATCTGTACAAGGCCATCAGCAAGGGCCTGGACAGCCTGATGGGAAACCCGGAATACAATTTCAACAAATGTATGATCGTCCTGTCTGACGGCAAGGACAGCGGCAAGGACAACATCACGGAAAAGAGCATTCTGGAGCTCATCGCCCAGAGCACCATCCCCGTGTTCGGCGTGGGGTGTCTTCCGGACGACCCCGGCGACTACTCCCGCGAGGTTGCGGAAGGCCTGAAAAACATGATGCTGGTCACCGTTGGCGGCGGCTTCTACGAGACCTCTGCCAAGGGCAACAAGCCCGCGGGCATCGCCCAGGGCATCTATGACACCATGCAGGCCGCCAGCGTTGTGCTGGTTCACGGCAGCGAGCTGACCAGCCGGGAGGAGACCATTACCCTGACCCTGTACTGCAAGGACGGCAAGGATGTCTTTGAGGACTCCGTGGTCATTCCCACCGAGGGTCTGCCCGCACCCAGGTCCTCCGGGGTCAAGACGGCAAACACCCCCGCCATTCCCGGCCCTGTGGCTCAGGAGAAGGAGTTCCCCTGGGTGGCAGTGATTCTGGGCGTGGTGGCGGCCCTGGCGGTCATCGTCACGGTGATTATTGTGGTGGTGAAGAATAAAAAGCCCAAGGAAACTCCCTACAGCGGTATGGCCCAGGATATCGGCGCCACCGGCCCTGTGGGCGAGTCGGATTTTACCACCAAGCCTCTGGATGGGATCACCCCCACCGGCCCCTTCGATCTGGGCGGCACCGGCTTTGTCACCGAGCCTATGACCCCCGCCGGCCCCTCCATGCATGTGCTGCTCACCGTCATCGGCCACAAGGATCAGTCCTTCTCCTTTGACCTGGGGATGGATCAGCCTGCGGTGCTGGGCCGGGACGACCGGGCGGATATTGCCCTGAAGATCAACGGTCAGGGCGATCCCAAGATGTCCGGACGGCACTGCACCCTCCAGTGGAGCAATGGAAAGCTCTTCGTAGCGGATAACAACTCCACCAACGGCACCTTCGTCAACGGCGCCCGGGTGGTTCCCGGTTCCCTGCAGCAGCTGGAAAACGGCGCCACCATCAAGCTGGGCGCCCGGGAATACCGGGTCAGCTTCCAGGCGTAAGGGGATCTTCGCACCCGTAGGGGCGGTTACCGCCCGAAGGTAGGGGCGGTTATCAACCGCCCGAAGGTAGGGGCGGTTATCAACCGCCCGAAGGTAGGGGCGTAGTGCGATCCGCAGCGAATCAAGATCACCATGATTGCCACCGGCAATCATGGTGATTTCGATTCTCTGTGCGATGCACCACGCCCCTGCCCTGCTATAGCGTCTGCGTTGCGGGCGATTGATAATCGCCCCTACGGGACTGCCTTCCCCTATGGGGAAGGTGGCACGGCTTATGCCGTGACGGAAGAGGCGGTGCGATGACGGACAACCTCTCCCGCCCCCTATGGGGGCACCCTCCCCATAGGGGAGGGCAGGGCAGACGGCGGGCGATTGATAATCGCCCCTACGCCTCTTTTCTCCATCGTTCAACACATTCTCATTGCGGATTGGGTTTTTCTGTGGTATGATGTAGAAAACAAGGCGAAAAGGGGAAATGTGTATGCAGTTTAACCGTTGCTTTGGCTGTATGGAGGAAATTCAGGGCTACCCCTGTCCCCACTGCGGCTTTGATCCCAGGGGGCAGCAAGACAATTTCGTGCTTCCCCGGGGAACGGTGCTGAACGGCCACTATGTGGTGGGCAGGGTGCTGGGCCAGGGCGGCTTCGGCATTACCTATATTGGCTACGATCTGAGCCTGCAGCGGAAGGTTGCCATCAAGGAGTTCTACCCCAGGGGCCTTGCCAGCCGGTTTACCACCATGAGCTGCTCCCTGCAATGGGCCAGTGATTCCGCTTCTCAGGATGTTCGCACCACCGGTATGGACTCTTTCCTCCGGGAGGCCCGGAAGATGGCCAAGGTGGAGGACATCCCGGAGGTTGTGGGCGTCCGGGAGAGCTTCCTGGAGAACGATACTGCCTACATCATCATGGACTACATCGAGGGCAAGACCCTCCTGTCCGTTCTGAAAGAGAAAGGCCCCATGCCCTGGGAGAAAGCCAAGGATATCTTTCTCCCCGCCATTTCCGCCATGGAAAAGGTGCACCAGGCAGGGCTTGTCCACCGGGATTTAAGCCCGGACAATCTGATGCTGACCGGCAAGGGTGTGCGGATTCTCGACCTGGGCGCAGCCAAAGACCTCTCTGTGGGCAATGGCGCATCCTCCGCCCAGGTGGCCAAAAGCGGCTTTAGCCCCTTTGAGCAGTACACCCAGCGGGGCGGCTCCGGCCCCTGGTCGGACGTGTACGCCATGGCGGCAACCATTTACTACACCCTCACCGGGGTGCTGCCCCCCAACGCCAATGACCGGGTGGAGGAGGACTCCCTGGACTGGAAGCTGCTGACAAGTCGAAACGTCCCGGCAAATGTTATCTCCGCCCTGCAAAAGGCCATGACCGTCTCCGCCAAGAGCCGTACTCAGTCCATGGGGGCGTTTCTCAGCCAGCTGCAAACCGCCGGAACGCCTCATAATCACAAGAAGAAAACGCCCTACATCGTTATCGCCGCCGTTGCCGTGGTGGCGGTGCTCCTGGGTTTTGCCCTTGGCTTTGGCGTGAGAGGAAAGAACCAACCGGAAAATCCTGCAATGCCCACCCAGCCGCCCATCAAGGTCAACGTCATGGCGGCAGCGGAGAATCAGAAGGATGTGGCTATCGATGAAAGATCAGACCTTACCTTCTGGGGACAGGTTGCGTACAAGCGCTCTGACGTGAAAACCGTGACCTTCCGGGACAGCCTCTCGGATGTGCCCCGGACTGCCTGGGATGTGTCGGAGGCCGGGGACAGGAGCATCCTCGCCTGGATGGAGGATGGAAATCTGACCGTGGCGGCAGATGGCATCATCGCTCCCAACCCCAACGCCTCCTTCCTGTTTTCCGGTTTTGTAAACACTACGGCTATTGACTTTGGCAACTGCTTGGATACCTCCAGCGTGACAAACATGGGCTGGATGTTCTCCGGCTGCGAAAGCCTGACAGAACTGGATGTCTCCGGATTTGATACTTCCAAGGTTACCGACATGGGCTATATGTTCAACAATTGCAAAAGCCTGACAGAGCTGGATGTCTCCGGCTTTGATACCGCGAAGGTTACCGACATGCGTGGGATGTTCAACAGCTGCAAAAGCCTGACTGCACTGGATGTCTCCGGCTTTGATACTTCCAAGGTCACTAATATGTATGCGATGTTCAACAAATGCGAAAGCCTGACAGAACTGGATGTCTCCGGCTTTGATACCGCCAGCGTTATAAACATGAGTTGGATATTCTCCGGCTGCACCAAGCTGAACGATTTCAAATGCAACGATCAGCGAATCCGCGCGCAGTACAACCAGCGGTGGAACTGATTGTCCCCCATCCCTGCGGCTGCGTATTCGCCCAGGCCCGGTGACAGCGGCAACCACCCGAAATCACCCCCGCACCCGTAGGGGCGGTTATCAACCGCCCGAAGGTAGGGGCGGTTATCAACCGCCCGAAACACCCCGCAAAATGGGAATCTACGTTGCGGGCGATTGATAATCGTCCCTACGGGGGGCGGGCGATTGATAATCGCCCCTACCGGAGGGGGCGGGCGATTGATCATCGCCCCCACCGGGGGCGGGCGGTTAATAACCGCCCCTACGAGGGGGCGGGCGATTGATAATCGCCCCTACGAGGGGGCGGGCGATTGATAATCGCCCCTACGAGGGGGCGGGCGAT
>CALYRG010000006.1 GCA_945482615.1 uncultured Clostridia bacterium | reverse complement strand
GCCTACGGTTTTGGAGACCGCCGCTCTACCAATTGAGCTATACCCCTATATTTATTTACAGGCAGTCGCCTGGAATGAACTGGTGGGCCTTCAGGGATTCGAACCCGGGACGATCCGGTTATGAGCCGGAGGCTCTAACCAACTGAGCTAAAGGCCCAAATTGGGTCGAGGTGCGTTTCACCACGAGCCGTATTATACCACCCCTCACTCTTTCTGTCAAGTCCCATATTCCATTTCTTTTGTTCTTAGCTGCTCCGGGACGCATAGGATAGGACAGACACTTGTTATTGGGGTGATACAATGGAACACACGACAAATCAGGTAACCATTCGGGGGGAGCTTCTGGAGCTTCCGCAGTTTTCCCATGAGAATCACGGCCGCCGCTTCTTCCGCTTCTGTCTTCGCGTTCCCCGGCTGTCCGGAACGGTGGACGTGCTTCCTGTAGTGGCAGAGGAATCCATACTGGATCAGGCAGACCTCAGTTCCGGGCAGCAGTTCACCGTCACCGGGCAGATTCGTTCCCACAACATACGCAGTGATGGGAGGCGGCATCTGCTGATTTTCGTCTTCGCCAGTCAAATCGTCTGCGAGGATGGGGAAGGTATCAACACAGTCTTCCTGGAAGGCCCAATCTGCCGGGAGCCCACCTTCCGGCGTACGCCTCTGGGCCGGGAAATCTGCGATGTGATGCTGTGCGTCCCCCGAACCTACCAGCGCACGGATTATCTGCCCTGCATCATCTGGGGCAGAACCGCCCAGCAGGTTGCCGCCTGTCAGGTGCGGGATGTCCTGCAGATCACCGGGCGGCTGCAAAGCCGGGTGTACACAAAGGTCACAGATGCCGGAACCGAAGAACGCACAGCTTACGAAATATCCGCCCTGACGGCCCAGGTCCTGGAAAGCGGTCCCCAGGAGGATAATTCCGGGAATTGAGCCTTGCATGGCGCCGGAGTCTGTGTTAACATAGGAAAAAACGCAAAGGAATGGACAATATGAAAGATAAAGTCACCGCCATAATTGATATTCTGAAGGGTCGCTATCCCGATGCTCTGTGTGCCCTGCACTACCAAAAGGATTACGAGCTGATGATCGCCGTGCGGCTTTCCGCCCAGTGCACGGATGCCCGGGTGAATCTTATCACCCCTGCCCTGTTTGCCGCCTACCCCACGCTGGAGGCCATGGCGGCAGCGGACATCGCGGATGTGGAAAACTACGTCCGCTCCTGCGGTTTCTACAAGCACAAGGCCAGGGACATTGTTCTTGCCTGCCAGATGCTTCTGGAAGACTACGGCGGAAAGGTACCCGGAACCATGGAGGAGCTGCTGCGCCTGCCCGGCGTGGGGCGGAAAACCGCCAATCTGCTGCTGGGGGATCTATACGCCGTGCCGGGAAGCGTGGTCTGCGACACCCACTGCATCCGCATCTGCGGACGGCTGGGACTTTCCCACGGCAAGGAGCCGGAGAAGGTGGAGCAGCAGCTCCGGGCAATCCTGCCGCCGGAGGAGAGCAACGATTTCTGCCACCGCATCGTCCTGTTCGGCCGGGACTGCTGCACCGCCCGGAATCCACAATGCGGTCAGTGTCCTCTGAGCATGTACTGCACCGAGTTTGTCCCGGAATAAGGGACGCTTCTATCTCCCCCCTTGCCCGCATACACTGCGGACAAGGGGGGATTATCTTGCCTAGACCGCTTCCCATCTTCTACTCCGCAATGCTCCTCACCGGGGTCAATCTTCTCCTGCGGCTGGTGGGGACAAGCTTCCAGGTCTATATCTCCGCCACCCTGGGCCCTGCGGGAGTGGGTCTGCTGCAGCTGACCATGAGCGTGGGGAGCCTCGCCATGGTGGCTGGAATTGCGGGCATCCGAACCGCCTCCATGTACCTTACCGCCGGGGAGCTGGGGCAGGGCAAACCGGAGAATGTGGCCCGGGTTCTGTCCGCCTGCAC
Organism: uncultured Clostridia bacterium; assembly: GCA_945482615.1. Lineage (GTDB taxonomy): Bacteria > Bacillota > Clostridia > Oscillospirales > Oscillospiraceae > Faecousia. Next base: position 46,952 of record CALYRG010000006.1, on the reverse strand, counting down.
AGTCTACAGTCTTGTTTGCAGTCTCAGCGTGGCAAGTCTTCTGTACGGCTTCGCCCCCTGGATTGCGGAACACTGGATCGGCGATGTCCGCACGATCCCTTCCCTGCACCTGTTTGCCGCCTTTCTGCCTGTGGTCTGCCTGTGCGGCGTGATGACAGGCTACTTTACCGCCGCCAACCGCATTGGTACCCTGGCTGTGGTGGAGATTGCCGAGCAGCTGTTTGCCATGGCCGCTACCATGCTGGCGCTGAAGCTCTGGGCCGGAGCGGACCCGGGGCGGGCCTGTCTGAGCGTGATCCTGGGGAGTTCCCTGGGCACCTGTCTGACCCTTGTTTGCCTCGTGGTTCTGCGCCTCCTGGCCCACGCGCCTGTTGGCCCACCCATTGCCGTGCGGCACAGACTGCTCCAGGCCGCCGTTCCCCTGGCGCTGGCGGATATCCTCAAGTCCGGCATCAGCACGGCAGAAAACCTGATGGTACCCCGGCGGCTGGCCCTGAATCCGGGTGTTGCCAATCCTCTGGCAGCCTTCGGTATGCTCAGCGGGATGATCTTCCCGGTAATGATGTTTCCAGCCTGTATTCTCTTTGCTCTGGCTGAGCTGCTGATCCCGGAGCTTGCCCGGTGCACCGCCGCTGGAGAGGCCAGGCGAATCCGGTATCTGGTGCGCCGGAGTCTGAAGGTCTCCATGCTGTACGGTGCTTTCTTCTGCGGAGCAGAGTATCTGCTGGCGCAGTCTCTTTGCCGGCTGCTCTATCGCAGCACAGAGGCGGGAATCCTGCTGCGCAGGTTCTCCCTGCTGATTCCCATGCTCTACTGTGACGCCATCACCGATGCTATGACCAAGGGACTGGGGCAGCAGAAAATCTGCGTGCGGTATAACATTCTCACCTCGGCGCTGGACGTACTGTTTCTGTTCTTTCTCCTGCCCCGATGGGGACTGGATGGATACTATATCAGCTTCTTAGCCACCCATCTGCTCAACTTTATTCTGAGCCTGCGGCGGCTTCTGCGGATTTCCGGCGAGGCCATTCCCTTCCACACACCGGCCCTCACCGCCGCCGCAGTGGGTGCCGCTGTTCTTGCAGCGTCCTTCGTCCTCTCTCCCCTGCCCTGCGCCCTGAGCTTTGCAGCTGTGCTCATGTGTCTTCTGACTCTGTTTCAGGTCATTGGGAAAGAAGACATTCAGTGGCTCATTGGTCTTGTAAAAAGGCGCAAAAGTGCCCCGGGATAGTCCTCCCGGGGTACCATGCATATTCCAACTACAGCGCCTTGAGCACTTCCAGCAGGAAGCGCCAGGTGCGCTCCACGGAAGCGATGTCCAGCTTCTCCCGACTGGTGTGAATATCCTGCATCTGGGGCCCAATGCTGACACAGTCCAGGCCCTCCACCTTCTGGCTGAACAGGCCGCACTCAAGACCTGCGTGAATGGCCAGCACCTGAGGTTCCTTTTCAAACATCCGGGTGTAGACCTCCACCATGGTGTCCCGAAGGGTGGAGTCCTTGCGGTACTCCCAAGCGGGGTATTCCCCGGCGACCGTGAAGCTGCCCTGGAACATACCGGCAATGCCCTTGAGCTGCTCCAGCAGATCTTCCTTCTCCGCATTGACGCTGCTGCGGACGGAGCAGGTTGCGGTCAAGCGGTCGCCCAGCTTGGCAATGCCCAGGTTCAGGCTGGTCTGCACCAGGCCCTCCATGTCCTTACTCCAGGCCTGCACCCCATTGGGCAGTGCGCACAGCAGGGCGATGACCTGGGCGGTGGACTCCGTGGTCAAGGCGTTGCCGCCCAGAGCATCTACATCATAGGCCTGCACGGTGGCCGCAGGCTCGTCATAGGTCTCCCGGACCCAGGCCTGCACCTCCTCCGCAATGGTATTGATCCGCTCCAGACCGATGCCCATAGCCACTGCATTTGCGGTGCAGGAATGGGGAATGGCGTTGTCCTTGCTGCCTCCGGTCAGAGATGTCAGGCACAGAGGCATCAGTCTCTGGATCCGGCTCAGAAACTCGCCCATGACCTTGTTGGCATTGGCCCGGTTCTTGTGGATCTCCGCGCCGGAATGGCCGCCCTGAAGATTGTCAACATTCAGACGGATACAGGGGCCATATACGGCACGGCGCTCTACCGGCACGCAAATCGTCGCCGTAGCGCCGCCTGCGCAGGACACGGTAAAGATGCCCTCGTCCTCAGAGTCCAGATTGATGAGCTTCCGGCCTTGTATCTGGCTCAGATCGATGGCAGCGGCACCCAGCAGGCCGATTTCCTCATCGGTGGTCACAATGACCTCCAGCGGAGGATGGGCAATGGAGCTATCCGCCAGAATTGCCAGCGCAAAGGCAACGGCGATGCCGTCATCTCCGCCCAGGGTTGTGCCCCGGGCAAAAACGAATTTTCCGTCATGGGTCACGTCCAGGCCCTGGACTGCCATATCAATGGCACAGCCGGAATCCTTTTCGCAGACCATATCCATGTGGCCCTGCAGAATCACCGGGGGATGGTCTTCCATCCCCTGGGTTCCGGGGGCAAACAGGATCACATTGTCCGCCTCGTCCTGGATACAGCGGATACCATGCTCCGCCGCAAACCGCACCAGGTAGTCAGAAATCTGCCGGGTGTTCCGGGAACCGTGGGGAATGGAACAAATCTCTTCAAAGTATTCAAAAACCTTCCGGGGCTCCAGCCCGGCAAGACGCTTGCTTTCCATAGCTGCACTTCCTTAGATTAACAGTATAAACACATACTACCATGGAAATGTGAACAAATCAACCCATATTCAAGCAATGGGGCAAGTTTTTCCGTGGAGTTCGCTGGTCTTCCCGGCATAGCAAAAGCCGCACCCTTGCGGGTGCGGCTTCCATTTGGGTTTAGAACAGGCTCAGCGCCAGAGTCAGGATGACCCAGACGATAGCAATCCACTTGGTCGCGGAGGCGAGCTTCTGCTCCTTGCCGCCGTTCTTGTTTCTGCCCAGATATGTGTCGCTGGAGCCGGCCAGAGCACCCAGGCCCTCCTCCTTGCTGTTCTGCAGCAGGATCACACCGATCAGAGCCAGAGAGCAGATCGTCTCCAGAGCAATCAGAATCACTTCAAAAACACCCATGCTTGTAACCTCCCTCCGCATTTTTTCGCGGAATGCCAATGATCATCGCCCATTGGCCTCATAATAGCCCATGCATTATATCATGGGGCATTCAAAAAAGCAAGCTTTTTTTAACAATTCCTTCGGTATCGCCAGGAAGCATCCTGCCCGGGAATCAGGCAGTTCTTACTTCTGAACCCAGTTGCCGGTGGCCAGACAGTTGAGATAGCTTTCAATAAAGGGATCCAGCGCGCCGTCCATAACGCCGTTGACATTGGAGGTCTCACAGCCGGTACGGGTGTCCTTCACCAGCGTGTAGGGCATGAACACATAGTTGCGGATCTGGCTGCCCCACTCGATCTTCTGCTGCACGCCCTTGATATCGGAGATTTTGTCCAGGTGCTCCCGCTCCTTAATCTCCACCAGCTTGCTGCGCAGCATCCGCAGACAGGTCTCCTTATTCTGGAACTGGCTCCGCTCGGTCTGGCAGGACACCACAATTCCGGTGGCCTTGTGGATCAGACGGACGGCAGAGGAAGTCTTGTTGATATGCTGGCCGCCGGCACCGGAGGAGCGGTAAACCTGCATCTCATAGTCCTCGGGGCGGATCTCCACATCCTGACTGTCATCCTCAATATCGGGAATGACCTCGATGGCGGCGAAGGAGGTCTGCCGCCGGGCGTTGGCATCAAAGGGGGACACACGCACCAGACGGTGGACACCGTTCTCGCCCTTCAGGAAACCGTAGGCGTTTTCCCCCTCGATCATGATATCGGCGGACTTGAGGCCAGCCTCGTCCCCCTCCAGATAGTCCATGATTTTATAGGTGAAGCCGTGGCGCTCTGCCCAGCGGGTGTACATCCGGTAGAGCATCTGGCACCAGTCCTGGGCCTCGGTACCGCCGGCACCGGCATGGAAGCTCATCATAGCGTTGTTCCTGTCATAGTGGCCGGTGAGCAGGGTCTCCAGACGGCAGCTCTCCATCTCCTGGGTGAGAACCGCAAAGCCCTCCTTCAGCTCGTCCAGCATGGAATCGTCGTCTTCCTCCTGAGCCATTTCGCAGATGGTCATCAGGTCGTCCCAGTTGGAGAGCATCTTTTCATACCGCTCGATCTTGGCCTCCGTCTGCCTGGCCTTGACTACGATTTTCTGGCTCTTATCCGGGTCATCCCAGAACCCGGGAGCCTCCTGCATGGCATGGTAGCGCTCCAGGTCGTTGCGAAGGGATTCCACATTCAGGGAATCCGCCAGGCCTTCCAGTGCCGGACGGCAATCGTTCAGTTTCTGCTTGTACGCATCAAATTCAATATTCATAATCATTACGCATCCTATAGACAGATTTTTACGGATACATTATATTTTCAAACCGCCTGCGTGTCAAGTGGAGAATCTCCCGGAACGCTTCATTCCTGTTCAGAAAAAATTTTTTGATTTCCTGCATCCAATGTGGTATACTCCCTTGTGTACGAATAGTGAATGTTCCTTTTATCAGAAAGAAGCGTTTTATGAAGCATCGTTGTACAATTGCTCTTTGCGTCTGTCGGTTTGCGGCGGCTGCGGACTCCCTGTGAATCCTATGGGTGCATCGAAGAAAAGAGGTGCCCTGCTGTGGGTATTGATGAGCCTTGCCCTGCTTTGTTCGGCCTGCTCCACACCCCGCCAGGGAAAGGAACCCAAATCCGCCGTATATTATACCTATTTTGACACGGTCTCCTGCATCTACAGCTATGCAGAAGACTCGGAAAACCGCTTTGCGGACAACACCGCAATTGCCGCCGGTGTCCTGGAGGATTACCATCGTCTGTTTGATATTTACCATGAATACGCCGGGATCAACAACCTGTGCACCGTCAATCGTCTGGCGGGCGGTGCGCCGGTTGCGGTTGACCAACGGCTGATTGATTTTCTCCGCTATGCGCAGCAGATGTACGAGATCACCGGCGGTGAAATGAATATTATGATGGGCTCCGTGCTGAAGCTGTGGCACGAAAGCTACGTTCGGGCCATGGACGACCCTGACATGGCCAGCCTCCCCGATCCCCGGGCCATCGCTGCCGCATCCGTCTTCACGGATCCTGCGCTGCTGGAAATCGACGAGGAAGCGTGTACCGTGCGCATCACAGACCCCAACGCCTCCATTGATGTTGGGGCCCTGGGAAAAGGCTATGCCACTGAGCAGGCAGCCCTGGCGCTGCAGGATGCCGGCGTGACCGGATATGTGCTGAATATCGGCGGCAATATCCGCATCCTGGGCAGCAAGCCAGACGGCTCCGGCTGGCGCACCGGTGTGCGGAACCCTTCCGACCCGGATGGTGCGTATGCACGGTATCTGGATCTGCATGATATTTCCTGTGTCACCTCCGGTAACTACGAGCGGTATTTCACGGTGGACGGCGTACGCTACCACCACATCATAGATTCGGACACCCACTATCCTGCGGATTACTTTTCTTCCGTGACCGTTCTGTCAGCAGACAGTGCCATGGCGGACGCTCTTTCCACAGCACTGTTCTGTATGCCCTACGAAGACGGCCTGGCTCTGGCGGAAAGTCTGGATGGTGTGCAGGTCCTGTGGATTCTGCCGGACGGCCGGCAGCTGTCTACCAAGGGAATGGAAGCGGTAACCGTTTCCCCATAGATTCCGGCAAATACGCTTAAGAAGGAGCGCCACGCAAATGCGTAACATCCAGACCATTACAGTCCCACACACCCGCAGCCCAGCGGCCCATCCGATTCTGCCGGTATGAAGAAGCGGGACTTTATTCTTATCGGCGGCATTCTCCTTTTTGCCCTTGCCGCTCTGCTTGCCGTGGAGCTTTCCAAGGAGCCTGGCGCCTACGTGATTGTCCGGGTGGACGGTGAGGAGACCGCCCGCTACTCCCTTTCCCAGACCCTGACCGCGGACATCAACGGCGGCACCAATACCCTGCATATTGAATCCGGTAAGGCATGGCTGACCCAGGCCCAGTGCCCCGACCATCTTTGCATCAAGCGGGGCATGATTGACGAGGCGGGCGAGACCATCACCTGTCTTCCCAACCGGGTCACCGTCACCGTCTACGGCACGGAAACCGGGGTCGATCTGGTAAGCTGAGAAGGAGAAACCTATGGCAAACACTTCAAAATCCGCCCCGCGGCGTGTGGCCTTTCTGGGCCTGTTTATCGCCCTGGCCATGATTCTGTCCTATGTGGAGAGTCTGATCCCGCCTCTGGTCGCCGTCCAGGGCGTAAAAATCGGCCTTCCCAATCTGGTCATCATGTTCATGCTCTATCGGGTTGGGAGCCGGGAAGCCATTACCGTCAGTCTGATCCGGGTGGTGCTGGTGAGCCTCCTGTTCTCTTCTGCCATGAGCATGGCCTACGGTCTGGCCGGGGCGGCCCTCAGTCTTTCCGGTATGATGCTGCTCAAAAAGACCGGCCTGTTCTCCCCCATCACCGTCAGTGTGGTGGGAGGTGTACTGCACAACATTGGCCAGATTGCGGTTGCGATTCTCATCACCGGAACGAAGCAGCTGGTTCTGTACCTTCCTGTTCTGCTGATCAGCGGTGTGATTGCGGGCGTTGCCATCGGTATTTGTGCGGGGCTCCTGATCAAGCGCTTTGAAAAGCTTCGGTTCTGAATATCGCCGGGTAGTATGTTGTTCTTGACATTGCCCTCAAAAGAGAGTACAATACATCCTGCCTGCCCCCGTAGCTCACCTGGATAGAGCGTACGCCTCCTAAGGTCTTGCTCTATCCGTGTGATACCCGCAGGAAAGCGAGAAAACGCGAGGAAAACGCCGATTTCGCGACCTTGTGTCAACGCTTTCGGAGATTTGGCACCCTGTTCGGTACCCTTTGGTGCCTTTTCGGGAAAATGTAAGGGATATGCCTTCAAAGCCCAATTTACCTAAATTTCATAATATGCGCCCGTAGCTCAGCAGGATAGAGCGTTCGCCTCCTAAGCGAAAGGTCGCGCGTTCGAATCGCGCCGGGCGTGCCAAAAAGCCGCAAAACCAGTGTGTTCTGCGGCTATTTCTATCATAAGTCAAACAATTTTAAGGAGGTAAATCAAATGGCCGATCAGCATGAACATTGGTTCTTTAAGAACGAGCATATTGCCAACCTACTTTCGCTCTCTGAAAAAATCGGCAACATGGTACTGTCGATTAACGAGGCCATGACAAGATTTGCCGCCTCTGACACATTTGCTAATCTTGTCAAATTCTTTCAGAGTATTCCAACGGACATTCAGGAAACCGAATTGTTCCAACGTATCTCCGGTTTCGAAAAGGCTGAGATCACCTATGCTGACGTGGAGTGGCTTCAGGAGAGCTTTGGCTACATGACATATGACATGGCTGTAGATGCCGTCAGGAAAAAGACTGAGTCCACACCGTTGGATGCCTATGCCCTCTCTGTTGTTGAATCCTCGCAATTGAGTCATCGCGAAAAGACAATCGTTCTGTTAGCTCATTTCGAAGAATTGGTTTATCAAGCTATGGCTCATGAACGTCAGTCAAAGGATAAAATCAAAAGAGTAGCTTTACAGTCAGCGCAGGACACTCATGACATGGATATGGACAGCTATAAAAAGGTTTTGATTGCCGGCATTGTATTTACCGTCTTTTCCAATACTGATAGCTATGCAAACCCAATTGATAAGCGCATCCCATTTAGAAACAACATTCTCCATCGTGGTATGATGGACTACTCTGACGAGGAAGCCAAAAGTGTGTATGAGCTGTTAGTATACTTTATCGCTGAGCTCGCGATTATGGCAACAGACTAAAAAATCGGGCGATGGCCGCTATGGCCATCGCCCTTTGTGTTGTGTTATTCGAATAGCTGCTCCAGCTTTTCTGCTGCCATTTTATCGGAGCTCTTTAGGAAGTGGCTGTAGATATCTGTTGTGGTGCTGATTCTCGCGTGGCCTGCTCTACCGGCCACTGTGACCAGCGGTACGCCTGCTGCGATCTGCATGGTGATGTTGGTATGTCGCAGAGAATGCACCGTTCTATGAGGCAGCCCTGCCGCGTCACACACCTTATGCACCCATATGTACACAGTGCCGGGGTAGATCTGTGCGCCGCACTCAGCGATGAATAGCCGGTCTGTGTCTTTCCACTGATCGCCCATATCGTAGCGGTACTGATCGTAAGCATATTGTATTTTTCCCTTCCCTGTTTCACGCAATTTCGCGCGTCCCATGGCATATACTATCCGGTAGTGCTTTCAGGAAGGAGAAACGCCATGGAACCCATTATGGATCTGGATGACCTGATCTTTGACAAAGATGCAGGCGGTCCCAGCGAACGTTAAGCAAAACCACCGGCCTCGTGAGTGAGCCGGTGGTTTTCTGCTGTCAGGATATCAATTCATTACATCGTGGTGGAAGCCGGGGCTGTTCTCATTCAGCCCCAGGAAGCGATAGCCATTCTCCTGTCCCCATTGCAGGATATTCTCCACGGCCTCCACGCTGTAGGAGTGGATATCATGCTGGAGCACAATGCATACAGCCTTGTTCTGCACACCCGCAACCACATTCTCAAAGACCTTCTGGGCATCGTGGGCTGCTCCCGCATCGTCGCTGTCCACGTTCCAGTCAAAATACTGATAGCCCGCATCCCGGACGGACGTGCTCAGCGTCGTCATAATTCCCGGGCTGGTCCGTTTGCTTACCAGATTGGAGCTTCCGCCGGGGAACCGCATCAGGGTCGTCCAGACGCCGGTCTCATCAAAGATGATTTGCTGCATATGGGTCAAATCCTCGTAAAAGGCTTCCGGACTGGCGTATATCTTCCCATAGTCGTGGGTCACCGTATGAATGCCAATGCTGTGACCCTGGGCCACGATTTCCCGCATCACGTTTCCATAGCCGCTGTCTGTGACAAAGAAGGTAGCCTTTGCGCCGTAGGCCCCCAGAACATTCAAAAGTGCCTGGGTATAAGGCCCGGGGCCATCGTCAAAGGTCAGATAGATGGTCTTACCCTCCGGCCACTGCGTGTCCGGCCATTCCCTTGGGATGACCTCCACATTCCGGGTCACCGTAGTGGTGTTGTCCGTGGAATCTGTGACCGAGTACACCAGGGGATATGTGCCGGTCTGCCACCAGCTGACCTCGCCTTCCACCTGCACCTTTTCGGTCAGATCGCCGTCCATGTCATCCTTTGCCTTGTAGCCCGGTTCCTCAAAAACGGTTCCCGTGGGAATCGCCCAGTAGTCCCCGCCGCTGAGTGTGATCTCCGGTTCCACAAGCTTGAACACCGGGAGCTTCCGCTCCACAGATGCCGGATTGCCGCAGGAGTCCACCACGGTGTAGACGATCTTGCCCGGAAGCTCCTGACGCTTGACCCGGTCGGTAATATCCCCGTCCAGATTGTCATAGGCCTGATAACCAGACTCAATGTAAGGGCCTCTGGCCGGGATAAAATCCGGTGCCTTGGTCAGCGTGATCACCGGGCTGATCATATCTGTCACCGTCACCGTGCGGTGTACCTCCGCCTCCCAGAACAGGAAGCGAACATGGTATGTGACGTTCTGCCTGCCCAGCTGCTCAACATTGGGGCCGCCGAACACCATGATATCGGCATGGCTCAGCTCCCTTCCTTCCATAAGGAGTTCCGTACCCCGGAGGGTGACCCGAACCCCCGGGTCCTGAAAAGGCTCCCCATACTGATGGAGCACCGATTCCTCTCCCTCCAGCTCCACCGTCAGAGTAAACCGATTCCACCAGAACAGCACCCAGCACACAATCCCCGCCAGCACCAGCAGTGCCAGCAGAACCTTCCACACGACCTGAAAAAGGCCCGGTTTCCCTCCGCTTTCTCTTTCCCCCATGACGCTCTCCCTCTGTCTCTTTGTTTACATAACATTATACACGTAGTATCTCCAAAATGGAAGGGGGAAATTATATTTTTTTCTGGAAAAATCTGGAACTGCCAGAGATAACCCGCCACGGCAAATTGCCCCTTTCCCCGGGTTTCGGGATGGGGAACGTGTGAAGCAGACAGCAAATCCCCCGCCCCAAGGTTCAGGAGCGGAGGATGGCTTCCGGTGTATTTTTAATATTTTCAGAAGAAAATAGCCTTATTTTGCTAAAAAGGTAATTCTATTTTGCAATTATCAGATCTTGCTTTCCAGCCAGCGGCGCATCTCCTCCCGGCCTTCTTCCGTCATGGGGAAGGTTTCACTTCCCTCCATATCACTTTTCTCATAGCAGAAAAGGCCGTGCCAGTACTCAACAAACATGTTACTGTTTTCAAAGTCGACCTCTTTCGGGGTTGCCATAACAACATGAGGCTGAACACGGAAGCGAAACAGCCCGGAGGAGCCGGTGAAGATATTATTCATGGCAAAGGTGTGCAGGGTTGGAAGAAACAGCTGTGCCATGTCAATTGCCTCCCATCAGCGCTTCCATTTCTGTCAGCAGGGTGTCGAACAGGGCCAGTGCCTGGTTCACAGGCTCGGGGGTGGTCATATCCACACCTGCGCCCTTCAAAAGCTCCACAGGGCTCTTGGAGCAGCCGCCGCTGAGGAAGTTCAGGTAATCGCGCACCGCACACGCTCCCTCCCGCAGAATCCGTCTGGACAGGGCAATGGCTGCGGCATAGCCGGTGGCGTACTGGAAGACGTAGTAGTTGTAATAGAAGTGGGGAATTCTGGCCCACTCCAGGGCGATCCGGTCATCCACCACAATGTCCGGCCCATAGTACTGCTCGTTCAGCTCCCGGTAAATGCTGCTCAGCACGTCCGCCGTCAGGGTCTGGCCCTGGGCAGTCAACTGGCCAATTTTCAACTCAAACTCGGCAAACATTGTCTGGCGGAACAGCGTGCCGCGGAACTGCTCCAGGAAATGGTTGATAAGATACGCACGCTCCCGGCGGTCGGTGGTTTTGCTCAGCAGATGCTCCATCAGCAGCGCCTCGTTGCAGGTAGAGGCTACCTCTGCCACAAAGATCACATAATCCGCATCCAGAGGATTCTGCGTCTTGTTGGAGAAATAGGAGTGGAGGGCATGGCCCATCTCATGGGCCAGGGTGAACTGACAGTTCAGGGTATCCGTCTGGTTCAGCAGCACGAAGGGATGGACAAAGGTTCCGGCAGAGTATGCGCCGCTGCGCTTGCCGGGGGTGGGATAGACATCGACCCAGCGGTTTTCCAAGCCTTCCTTCAGCACCGCACGGTAGGTTTCGCCCAGAGGCTCCAGCGCCTCATATACCGTCTGTGCAGCCTCCTCAAAGGGGATCTCCCGATTCCTGTCCCCCACAAGAGGCGTATAGACATCATAGAAATGGAGTTCATCCAGGCCCATCAGTTTCCTGCGCAGACGGATATACCGGTGAAGCTTGGGCAGGTTTTCGTGCACCGCCTGGATCAGGTTGTGGTACACAGCCACAGGGACGTTGGTGCTGTCCAGAGAGGCCTCCAGGGTGCTGCCGTACTTCCGGGCATCGGCGCAGAACTTCAGCTGCTTGTTCTGCGCATTGAGCAGAGCCGCTTCGGTGTTGCGGAAATGGCCCAGGGTGTCGTACATGCTCTCATAGGCGCTGCGGCGAAGCTGACGGTCTTCGCTCTGCTGCAGCGCGATAAAGCTTGCATGGTTCACAGGGTGGCTGACCCCCTGCCCATCCAGCGCATCCGGGAAGGTCATATCCGCATTGAGCAGGGACGAGTAGGTATTCTCAGGCGCCTGGGTCACCTCCGCCACGGAAGACAGGAGCTTTTCCTCCTGGGCGGACAATGTGTGGGCCTTCCGGCGGCGCAGATTTGTAAGGAACCGTCGGTAGCGCTCCAGCCGGGGACAGGCAGCGTAAAAGCCTTCCAGTGTATCATCCGCGATGGCCATGATCTCCGGGGTGTCAAAGCTGGCAGCAGTGCTTACCTCCACCATCCGGTTCATAAATCTGCCGGACATGGCCTGACCCTCCGGGCTCCGGGTATCCTCGTCCGCCTTGCGCATACAGTAATTGCCAAGGTTGGAGGCCTTGACCTCCAGTTTTTCCAGTTGATCCAGGTAGCTGCACAGATTCTCCCCGCTGAGGCCCAGCTTTCCCTGGAAGGACTCCAGCGTTTTTGCATCCTCATGGAGGGTTTCCAGCTCCCGCTCCCAATCCTCTGTCCCGGGGTAAAGGTCTTCCAGTGCCCAACGATACTTCTCAGGGATTTGCTCCCGGCTGCTAAACTGTTCCATATACATTCCTCCGTTTGCAATTCTTTTTCTGTATTGTACCACATTTCCGGTAAAAAGCAACACCCCTTGCATTTTACCGGAATCTGTGGTAAAGTATGCCTCGGCCCGGAGGAAACATTTTCCGGCCGCAGCGCTGTGTACAAGGAAGGTTTCACCATGAAAGAAAAAATCCGTGGAAGCGTCAGTCTTCTGCTGGCAACCGTCATCTGGGGCTTCGCCTTCATCGCCCAGAGCGTGGGTATGGACCGGATCGGGCCCTTTACGTTTCAGGCCGTCCGGTGTCTGCTGGCGATTCTGTTTCTGGCCCCCTGCGCCTTTGTTCTTGAGTGCAGGCAGTGTACCCCGGTGGAGTCCGTGAAAAAGTGGACCGATCCGGCGCTGTGGAAAACCGGTATCATCTGCGGCGGTGCTCTGTTTATTGCCGCCAGCCTGCAGCAGGTCGGGCTTGTCTACACCGAGGCGGGCAAAGCCGGCTTCATCACAGCCATGTACATCGTCCTTGTGCCGGTGCTTGGCCACCTTCTGGGGCAGAAGATTTCCAAAGTCACCGTATTCAGCGTGGGCCTTGCAGTCGTGGGCCTGTTCCTGCTCAGCTGCGTTGGCGTCTCCAGGGTCAACAAGGGGGATCTTCTGCTGATGGGCTGTGCCCTGGCCTTCGCGGTGCAGATCACCTGCATCGACCGGTTCGCCGGAAAGCTGGACTGCATCCGGCTCAACTGCGTCCAGGCTCTGGTGGTGGCGGTGGTCTCCGTTCCCTGTATGCTTCTGACAGAAACGGTGGTTCCGGCGGATATCCTTGCCTGCTGGGGGCCTCTGCTGTTTGCCGGTGTCCTGTCCATGGGTCTTGCCTACTCCATGCAGATTCTGGGTCAGCAGCATCTGGAGAGCACCACCGCTTCCCTGATTATGAGTCTGGAATCCGTGTTCGCCGCCTTGGGCGGCTGGTGGCTCCTGGGCGAGCGGATGCAAAGTTACGAGCTGCTCGGCTGCGGACTTGTGTTCACCGCCGTGATTCTTTCCCAGCTTCCCAACAAAAAATGAATGCAAAAGCCCTCCGGTTCCACTGAAACCGAAGGGTTTTTACTTAAATTCTACATTTCCTGGCGGCCTTCCAGCGCCCGGGAGAGCGTCACTTCATCGGCGTATTCCAGCTGACTGCCCACAGGAATGCCGTAGGCCAGCCGGGTCACCTTGATTTCCATAGGCCGCAGAAGCCGGGAGATGTACATAGCAGTGGCTTCGCCCTCGGTGTCGGGGTTGGTGGCCATAATGACCTCCCGTACATTGCCCTGCCCCACCCGGCTCAGAAGCTCCTTGATCCGGATATCGTTCTGGGAAATATGGTTCAGCGGCGAGATCACGCCGTGGAGCACATGGTAGACCCCCCTGAACTCCCGGGACCGCTCCATGGCGATAACATCCTTTGGCTCCGCCACAACGCAGATGACGCTCTTGTCCCGGGTATCATCGTCGCAGATGGGGCACAGTTCCCGGTCTGTCAGATTCTGGCAGCAGGGGCAGGTGTGCACCTCCCTCCGTGCGCGGACAATGGCGTTGGCAAAGTTCTCCGCCTCCTCCTGAGGCAGACTCAGCACGTGAAACGCAAGCCTCTGGGCCGTCTTTCCGCCAATGCCCGGCAGACGGGCAAACTGATCGGTCAGATCCTGCAGGGCTGCGGGAAAAAACTGCATAGGCCCTCCTTAGAACAGGCCGCCCAGGTTCAGACCGCCGGTAAGCCGGGACATATTGCTGGCAGCCTCGGCATCTGCGGTGCGCAGTGCCTCGTTGACGGCAGCGAGCACCATATCCTGGAGCATCTCCACATCATCGGGGTCCACAGCCTCGGGCTTGATGGTCAGCTCCAGAAGCTCATGCTTGCCATTGACCACGGCGCAGACCACACCGCCGCCGGCAGAGGCGGAGAAGGTCTTGGCCTCCTGCTCCTGCTGCATACGCAGCATTTCCTGCTGCATCTTCTGGGCCTGCTTCATCATGGCTGCCTGATTCATTCCACCGGGCATACCCCGGAATCCACCTTTTGCCATTGTCATCGTTTCCTTTCGTTATTTAATATGAATGATATCGGAGTGGGCGCGGCCGAAATTCATCAGCTGCTCCATCCGGGGATTGCTAGCGGGCTTCTTTGACAGATCCACCACCTTGGCCCGAACCTGCCTGTTCAGCATGGCACCGGCCTTCCTGGTGAGGATTTCCAGCACATCGGGCTTGTCCAGCATGGTACAGGTAAAGGTGTTGGAGCAGCGAAGCTCCAGCACGTTTCCCGCCAGAACGCCCTGAACCGGACTGCTGGCAGATGCGGACAGAAAGCCGCTCAGGGGCGGCCCCAGTTCCTTTCGGGCAGAGGCGCACAGGTCGGACCAGAAGCCCACCGGCGCTTCGTCCGGGGCAAGGGCATCCGCTTTCTCCTCAGGCTCCGCCGGGGGAGGCACCACAGCAGTCTCTTCTGCGGGTTCAGGCCGCACGCTCCTGTTCTGCGAAGCGGGGGCAGCGGCCACACCGTTTTTGATCTGTTCTTCCAGCCGGGTCAGCCGGGCATTCAGCGCATCGGCATCCAGGCTCAGCTCCGGTCTGCACAGCCGCACCAGGCACAGCTCCGCATCCATCCGGCGGCTGGCACTGCGGGTAAACCCCGCTTGCGTCTGCTGCAAAAGCTCCATGATGCGCACCAGCTCTCCGGTGCTGAACCGACCGGCGAGTTCCAGGGTCTGCTTATCATCGGCAACGCCGGAGAGCATGGTAATACCCGCCCCACCGGCAGTTTTCAAGACCATCAGATCCCGGGTCAGGCACTCCAGCTCATCCAGCAGCGCACCCAGATCCTTCCCCTCGGCATAAAGCCGGGAGAAAAGCTCCAGAACCGCCTTACTGTTGTGGTCAGCCACAAACGTCAGCAGTTCCCCGCACCGCCGCTCTCCTGCAATACCCAGGCAGTCGTAAACACGCTGTGCCGTCAGTTCTCCGGCAGTGGCAGATGCGCACTGGTCAAGCAGGCTCAGTCCGTCACGCATTGCGCCGTCGGCAAGCCGTGCCAGCGTCCGTGCCGCCCCATCGTCCAGGTCGATATTCTCCTGATAGGCAACATACTGAAGTCGGGCGGCGATATCCTCCTGGCTGATGCGCCGGAAGGAAAACCGCTGGCATCGGGACAGAATGGTAGCCGGTACTTTGTGCAGCTCCGTGGTAGCCAGAATGAACAGCAGATGCTCCGGGGGCTCTTCAATGATCTTCAGCAGAGCATTGAAAGCGGAGATGGAGAGCATGTGCACCTCGTCGATGATATACACACGGGTTCGCACCTGGGCAGGGGTGTAGATGGCATCGTCCCGCAGATCCCGGACGTTATCCACGCCGTTGTTGGAGGCGGCATCGATTTCCAGCACATCCACACAGGAGCCGGAGTCGATGGCTCTGCAGGCTGTACAGCAATTGCAGGGGTTGCCGTCCTGGGGGTTCAGGCAGTTCACCGCCTTGGCCAGGATTTTGGCGCAGGTGGTCTTGCCTGTGCCCCGGGAGCCGGTAAACAGATACGCATGGCTCATTTTTCCGGTCACCAGCTGATGCTTCAGCGTCTGCGTCACCGCCGCCTGTCCGGAGACATCGTCAAAGGACTGAGGGCGGTATTTCCGATATAAAGCCTGATAAGCAGCCATAGTCCCAGACCTCTCCTTTCAAAGAAAAAGCGACCGGCTCATAACAAGATCGCACACCCACATTTGAACGGTACGTACACGAAGCCCCGACAGTAAGCTCCGGAACGGCTTTCTTGCGGCACACGGAAAGATCCGCTTAATGCTGCTTGGTTCCCCACCTGACATGGTTCACGGGATTCCATTGCGCAAGACCGTTCTATCAACGCCACTGATCGTGATGGGCAGCAGTATACGTACGCCCGGGTGTGGGAATTCATCCCTGCAAAGCGGATTGCAGGTACAGGGCACCGCTAGATCCCCGACTAGTGCGACCTTGTTATAAGCCGGTCAGCCAAACAAGGTGATGTAATACAATAATTATCAGGCAAGCTTGGCATCAATAAAGTCTGCCAGTTCCTGGAAGGTTGCGATCTTCTGATCCTCCATATCCAGCTCAATACCCAGTTCGCTCTCCAGATCCATGATCAGTTCCACGATGTCCAGGGAGTCAATGCCCAGGCTTTCGAAGGTGGAATCCGGCGTGATCTCAGATTCGTCCAGTTCCAGCTGCTTCGCGGCATACTTCACCAGTTTTTCGTACATCGGTAATCCCTCCTAAAAGCTGTTCGCTTGTTTCTTGTGTTATTCTATTACATGGGTTGGATTTTGTCAATCACTGATTTGCGGGCACGGCCCGGCGCATTTTGGTTACGCTCCCGGCAGGTGAGCCGGGGCAGAAGCCCACGCGATGACGAACCTTCGGGTCAGGGTTCGCTTTGGCTGCCTGCCGCCATTCCCGCGGCGTAAGCTGTGGCCCAGGCGATCTGCAGATTGAAGCCCCCGGTATAGGCGTCACAGTCCAGGATCTCCCCGGCGAAATACAGTCCCGGCACTATTTTGGATGCCATGGTTTTGGGATTGACTTCATTTACGGCCACGCCGCCGCTGGTGATGATGGCTTCCTCCACCCCCCGCTTTCCGGCTATGGAAATGGGAAACGCCTTGAGCAGCTCCAATAGCTTTCGCCGCTGCTGCCGGGTCACCGAGTGCGCAGGCACAGAAGCGTCCATTTCCAGCCGCCGCAGCACCACAGGAATCATGGATCGGGGCAGCAGCTGGGTCAGGATATGTTCTACGGAACGATTGGGATATGCATCCAGCTCCCGCAGGAGGCGTTCATCCAGCTTTTTTTCGTCCAGAGCCGGTTTCAGATCCAATACAAGGCTGCAGCCCTCGCCTTTTACGTGGCAGCTGGCAGACAGCACCGTGGGCCCGGAGACCCCGAAATGGGTAAAAAGCAGCTCCCCAAAATCCTTATACAGCGTCTTTCCCCCGGCGTCCAGAAGCTTGAGCCCCACATTCCGTAAAGAAAGGCCCTGCATGTCCGGGCAATCCGGGCCTTCCGTCTGCAGGGGCACCAGGCTTCCCTGAGCAGGAACGATCCTGTGTCCCAGTCGGGCAGCCATGGCATAGCCGTCTCCGGTGGAGCCGGTGGCCGGATAGCTGAGGCCGCCGGTGGCGAGGATCGCCCAGCGGCAGGGAATCGTTCCCTGGTCTGTCTGTACGCCCCACACGCCGCCGTCCCGGGTCACAACAGCCTGAGCCCTGGCGGTTTTCACCTGCACCCTCCGCTTTTTCAGTTCCTCTTTCAGGCAATCCAGCACAGAGGCCGAGCGGTCTGTCACCGGGAACACCCGGTTCCCCCGCTCGGTCTTCAGGGCACACCCCCGCTCTTCAAAGAAGGCGATGGTCTTTTCCGGCGGAAATGCCGCCATGGCACTGTAGAGGAACCGGGGATTTCGGGGTATATTCTGCAAAACCTCCTGGGCTGAGCAGTGATTGGTCACATTGCATCGACCTTTTCCTGTGATGAGCAGCTTCCTGCCAAGCCGGTCATTGCGTTCCAGCAGCAGCACCTTCTGCCCACACCCGGCAGCGGTGACAGCCGCGAACATCCCGGCAGGGCCGCCGCCGATCACAATTCCATCAAACCCGCTCATTTGCCCGTCTGCTTTTCGTAGACGTTATACTCGTCCCAGATTCGCTCCAGATCGGAGAAGGTCTTGGACAGCTCCTTTTCCTTCTTGGCGGCCACAGCCACGATCATCGCATTGACCACGCTCAGAGGCGCCACCAGGGAGTCAACCAGGGAGACCATGTCGCTCTTGGCCAGCAGCACACAGTCGCTGCACTGTCCCAGGGGGGACAGTGCGCTGTCGGTGATGCCGATGACCCTGGCACCGGCAGACCGGGCGTACTGGGCGCCCTTGGTGGTGGAAGAGGAATACCGGGGGAAGGAGAACGCCACCACAACGTCCTCGCTGTTGACGCCAACAATCCGTTCAAACATCTCCCCCACGCCCACGCCGGATACAACATGGACATTGTTGAACATATAGTTCAGATAATACCCCAGGAAATTGGCAAGAGGCGCCGCACTGCGCACGCCGATGATATACACCCGTTTGGCTCTGAGAATGGCGTTCACTGCCGTCTGGAACTGCTGGCGATCCAGGGTCTCTCCGGTCTGGCGGAGCTTCTCCATGTCGGAGTGAAGCACCATAGATACCACATCCTGGTCACCGAAGCGGTCATTTGCCACCTCGATGCGCTGCACAGAGGTCAGACGGTTGAGTACCATCTCCCGCATGGCCTTCTGCATACTGGGGTAGCCGTCAAAGCCCAGATCTACCGCAAAACGAACCACGGTGGACTCCGACACGCCCACAGTCTTACCCAGGCGGTTGGCGGTCATAAAGGCTGCCTTGTCATACTGCTCTGTGATATAGCGGGCGATCCGCTTCTGCCCCTTGGAAAAGGACTGCTCCTTCTGCTGGAGAATAGAGAGAAAATCGTATTGCATAGCTGCCTCCCATAGGCGAAATCATTCTTGCATGACCTTCCATATAGTAGCAGACACCATGCAATTTTGCAAGTATCAAACTGCAAAAAAGACGTTTTGTCGGGTTATTCCGTCAGGAGTGTCCGCACTTCCTCCTCCGTCAGATACCGCCACTGGCCGCATTTCAGGCTGCCCAGGCAGAGCTTCCCTTCCCGCACCCGCAGCAGACGCTTTACCTCCATCCCAGCGGCAGCACACATCCGCCGCACCTGTCGGTTTCTTCCTTCGTGGATGGTCACTTCCAGCATTGCCCGGTCCTCCTGCACACGCAAAAGCCGCACCCCGGGTTTTGCGATGGTGTAGCCGTCCAGGGTGATGGGCCTGGCCAGCCGCTCCTGCGCCCCCGGCGTATAGCCGGTGACACGGACCTGATACACCTTGTCCACCTCTTTGCTGGGGTGGGTAAGCTTTTGTGCGAAGTCACCGTCATTGGTCAGAAGCAGCAGCCCTTCCGAGTCCATATCCAGCCGCCCTACCGGATATACCCGGCAGCCGCAGCCAGTGAGCAGCTGGGTCACGTTCTTTCTGCCCTTCTCATCAGACAGGGTGGTGACGTAGCCCCGGGGTTTATGAAGCAGGATGTACACGTTCTTCTGTGGCCCGGGGAGCGGTTTGCCATCAATTTTTATGGCATCCGTCTCCGGATCTGCCGCTGTCCCCAATACGGCCGGAATACCGTTTACCGTCACCCGTCCCGCCCGGATCAGCTCCTCCGCCTTCCGCCGGGAGGCAGCGCCCCGGGCGGAAAGGATCTTTTGCAGACGCTCTTTCATGGCGCGCCTCCCCTGTCAAATAGTTTCTGCCAGAAGCTCTTTTCTTCTGTCCGCTCCTGCTCCACGGTAGCGCCGTAGACCGCAGGAACCGAGCCTACCGCTTTGCCCTCAATGACCACGTAAACCTTCCCCGCATCCGCGCCCTCCACAGCAGGCGCGTAGACGAAGCCGGGACCGGGAATCACCGGCTGAGGCCGTTCCTCCGGGGCAACCGGATAGTCAAAATCCCCAGCCGCCAGAACGCTGACTCTGCCGCCCTGGCCGCCAACAACCTCCAAGGTACCCACCTGCTGTCCCGCTGTCAGGATTCGCCGGAAGGCATACCTGGAAAATCCATCCTCCAGAAGCTTTGCATGATCATTCCAGTCGTCCGGGGCATTCAGGGTTGCAACGATGATCCGTCGTCCGTCCCGGGTAGCGCTGGATACCAGAATCCGTCCGGCAGCCTTGGTGAAGCCGGTCTTCACACCGTCTGCCCCCTCCACCCGCCACAGGAGCTTGTTGTGATTGGTGAGATACCGCTGCCCCACCTTCACCTTTTGGGTGGACACCGTCTGATAGAAGATGGGGTTCTCCATGGCATAGGATGCCAGCACCGCCAGATCCCGGGCCGTGGAACGGTGACCGGGACTATCCAGACCGTTGGGGTTTTCAAAATGGGTATTGCGCAGTCCGAGAACCCTCGCTTTGTCATTCATCAGCTCCACAAAGCCCTCCACCGTGCCCCCGCAGTAGATTGCCAGCGCCACGGCGGCATCATTTCCGGAGGACAGCATCAGCCCGTACAGAAGCTCCTGCAATGTCAGAATCTCTCCCTCCCGCAGGTACATGGAGGAACCTTCAATGCCCACGGCCTCCTTGGGAATCCGCATCCGATCCAACACATTGCACCGCTCACACACCACCAGAGCCGTCATGATCTTGGTAGTACTGGCAATCAGGGCCTGACTGTCGGCCTCTCTGGCATAGAGCACACGTCCGCTGACTGCATCCAGCGCAAAGGCTCTCTGGGCAGAGATGGCCTCCGCCCGCACCGGCAAAAGGGAAACGGCGGCCAGCAATGCAGCCGCCGTTCCGGCGAAAAATCGTTTCACTTCACTCACCCGGCGGTAGTGTACCCCGCCGGGATCATTTTATTCCGTGGCTTTTTTGCTGTCCAGGAAGCTGGTGAGCTTCTCCAGAGTGTCAGGCAGCATCTCCACAACCCGGTCGGCAGTGGAGTTTGCAGGCTCCGGAACCGGCATCATCCGGACGTTGCCGTCCTTGATAATCAGGAAGCAGATAGGCGTCACCTTAACTCCGCCGCCTGCACCGCCGCCGAAGGGATTGTCTGCGCCGGCCTTGCTGGATACGAAATCCGATCCGCCTCCGCCGAAGCCAACGCTGACCTTGCTCACGGGAATCACGGTAACCCCATCCGGGGTCGTGATAGGCTGTCCGATGACGGAGTTTACGTCCACCATCTCACGGATTTTCTGAATGGTCGATTCCAACATGTTGGGTAATTTCTGGCTCATTGTTTCCACCGCTTTCTCGTTTTTTCCTGAATTTCAAAAATTCTCTCAATGCCCGGATGCCGTAAGAAACGGCAAGGGCTAGCAGTCTTCCCAGGGTAATGGTAAGATCCATCCGGAATACCACCACAGTCTTGTCGGCCTCAAAGTCGCAGCCCACCTGGATATCCCGTTTTTTGATCTTCACAGCCCGTTCCACCTGAGGCATGATACTTCCCAGCGCTTCCCAGGCTTTGCCGTATTGAATGCCCAGATCCGCAGGGTCGGAGGACGCCAGGATCAGACGCAGATACAGATTTGTGATACGCAGCTTCCGGCGAAGGCTTCCCAGAAAGTCCAGGCCCAGCCGGACAAAGGGCAGAAAGTCTGTCAGGGAGCCGCCCTTTGCCTTCTTTTCCGGCTTCGGAGGCTGCGGCGGCTGTGGAAGCGGCGCTTCCTTCTGCTCCTCTTTGTTGGGAGGTGCCTTCTCCTTTTTCGGCTTCTTCCCCGGCTTTTTCCTCAGGGGATACACGCCGACCCGGATGGAGCCCGCCAGAATCCAGGCACGGATGCCCTGACTGTCGTAATGTACCCGCCCCCCAAGAGGAAGGATCGCCAGCAGGATCAGCACCCCGAGGGTGATCCACCATCCCATCAGATGCCCTCCTGCTGCTCCTGGGGCAGCTCCACCGGCTCACCAAAGGCGATCTTCTCAATAGGAGGCAGCTCTTCCAGGCTGCTCAGGCCAAAGGTACGCAGGAAATCCGGTGTCGTCCTGTACTGGATGGGACGTCCGGGGACATTCAGCCGTCCCGCTTCCTCGATAAGCTTCTTATTCAGCAGCGCTGCCACGGAGTAGGCACTGTCTACGCCCCGGATCTGTTCCACCATGGCTTTCGTTGCAGGCTGGTAGTAAGCGATGATGGTCAGGGTTTCCAACTGGGAAGCGGACAGCTTGGGGGGCTTGCGGGTCTCCAGCGCCTTTGTCACATACTCTGCCAGCTCTCCGGCGGATACCATCTGGTAGCCCTTTTCCAAGCGCAGGATCCGGATACCCCGGCGCTCAAAGGCATAGGTGTCCGCCAGGGCATTTGCCGCTGCCTCCACATCGGCAGGGTCCGTTTGCAGGGTGTCTGCCAGTCTTTGCAGCTCCACCCGCTCTCCGGCGGCGAAGAGGATGGCCTCTATGGCACGTTTCAGTTCTTCCTGCTCCATTAGACCAGCTCCTTTCTACGGGCGGTGTCCAGCAGACGGACATTGGGATTGTCTCCATTTACATCGTCCTCCAGCACCACGCTGTTGGTCTTGCACAGATCCAACACCGCCAGAAAGGTGGCTACGACCTCCGACCGTGACCGATTCCCCCGGAACAGATTTTTCAGCCGCTCCACGCCCCGCAGAATCAGCTGGCGCAGGACTTCGCCGGTCTTCCGCCCAATGGGGTAGGGCTCCTTGCCCACGATGCCCTGGAAGTTGGCCGTAGGCGGAGGCAGCTGCCGTGCATTGCGCTCGGCGATGGCATCCAGCGCCCGCAGCAGATCTCCGGGGGTATGCTGGTAGCGATAGCCCTGATCCCGGCGCAGAGGCTCCGGCTCCTTGGTGAACAGGCACCGACCGATCTCATTGCGGGGCTCCAGTTCGGTGATCGCCAGACGGATCTGCTCCATCGCCTCCTTGCGCTTACGCTCAATGAGGGACTGGCGCAGCAGATCCAGCTCGCTTTCCGCCTCTGCCTGCTCGGCAGCGGACAGGAGCATCTTGGTTTTGATGAGCATCAGGTGGGAGGCCATGGTGATAAACTCACTGGCGATCTCCATATCCATCCGCTTCATTTCCTCCAGGTACGCCAGATACTGCTCCAGAATCGCAGTGATGGACACATCCTGAATCTCGATTTTGTTTTTACTCAGCAGTTCAAAAATAACGTCCAGAGGGCCCTCAAAGTCCTCCATACCCTCACTGCGGGTATGGACGATGCCCTCCAGTCGGTACTTGGGTTCTTGCATAATCCTACTTGCCTTTCCTGGGCTGATCATTCAAACAGTTTTGTGCCATTATAGCATTGATTTGTCAAAGCCGCAAGAGGGTTGGGAAAGATTCCACGGGAAGAGTTGTGGTTTTCTTTCAGAAAATATTGCTTTTTTCGATCCGGTGTGCTATGATACCTGTAAAAGAAACGTTGGAGGGATGATACGTGGCGAATCGCAGCAATAAGCGCTATAGAAGAATGGAAAGCATGATGACGAAAATCATCCTTGCCGATGCCCTGATCTTTGTTCTTTTCCTGGTCAGCGCCGGTTTAGGCTGGAGCGTCGTCAAGGTCGTTGCCGCCATTATTTCCATCTTCGGCTCCCTTTTATGCACCGGCTGGCTGTTCCTCACCGGTGAATTTACCCGCCGCCGCAGCCTGTGGATGGTGACCGCCTTTATCTGCATCATCCTGTGTGTAGGTCTGTCCCTGCTGCTGGGTTTCCCCTGCCCTGCCAACGCATAGCTCCTTCAGAACCGATGACTGCCATTCCCTTTCGGGAATGGCAGTTGTTTTTTACCTGTAGAAGCTGTTGCCGCCGATGAACTCCCGCACCAGACTGGTGGGGGGAATTTCGTCGTCCACATCCGCCTCCAGAATATAGTTGAGCACCTTCACCAGGCCCCGGACCGCCTCGTAGCAGCTGTTCTCCGGGGGAACCGCAGTAAGCAGCGGGTAGATATGCTTTTTCAGTACCGCCAGCTCATACAGCGTGGAGGAGTTGAACATCACATCCGCATTTTCCTGGAAAGGATAGATCCAGCGCCGTTCGCCCCGCTGCACACTCTCCCACATGGACATGGTGTGCTGAACCGAGGCACCCCGGGTCTCATAGTCCCGGACGGTCCGCCGCAGCAGCCGCAGAAGGCTGGTGGGAATCCGGTTGTGGTCATCCAGGTTCAGCGGCAGCAGCGGGCTGACATACATCCGGAAGATCAGCTTTGGTTCCACGCCCTCCGGCAGCATCTGTGGATTCAGCGCGTGAAGCCCCTCCACAATGATTACCGACCGGTCATCCAGCCGCACCTTATGGCCCTGCCACTCCCGGCAGCCGGTGAGGAAATTGAAGGTGGGAATCTCCACCTCCTCCCCTGCCAGCAGGGAACGCATATTCTCACGGAACAGCTGGGTATCCAGGGTGTTGATATGCTCCAGATCCCGCTTGCCATCCGGCCCGAGGGGGATCTTCTCCCGATCGATATAGTAGTCATCCAGGCTCAGCAGGATGGGCTTCCTGCCGTGTACCCGCAGTTGGGTTGCCAGGCGGTTGGCGGAGGTTGTCTTGCCGGAGGAGCTAGGGCCTGCCAGCATCACGGCTTTGGCACCCCGCTGGCAGATCATGTCCGTCACCTGGGAGAAGCGTCTTTCATGCAGCGCCTCATTCACCCGGATCAGCTCCCGGATTCGTCCGGAGGCGGTCAGGTCGTTCAGGTCTGCGGCAGTCTCGCACTCCATCAGCTGGCACCACCGCTCTCCCTCCGTAAAGACTCCAAAGAAATTGGGCATGGAAGGAACCGTGGCAAGCGTTTCCGGGTCATTATCATCCGGGTAGACAAAGAGGAAGCCGCCGTCCACCGCCAGAATGTCCCACACAGTCAGAAAGCCGGTGGATGGGATCATCTCCCCATAGTAGTAGTCGGAAAAATCGCCGTAGCAGTATTCGTCAAAGTAGTCTTCCGTCCGCCACCTCAGCAACCGGGCCTTGTCCGTCTGTCCTTCCCGGGTGTAGCGCTCCACAGCCTCCCCGATGGGAACCCTTCGGCGGATCAGGGGAATGTCCGCTTCCACCAGCTCCCGGACACGCTGCTTCAGTCTGGCAGTGCAGAAGCCCTCCCCTTCCACCTGGACAAAGACGCTGGAACCCAGCGTGCAGCTTGCCTTTCCCCGGAACCCCAGCTGCTTCAGCGCCAGGAACATGGTAAACAGTGCCGTGCGGATGTAGCACTCCTTGCCTGCCGGGTCGCCATAGCGCAGCAGCCGAACCATGCCGTTTGATGCTTCCATGGCACGGCGGATGGAGGGACGGTCAGACTGGCTGTCCTTCAGCCGCACCGGAACATAATTCAGCGTGAATACCTCTCCGGCGATCTTGGCCGCCAGCGGCCGATCCGACAGCTTCTGCTGGGGAAAGCCCAGTTCCCGGCAAAGGGTAAGCAGGCTCTGCCCGGGCTTCGGACAAATCTCACGTCCGTCAATGGTCATTTTCATGGTTTGCACCTCCCGGTAAAAAGGGTGAAAGCGTTACTGGTCTTCGTTCATCTGGCGGAACAGCTCGTCCGCCTTCTTCCTGTTCTCCTCCGCAATGTCCACGCCCTCGGTGCTGTCCTTGCTGAAGATGATCCGCAGGGTCAGAATAATCAGCTTGATATCCATCAGGATGGAATAATTCTCAATATACTGCAGATCCAGCCGCAGCTTATCATAGGGGCTGGTGTTGTACTTTCCGTAGATCTGGGCATAGCCAGTCAGGCCCCCCCGAACCTTCAGCCGGTAGTAGAACTCCGGAATATCCTTGTAGTATTCCTCGGCGATCACCCGGCGTTCCGGCCGGGGGCCGACAATGCTCATATCGCCGATGAGAATGTTGATCAGCTGGGGCAGCTCGTCAATTCGGGTGGCCCGGATGAACCTGCCTACCTTGGTGATCCGGGGATCGGCATCCGTTGCCAGTACCGCTCCGGCATATTTTTCTGCATCCACGATCATACTGCGGAACTTCAGTATCTCAAACTCCCGGCTGTTCCGGGTCAGACGCTTCTGGCGGTAGAACACCGGGCCGCCATCCTCCAGCTTGATGGCGAGGGCCACCAGCAGCAGCACCGGGGAAGCAATGATGAGAGCCACGGCGCTGAGCACGATGTCCATCGTCCGCTTGACCACCCTTTGGGCTGGCGTCAGCCCGGTTCCCTTGACCAGAAGCAACGGCGTATCAAACAGGGTGATGTTCTTGGCGCCCCGGATCATGATATCCGTGAGCTTGGGGGCCACATAGGTACGCACCCGGTAGCGGTAGCAGAACTTGAGGATGTCGTTGCGCAGCTGGGCCGGGATATCATTGAGGATCACCGCATCGTATTTGGGAATCTCCTTACGAATTGCATCCAGTCCTTCACTGGCAGAAATGAGCTTGCTGATATTATACTTATCCCGGCGGGAATCCATCTTGATCTTCAGCTCCACACCACGCTTTTCTCCATAGATCAGGAGCATGTCATGGGGCGCGTATGCCTTGTGATAGATCCAGGTGAACAGGTACACCAGCCCGATGGCCGCCACAATCTGTCCTGCCAGCAGCCACAGCATGGGCGTCACGCTGATCATCTGGTTTGCAATCAGACACAGCTGGAAATAGGTGACCACATCCACCAGGCACAGGGAGATGATCTGTCCGATAATCAGATCCATCCGGTGGAGCTGTCCGAACTTGGTGCACTCGGAGTTGACAAACAGGGCATACAGCAGCAGCGCGTATACACCCATCAGCAGATATTTCCCCCGATAGGCAAAGGCGTAGAAATCGTAGCCCCTTTCCCAGGCAACGTAGTATGCCAGGGACATCAGGGCGATCTCCAGCCAGGTTTCCGCCACCCGGACAAAGCCCTTCATATCCTCCCGCGCGGAGCGGCTCAGTTTTTTCATAGCAAACGCATCCTTTTTCTTTTTTATGCCGAAAAGCAGACTTCTGCGGAGCATCCGGCGGCAAAGATCCATGCGCATTTGGTAGACATAGTTCTTCTTTTACGAATTATACCATATTCACCCTTCCATTTCAAGTAGATTCCGGTCTCATAAACGGCAAAGCCCCCACCCTGTCGGGTGGGGGTAGGGATGAAATTGGGTCAAGCCTTGGTCACAGCGGTGATGTGGGTGTTCACGCCCTCATACCAGTACAGGAAGCCCTCCACGTCCACCACGTCGCCGGGCTGCAGCTCGCCGACAGCGGCATAGACCTCGGTCTCGGGACCGGTGAGGTAGCGCTCCACGCAGAAGTCGTAGGTGCCGTCGCCGTAGGTGAAGGACACATAGATGTCATCGCCGGGCTCGCCGTTCTTGTATTCCACCTTGGAAACGGTCAGGCCCTTGAAGATAACCTTCTCGTTCTGATGGGCAATCAGCTCGTCGGTGCCCAGCAGTGCGGTCACGTCCACAGGCTCCGCAATGAAGCTGCCCTTCAGGATTTCAAAGGTAGCATCCATGATCTCCACTTCGCCGGCCCACTCGCCCTTGGTTCCGGTGACACGGATCTTGGTACCGGGAACCAGCTTGGAGGCGTCTGCCTCGGGACAAGCCATTTCATACAGGAAGTAGGCACCGTCTTCGCTCTGTGCATACACCGTAATCTTATTGTCCCACCAAGACTGCGTTGCCTGAACATAGGTCTCTACAGTCACCTGAGAATCCATCTCCGCCGCAACAAAGTCTGCATGGCTCATTGCCTTGGAGGAGGAGCAGCCGGCAAAGGCCAGAACCATGGCCAATACCAGCACAAATGCAAGAATCTTTTTCATATTCATTCTCCTTTGTATGTTGTATGCCGTCTCCGGCACTCCTACATTATACTCTTTCTGCCATGGAAATCAATGTCTTATTTTCTATCCTGCCCGTTTTTCTTTTTATACCATTCCGTGGCCGAATAGGCACCAATTCCAATCCAGCACAGTCCCAGGGTCGCCAGCAGCACCACAGAGGTTGCAGGCAGCGCTCCAAGCTCCGCTTTTTCTCCCAGATTGCCCCCAACCTGATCCAATCGGTACAGCGAGCGCATTTTTCCGTACAGTTCCTGGATGGACTGTTCGTTCACCGGCTGCTTCCGTCGCACCGCCTTCACAGTCTCCTCGATGAGCTGTCCAGACGCGCTGCGCACCGAAGCGGAGCCATTGAACACCGGGGTGACAAAGGTATCGTCCAGGTGGGACA
This sequence comes from uncultured Clostridia bacterium, assembly GCA_945482615.1. Taxonomy (GTDB): domain Bacteria; phylum Bacillota; class Clostridia; order Oscillospirales; family Oscillospiraceae; genus Faecousia. Next base: position 18,941 of record CALYRG010000006.1, on the reverse strand, counting down.
GCAGCAGCTTCACTGCCTGGAGCTTCACGCTGTAGTGCTCCTCTTCGTCCTCCCCCTCCCGGGAAAGATAGTCCTGATAAGCAGGGTCCTGCTGCGCTTTGGTGGTCACCGGCACATAGCCCTCCGTGCAGGAATAGGCGATCTGCACATCGTTACTCAGAAGGTACTGGGTAAACAGCCAGGATGCCAGTACCTCCTGGGGGTCTTCCTTATTGAACACGCACACGCTGGGCCCCTGGGAGATCATACTGGGATTGGCGGGGTCAAACTGGGGCACCGGGCGCACCGCCGTCTCGAACTCCACCAGCTGCTCCTTGCTGATGTCCAGCAGCGGCGCATGAGAGCCCATCCAGGTAGCGCCGGCAGTGGAGTCCACGGCGAAAATGCACTGCCCTGCATTGAGGAAGTTTGCCGGATAGCTGGAAATTTTGAAGGTGGAGAAGGCACCGGACTTTACATGCTCCGCCACGGTATACAGAAGCTCCTTGGTCGTGTCGTTAAAGAGCCGTACCTCCCCCGCACCGGTGGAATACCCCGCTCCCAGCTGATGCAGCTGCTGAATCATCATGTTGTCCGTGGACTTGTAGATGAAGGGGATCATCACCTTCTGACCGTTGACCTGGAACGTTCCGTCGGCATTTTTGGCAGTGGCCGCTTCCGACACCTCCCAGACAAAGTCCCAGGTCAGAACCTCCGGGACTTCATAGCCCAGCTTTTCCACATAGGTCTTGTTGATGTAGCAGCTTTCCGTGGAGCGCATGAAGGGCAGGGCGTAATAATGGCCGGCAAAGCTGCATTCTTCCAGGAACTGCGGCACAATTTCCTCCCGGGTTGGGCTTTCGAAGCGAACCTCCCTGCCTCCCAATCCGTAGCTTTGATCCACCAGCAGCTGATCCAGGGGCACCACTGTGTTTACGCCGGTCAGGTAGGTGGCAATGTGATCCGGGTAGGTGATGCACACATTGGGGGTGGTGTTGGTGGCGATGTTGGTAATGACATCATTGTAAATCCGGCTGTAGTCGGTATACAGGCGCATATTCACCGTGATGTTCGGGTACAGCGCCTGGAAGTCCCGAATCGTCTGCCGGTAGATATCTGCCTGAACCACATTGGTATCATTCTTTGCCCAGAAGGTGATCTCATAGGCTCTGGAAGTATCAAAGACTTCGGGAATCTCAAAGGCTTTCAGCCCTCTGGTTCCGTGGCAGCCGGAAAGGGAAATCAGCAAGGTCAGTACCAGCATCAGACAAACCGCTTTTTTCATCCCTTGGTCCCTCCCCTTGCCACACCGGCCATGATTTTCTTATGGAAGATCAGAAACAACACCACCAGCGGGATGGAGATTGCCACCACCGCCGCCATCATAGCCGGGACATTCTCCCGGCCGAAGCCGTTTTCCCGGATCTCCTGGATGCCGTTGGACACCAGGAAATAGTTGGCATCGTCGGTAATGAGCCGCGGCCAGACGAAGCTGTTCCAGCACTCAATGACCTTCAGAATGGTGACCGTGACGATGGTGGGCTGGCAGATGGGGATCATCACCTTCCACAGGTATTTGAGATCCGATGTGCCGTCCACCTTGGCTGCATAATACAATTCATCCGGAATCTGTGCAAAGTTCTCCTTCAGAAGGTAGATATAGAACACAGAGGTCACGGAAGGAAGAATCAGGCCCGCAAAGGTATTTCGCAGATTCAGGTCCGTTATGGTGACGAAATTGGTAATCACCACCAGCTCTGCCGGAATCATCATCAGAGACAAAAAGGCCGTAAAGGCCAGATCCTTTCCGGGAAAGTTAAGTCTTGCAAAGGCGAAGGCCGCCAGCACCGTCACCACCAGCATCAGGGCGGTGGTGGCCAGGGTGAAGACCACCGTATTGACAAGATACCGCCCCAGGGGCACCGCCTGGAAGGCACTCAGATAGTTTTCCAGGGTTGGCGTCAGGGTATAGAGCCTGGGGATAAATTCAGAGTTGTAGCTGCCGTAGCTTTTCACCGAGGTCAGCAGCATCCAGTAGAAGGGAAACAGCACCAGCACCGCCCAGAAGACCAGCAGAGCATACACCAGCGTCTTTCGGGTCCTGTCCCGGAGGCGGGCCCGGCGTTCCAGTTTTTCATAATCCATACCGGTCACCTCACACATAGTGGACGTGCTTCCGGCTCACCAGCAGATTGATGCAGGTGATGGTCAGCACAATGACGAACAGGACGATGGCGGCGGCAGAGGCATAAGAGGGGTAGCCGCCGGAGTTGCCGTAGAGCATGTCATAGACATAGCCCACAATGGTGTTCATTCCTGCCGCGTTCAGATCGGTGCCAAACAGCGCCACCGCGTCGGAATAGGCCTTGAAGGCGCCGATAAAGCCGGTGATCACCAGATAGAAGATGGATGGAGAGATCATGGGCAGGGTAATTTTGGTGAACATCCGCAGCCTTCCGGTGCCGTCCACCCGGGCGGCATTGTAGTAGGTCTGGCTCACGGAGGCCAGGGCGCTGGTGAGGATCAGGATTTTAAAGGGCATGACCACCCACACGGTGTAGAAGCACAGCACGAACATCTTCGCCCAGTAGGGTCCATCGATGAAGTCCACCGGCCCGGCGCCGAAGAGCCCCAGCAGGAGATTCATCAGGCCGTCAGAGTAAGGTGTCTTCTTGAACAGAATCATAAACACAAGCCCAACCGCCAGGGTGTTGGTGACATAGGGCAGGAAAAACACCGTCTGAAACAGCTCCCGGAGCTTCCGGACAGAGGCCAGTGCCGCAGAGATCAGCAGGGCGATGCCTGTGGACAGGGGAACCGTGATGATAACCAGAATAAAGGTATTCTTCAGTGCCTGCAGAAAATAGGTGTCGTGGAGGACATAGGAAAAGTTATACAGTCCCACCCCGAAATAGGTCTGGGAGGCGGAGTTGTAGCCCTCCTCCACGGAATAGATGAACACGTCCATCAGCGGATAGACCAGAAACGCTCCCAGAAAGCACAGCGCCGGGAGCAGATACAGCCAGCCCTTCCAGCTTCTGTTATCCATGGCGTTCCTCCTCCCCAAAGCGCAGCCGCGCTCCGGTCTCCGGCTCAAACAGCAGTACCTTGTGAGGCTTGAGCCGGAAGCGCACCGTATCCGCCTGCCGGTTCAGCCGGGTGTCGGACTGGATGATAGCCCGGATCAGCGGTGCCTCGGCGGCGTCATTCTCCGCAACGATGCTCACGTCCCGGCCCATGACCTCCACATTGTGCAGCTTGCAAAGAAGGGGCCCATCCTCCTCCGGGATAAAGCCCTCGGGGCGGATGCCCACGCTGACCACGCCGTCCCGGACGCCGGGAACCCGGAGTACCGCATCCCCGCCGATGAAAAGCTGCTCTCCCTCTACCCTGCCCCGGAACATGTTGATGGGCGGGGTGCCCAGGAACTTGGCAACAAACAGGTTCACCGGATCGTCATAGACCTCCTGGGGCTTGCCGATCTGCTGCAGGACACCAGCGCACATGACCACAATCCGGTCGGAAATGGACATAGCCTCCTCCTGGTCATGGGTGACAAAGACGGTGGTGATACCGGTCTTCTTCTGAATCCGGCGGATTTCCTCCCGGGTCTGCAGCCGCAGCCGGGCGTCCAGATTGGAAAGGGGCTCGTCCAGCAGCAGAACCTTTGGCATCTTCACCAGTGCCCGGGCAATGGCCACCCGCTGCTGCTGACCGCCGGACAGCTCGCTGGGCTTGCGGTGGAGCAGTCCGTCAATCTGCACCAGCTTGGCTGCCTCCAGCACCTTTTCGGCTATCTGAGCCTTGGTAAGCTTCCCCACACCCTTGCGGTTTTCCAGGGGGAAGCGGATATTCTGCTCCACGGTCAGGTGGGGGTACAGAGCATAGTTCTGGAATACCAGACCCACCCCCCGATTCTCTGCCGGAAGGTCGGTGACATCGTCATCCCCGAAAAAGATTTTGCCGCCGGTGGGCTTCTCCAGGCCGCTGAGCATATACAATGTGGTGCTTTTGCCGCAGCCGGAGGGGCCCAGAAGGCCGATCAGCTCGCCGTCGGGAATGGAGAAGGTGAAATCGGAGACGGCCACCACATCCTTTCCCTTTTTGTCCCGGGAGGGGAAAATCTTCGTCAGATGCTGCAATTCAACTTTCATTTGGCTCTTCCTCTTTTCTTCGGAATGGGTCTATTATACGCCTGCTTTTTCCCATGTTCAAGGGGTTTTTTCGGAGTAAGAAAACGCCCAAATCCAACGGACTTGGGCGTTTTCCTACAGCCTGCAGGTTACCAGAGACACTTCCAGTTTTTGACGAAGTATTCCACGCCGGAATACACCGTGGTCACCACGATAACGGCGATGACCGTCCAATCCAGAACCGGGCTCTGGGTGAAGAACATCATCAGGCACAGGCCCACCATGGTGCTGGCGGTTTTGATCTTGCCGCTCCATCCGGCAGCGATGACGTTGCCCTTCTGCACGGCAATGAGCCGCAGACCGGTGACAGCAAACTCCCGGGTGAGCACCGGGATCAGTGCCCAGGCGGGAAACCGTCCCCACTCGCAGAAAATGGTCATGGCGGCAATGGTCAGCAGCTTGTCCGCAAGAGGATCCAGAAATTTTCCAAAATCCGTGGTCTGGTTGTAGTGCCGGGCGATATAGCCATCCACAAAATCCGTCAGGCTGGCCACAATAAACACTGCCAGAGAAATGTACATCCACACATTTGTGCTGCCGCCGGATAAGTACATGGTGAGCATGTACACCGGGATCATGATAACCCGGATCATGGTGATCTTGCTGGCCAACGTCATGCCTCTTCCTCCTCTGCTACATACCCTGTCAGATCGCCATCCACGGTGCCGTCAATGGTAACCATGACAAAGTCACCCTCCCGGAGGGCATCCTCTCCGGCAATCCATACCCGACCGTCAATATCCGGGGAATCCGCCCAGGTGCGGCCGAAGAACTGCTCCGTCTCTTCGTCAAAGCCATCCACCAGCACTTCCAGGGTTTTGCCAACCAGGGCAGCATTGTATTCGTCCATGATCCGTCCCTGGAGCAGCTCAATAGTCTCCGCCCGCCGGGTTGCCGTTTCCACATCCACATGAGGCATGGCCGCTGCCGGTGTCCCCTCCTCCGGGGAGAAGACAAAGGCGCCGGCCCGTTCCAGCCGATGCTCTGCCAGAAAATCGCACAGCTCCTGGAACTCCTCTTCGCCCTCTCCGGGCAGTCCCACAATCAGGCTGGTGCGGATGACAAGGCCGGGAATCCTCTGCCGCAGCTTTTTCAGAAGGCCGTCCAGAAACTGCCGGTCCCCCCGGCGGTTCATCCGCTTCAGGATCTCGCTGTTGCAGTGCTGGATGGGGATGTCCAGATATTTGACGATCTTGGGCTGGGATGCTATCACGTCCATCAGCTCATCGTCAATCTCGTCCGGGTAGACATAGTGAATCCGAATCCAGTGGAGCTTTTCGATTTGGCACAGCCGGCGCAGAAGCTCCGGCAGCAGCCGCTTGTGCTCCGGCAGGTCGGTGCCGTAGCGGCTGGTATCCTGGGCCACCACGATCAGCTCCTTCACACCGCTGTCCGCCAGGAGCCGTGCCTCGTACAGCACATCGTCCATGGAACGGCTGCGGTACTTGCCCCGCAGGGAGGGGATCACGCAGTAGGCGCAGTGGTTGTCGCAGCCTTCGGAGATTTTGATGTAGGCGTAGTGCTCTGCCGTGGTGAGAACCCGTCCGGTCTCCTCCTCCGGTGCGTCAATGGAGCCGAAGTCCTCCACGGTATGTCCCGCCAGAAGCTCGTCAATGGCTTGCACCACCCTGGGAAAGCTGCCGGTTCCCATAATCCCGTCCACCTCAGGCATTTCCCTGAGGATTTCCTGCTGGTAGCGCTGAGACAGGCAGCCGGTGACCAGAATCTTGCCCACCTGCCCGGCTGCCTTGAGCTGGGCCGTGGTGAGAATCGCGTCAATAGCCTCCGACTTTGCCGAGTCGATAAAGCCGCAGGTATTGATCACCACCACGTCACTGCCGGGAAGCGTCCCCTGCACCGTATGCCCCGCCTCCTGGACCCGATACATCATCCGTTCGCAGTCCACCTGGTTCTTGGCGCAGCCCAGGGAGATAAAACCAATTGTAGCCATTTCTATTATTCCTCCAGAATATCATCCGTTTCCAGGGACAATTTTTCCAGTACCCGGCGAATATCGCCATAGCTGTGGCCCCGGCGAATCAGGGCGTCGATGGCCCGCTTCACCTGCTTGTCATCCGCGCCGCCGGAGAGCCGTCCCCGCAGAAAGGACTCTATTGCATCTGTCTGATCCGGGTAGTCCTTCAGCGCCTCATCCCACATTTCTTTGGGGATGCGCTTTTCATACAGGGCCTGCTTCGCCCTTGCAGCGCCGTAGCCCTTGGCGGCGCAGGAGCGTACCACGCTTTCGGCAGTGGCCCGATCGTCCACCAGATGAAGCTCCTCCATCCACCGGACAGCTTCCGCCGCCTGGTCAGGGTCTTCCCCCTTGTGAATCAGCCGGTCCTGCAAATCCTTCCGGGACACGCTGCTCATGGAGACGATACGCACCGCCCGCATCCGGGCGGACATCTTCCCGGCAGCTTCCCGGAGGGCGTTCATATCCTCCTGAGAAAGCTCTCTGCCGGTGTACAGACCAAAGTCCTCCACCGTCTGCCGGTACAGGCCCAGCTTGCTGCCGTCATCAAAGGCGACCCAGTAGCGGCCCGCCCGGTCCGGGGTGGTTTTCAGCGAATCAATCCTCATCGCTGAAATCGTCGGCAGTCACGTTCACAGCCTTCTGCGCTGCCTGTGCCGGAGCCTTGGGTGCGCCGCCGGTGAGCTTCCACAGATTCTCCCGAACCTCGGCTTCCACCCGGGCGGCGATCTCCGGATTGGCAATCAGGTAGTCCTTCACGGAGTTGGCGCCCTGTCCGATGCGCTCATCGCCCATGCTGAACCAGCTGCCGCTCTTCTGAATGATGTCCATCTGAACAGCCAGATCCACCAGTTCCCCCCACTTGGAGATGCCCTGGCCGTACATGATCTCAAACACGGCCTCCCGGAAGGGGGGCGCCACCTTGTTCTTGACCACCTTGACACGGGTCTTGTTGCCCACCACATTGCCGCCTTCCTTGATGGCCTCCACGCGGCGCACATCCAGACGGACAGAGGCATAGAACTTCAGGGCGTTGCCGCCGGTGGTGGTCTCGGGGTTGCCGTACATGACGCCGATCTTCATACGCAGCTGGTTGATGAAGATCACCACGCAGTTGGTCTTGGCAATGGTACCGGCCAGCTTGCGAAGGGCCTGGGACATAAGCCGGGCCTGCAGGCCCACAAAGGTGTCGCCCATCTCGCCTTCGATTTCCTGCTTGGGAACCAGCGCTGCCACGGAGTCCACCACCACAGCGTCAATAGCGCCGGAGCGAACCAAAGCGTCGGTGATTTCCAGGGCCTGCTCTCCGGTGTCCGGCTGAGAGACCAGCAGATTGTCGGTGTCCACGCCCAGGGCCGCGGCATACACGGGATCCAGCGCGTGTTCCGCGTCCACGAAGGCCACCTCGCCGCCCCGCTTCTGGGCCTCTGCCAGGATGTGCAGGGCAAGAGTGGTTTTACCGGAGGATTCCGGTCCGTAGATCTCAATGATTCTGCCTCTGGGCACACCGCCGATGCCCAGAGCGGCATCCAGTGCCAGGGAGCCGGTGGGAATGGCCTCCACATTCATCTCCGGGCGGTCGCCCAGACGCATAACGGTTCCCTTGCCAAAGCTCTTGTCGATCTGCGCCAGAGCGGTCTGCAGTGCCTTTTTCTTATCCGATGCCGGGGTCGGAGCCTCGTAAGCAGTCTTTTTCGTAGCCATTATCGTTCATCCTTCCTGCCGTGCTGTGCCAGCACGGCTCTTTCTCTTTCGTTATAATCTCTGGCACGTTCCAGAATGGTATACCCGTTTTCTTCCAGAATGCGGCATACCGCATCCCCCTGGCCCATACCGAATTCCAGGGCCAGCCAGCCGCCCGGACGGAGCGCCGGGGTGAAGTTGCGCACGATTGCCCGGTAAAAGTCCAGGCCGTCTTCGCCGCCGCAGAGGGCCATGGAGGGTTCGTATTCCCGGACGCTCCGGGGAAGCTCCTCCATCTCCTGCGCTGTCACATAGGGCGGGTTGGAGACGATCAGGTCAAATTTCCCCAGAAACGCGGAGGCCTTCTGCATGGCATCTGCCCGGACACAGCGAACGCGGCCGCCCATGCGGTGCAGCTGCACATTCTCCTTGGCCACCGCCAGGGCCTGCTGGCTGAGATCCGCCAGGGTCACCCGGGCATCCTTCACCCTGTTTGCTATGGCGATGCCGATGCAGCCGCTGCCGCAGCACAGATCCAAAATCCGGGGGTCCTGGTCGAGAAACAGTGCCTGGCGAATGGCCAGCTCTGCCACCGCCACCGTATCATCCCGGGGAATCAGCACATCCGGACTGACCTTCAGAGGCAGTCCGTAAAATTCCCACTGGCCCAGAATATAGGCAATGGGTTCGTCATCCAGAAGCCGCTTCACGCCCTTGCTTACCTGGATGATCACGTCCTCCGGAGCGTAGTCATCCTGATGGGCCAGGTATTCCGCCTGGCTCTTTCCGGCGGCATGACAGATGAGAAGCCTTGCCAGCACCCCGGCGTCCGCGGCGGATTCCGTGGCCAGAAGAGCCGCCTTGGCATCGTGGTAGAGCTCGCTGTAGCGTTTTACCATCGATCCGCGCCCTCCTGCTCCGGCAGAACCGCCTGAACTGCGGCGATGCCCACCTCGATCATGCCGTCGTCCGGCTCGTTGGTGGTAAAGTTCTGCATCCACATGCCGGGAGCTGTCAGAATTCTGGTAAAGCCATTGTCATGGCCGCCGGCCCAGCGGTTGATCTCATAGGTAATGCCAACCACCAGCGGCAGAAGCAGCAGCTTGAACACAACCATAATGACGCGGTACAGAGCGCTGCCCCGCAGACCCTCCAGAGCCGGGAACACCGCAAGCAAGGCGCTGGAAGCCACAGAGAACACCAAAATGGAGATTACCATCACCACCAGCAGGAAGCTGGTGCCGCACCGGGGATGCAGTCTTGTCTGCATCCTCACGTTCTCCACGGTCAGGGGAAGCCCCGCTTCATAGCAGCGGATGGTCTTGTGCTCCGCGCCGTGGTAGGAAAATACCCGCTTCATATCCTCCATCCGGGAAATGAGGATCATATAGGCAGCAAAGAGGAGCATACGGATGATTCCCTCCACCAGATTCAGGCCCACGGTACTGTCGATCCACTTGTCAAAGAAGCCGCCGATGACCATGGGCAGCAGGAAGAACAGTCCGATGGACAGGGCCAGGCCCAGGAAGACGGCGATTCCCACCACTGCCTGCTGAAATTTTTCGTTGCCCAGCTTCTTTTCCAGCCACAGGTCCAGCTTGGAGGGTTCCTCCTGCATTTCCTCCGGGGCAAGATCCGCCGAACGCATCAGGGCCTTGACCCCGGTGACCTGGGCATCAAAGAAGGAGAAAATGCCCCGCAGGAAGGGCCAGGTCTTGAAGCTGCCCTTGGGGGGAAGCTTCCGGGCATTTACCTCCACATGCAGGCCGTCCTGGTTCCGGGTCACAATGGCGTCCTTTTCCGGGCCGCGCATCATGATGCCCTCGATCAGGGCCTGGCCGCCGATCATAGTCTTGAATTGTTCACAGCAGGGGGTGTTTTCTTTATTCGCCATAGGTTCAACGATCTCCTTATGAAACGCTTCAAAATGGTCTCAATGGGCATCCGGCAGCGTGACGGTCACCAACGTGCCGCCGCCTTCCGCGTTCTCCAGCGTCAGGGTGCCGCCATGCATCTGGACGATCTCGTCGCAGACGGCCAGACCGATGCCGGTGCCCCGAACAGAGGCGCTGCCCTTGTAAAATTTCTTCTTCACCAGAGGAAGCTCGTCCTCCGGGATGCCGGGGCCGTAGTCCCGGAAGCGCACCACCACGTTCTCGTCCTCGTAATGCATACTCACGTCAATGCGTTTGCCGGAGCCGCCGTACTTGGAGGCATTGTCCAGAATGTTCAGGAACACCTGGCGCAGACGCTTGGCATCGCAGGGGATCTCCGGGATATCCTCTTCGGAGTCCTCATAATTCAGGACGATGCCGTCCTGGGCCAATCGGCTGGCATACATATACATGGTGTCGTCAAATTCCGAGCGGATGTCGGTGAGCTCCACAGCCAGGGTCATCCGTCCGTCCTGCATCCGGCTGAAGTCCAGCAGATCCATGACCATCTCCGTCAGCCGCTTGGCCTCGCTGGAAATGATCTTCATACCCTGGCGGGTGTCCGCGTCCATATTCTCGTCGGAGAGCAATGTCTCGCTCCAGCCGTTGATCACGGTCAGGGGCGTGCGCAGCTCATGGGAGAGCTGAGAGATAAACTCTGCCTGCATTTTTTCGTTCTGGGCGATTTTATTGGACATCTCATTGATGGTCTGGGCCAGCTCCCCGATCTCATCCTGATAGGGGGTGTGGATCTGGATGCCATAGCTGCCGCCCGCAATCAGCTTGGCCTTTTCGGATATCTCCGCCACCGGATTCATAATGGTGCGCAGATAGCTGCCGCTGGTCACCACAACGATGGCCAGCACCATCAGCAGCAGAGCCGCTCCGGTGACCGCCACCAGCACAAGCTGCGCATCCACCACCCGGGTAGAAGTCACATAGCGCAGAACGCCGATGACCTCGCCGTTGGAGAAGATCATGGGACTGGATACCGCCATGATCCGCTCCCCGGTGTTGGTGTCCCGACCCAGAAAGGTCTGCACATTCCGGGAGGAAATGGCATCGGCAATCTCTCCCGTCTGGGGAGAGTCGCCCGCCCACTGGCCGTAGGAGGAGGCCACCAGCGTGCCCTGGTTGTTGATAAACTGCAGTTCAATATAGTCCTTGTCCGCAAAGGTATTGGCGTAGGTAATGCAGGACTGGTAGAACTCGTTGTAGGTCTGGTCCACGTAATTGGCAAAAAACTCGGTGGTGGCCTTCGCACGGCTCTTCATATCCGAGGACATGCTGCTGTAGTAGTACAGAGCAAAGCACGCCGTCAGCGTCAGCACACACACCAGGCCCAGGGCCGCGATCACGCTGGCGGTGTTTTTCAGCCACCGCAAACGCAGTCCGCCCACCGTGGCCAGAGTTTTCTTTTCCATTTTCCTTATGCGCCCCACTTATAGCCAAGGCCCCAGACGGTGGTAATGTAGGTGGGATTGGCAGTGTCATCCTCAATTTTGATGCGCAGGCGGCGGATATTCACATCCACGATTTTGAGCTCACCCTCGTAGTCCCGGCCCCAGACAGCGGCCAGAATGTCCTCCCGTGACAGAGCCCGGCCGGGGTTCTGCATAAACAGCTTCAGGATCGCGTATTCCACCTGGGTCAGGCGGATGCGGTTCCCGTTCTTCTCCAGCGTGTGGTTGCGGGTGTTCATAACAAAGGGGCCCTGGGTCAGAAGCTCCGAGCTGGCATTGGAATCCCCGCCGATCCGGCGGTACAGTGCGTCAATACGGGCAGTCAGCTCCGCCGGAGAGAAGGGCTTGGTGACATAGTCGTCCGCACCGGTCATCAGGCCCGTGACCTTATCCATCTCCTGGGTCCGGGCAGTGAGCATAATGATACCCATCTGCTTGTTGCTGGCCCGGATACGGCGGCAGACCTCAAAGCCGTCCATTACCGGCACCATGATATCCAGAATGGCAACACCAATATCGGGATTGGCGGCGATGGCATCCAGAGCCTCCTGTCCGTCACCTGCCTCAATGGCATCGTAGCCCGCTCTGCGCAGATTGATGACCACAAAGCTGCGGATGTTCAGTTCGTCTTCCATGATCAGTACTTTTTTCATTGGCGTGATCCTTCCTTTCCTGGCCCCTGGTGCAGATATCCGGGCCTGAAGCTTCGCTGCCGGGATGCGGCAGATACTATGTATGCTATCCCTGATCGGCCTGTCAGGCCTCCCCCGCCTTCCAGTCATGGCGGATCAGGTGAAAGTTTTCAATTAAGCCCTTCTGGGTCAGGCCCAGCTGGACGGCTCCGTCCTCCAGTCGGGCGGCATAGGCCACTCCCTCTGCGCGGTACAGGGGGAAGCGTCCGTCCTTGTCCGCGTCCTCGTCCCGGGTAGGGCCTGTGAGAACATACACGGTAAACAGAGGCGTTGCCGCCCGGTAGGCCTCGTCCCACATGTAAAAACGATACTGGTCCAGGTCCTCCTCCACACTGACCCGTCCGGCCCAGCTGGAGTCCAGCTGCATATACCAGCCGCCCACATAGTTGTGGAAGGTAAACAGCTTATCCGTAGGCCAGAGGTTGGTGTCCAGCGATGACCAGCGCAGCAAAAAATTCTGCTCCGTATCCGTCCCGCCGGAGACCGGCTTCATGTTCACAAGGGACGGAAGCTCCATCACGCCGTCTGCATCCATATCCTCGGCATAGACATAGTAGTTTTTCAGAGTCTTGATTCCGGTAATGTCAGGATTCAGCGTGGAGATGTTTGTAAAACGGCCGTCCTTAAAGGCAAAAATATCCGTCAGGATCCTGTTGTCACTTCCGGAGCTGGACACGTACACCGCAGGTGCACCATCTTCCAGTCTTCCGGGAACAATCCGGCGGATCTGGGAAGGATCCACGGACAGCTCCGTCTCTACGGAGCGATAGATCTGCCCATCCCGGCTGCCGTACAGCACCGCAATGCCCCGCTGGGTCTCCGCCTCCCCGGGACGCAGAACGATAATCTCGCTCTTTCCGTCATTGTCCAGATCGCAGGTGGTAAACCGGCTGTAGCCGCTCATAAGCACCAGCTGGGCATCCCCACCGGAAAAGGTGTACACCGAAATGTTCCCGAGCACCTGGTCGCTGACCTGCTGGCCGATCACCAGCTCCAAGCCCGGCTTATCGTCAAAGTTGACGTATTCAACCTGCTCAAACTCCAGCGCGTTGAAGCCGATAATCGCCATATTCCGCACAGAGCCATCCTGGCTCTGCTTGAAAATCAGCACCTGCAGGGGCCGGTCCTTCGTTCCCTTGGCGAACACCAGGTATTCCTCTGTTCCGTCACCGTCCAGATCGGCCACCTGGACAGTCTGCTGGTTTTCTCCGGAACGGGGGGAGGAATAGGTCAGGCCATACATGGATGCATCAATTGCCGATTGCAGCTGCGCGTATTCCCGGGATCGCTTTGGGAGGGCATACATATCCTTTGCCGTCAGGTTCCCGCAGCCGGCCAGAGCAAGCGCCAGAAGCGCTGCCAGCACAGCCGTTCGTATTCTTTTCATGGCAGTCGCTCCTTTCCGGCCAAATCTGTATTATTGTAACACAAGTATTACAAAAAGGAAAGAAATTTTTCTAAAACACAGGGTTCAAAATGACATAACAATTTCATTTTGATTTTACCCATGGCAAAACGTTCCCATTTTGTGATCCATACAGAGGATTGTGTTATTTTACAACAACATTTTCCTTTCCCAGCAGGCGCTCCAGCTCCCGGAGCATACTGGGCGCGGCGCTGCAGCGGGTGCCCCGCCGCGCACCGGTATCGGCAAAGAACAGCGTGGCGCTTCCCTCTCCCGGGAACATGTTCAGGATCGCGCGAACCTTGGGATAGAGTCTGCCCTCCTGTCCGGGCAGCCGCAGATACAGCTTTCCGGGAACCGGAGCGGGCGGTGCCTCCCGTGGTGCATCGGAGCCCCGGTACTCGGAAATGGGCCTGGCCCGGTTGATCACAATCTGCGGCTCTTTGTCGTCCCGCAGGGAGAGTCTGCCGGTAATCACCAGGGCGGAGCCCTCCTTCAGATAGCTGCCGGCCTCGGCAAGCACATTGGAAAAGGCCAGCATCTCCATGGAGGCTGTGTCGTCCTCCACCGTGACATAGGCCATCATGGTATTGCTCCTGGTGGTCTTCATCTTCACCGCCTGGACAATGCCCGCCACAGACACGATCTGGTCATCCCGATAGCCGCTCTCCTCCTCCATCAGTGCGCCGATGTGCACCACATGGGTTCCCTGGAGCATGGGCCGGTAGTCATCCATGGGGTGGCCGGAGATATAGATGCCGGTGGTCTCCTTCTCCATGGTCAGGATTTCCGCCCTGCTCAGCTCCGGCAGCTTGGGGATGGTGATTCGGGCAGCAGGGGCATCCTCCTCCAGCATGGAGAACAGACCCATCTGTCCTTCCAGGTTTTTCCTCCGGGAGGAGGCCATATCGTCCATCATGGATTCATACACCGCCAGCAGCTCACTGCGGTGGCAGCCGAAGCAGTCCATGGCGCCGCACTTGATGAAGTTCTCCACCGCCCGCTTGTTCAGCTCCCCTTCGCCCATCCGCTCCAGGAAGTTTTCCAGGGAGGCAAAGGGGCCGCCCTCGGCCCGGCGGGCCATAACGCTGCGGATGAGCCCCAGGCCCACGTTCTTCACTGCCCCCAGGCCAAAGCGGATGGCATTCCCCTCCACCTTGAAGTGGTCATCGGAGTGATTGATGTCCGGGGGCAGCACCCCGATCCCCAACTCCCGGCACTCGGCGATATAGGTGTTAATCTTGGCCGCAGAGTCCAGCACGGAGGTCATCAGTGCCGCCATATACTGCCTGGGATAGTGGCATTTGAGATACGCGGTCTGATTGGCCACCACCGCATAGCACACGGCATGGGCCTTGTTGAAGGCGTAGTTGGCAAAGTCCACGATCTCATCGTACAGCGACTGGCCCACCGCTTCCGGCACACCGTTGCCTACGCAGCCGGGAATATTCTGGGCAGGATCGCCGTAGACGAACACCTGGCGCTCAGCCTCGATGACCTTCTGCTTCTTCTTGGAGATGGCCCGGCGGATGTTGTCTGCCTGGCCCATGGTATAGCCGCCCAGGGTTCGGAAAATTTCAATGACCTGCTCCTGGTAGACGATGCAGCCATAGGTCACCTTCAGAATCGGTTCCAGCAGAGGGGTTTTGTAGGTTACCCGCTCCGGGTGGTGCTTGCGGTCAATAAAGCGGGGAATGGATTCCATAGGGCCCGGGCGGTACAGGGCCACGATAGCCGTCAGGTCTTCAATGGAGGTGGGCTTCATGTTGATGCACACCCCGGTCATACCCGCCGATTCCAGCTGGAACACGCCCTGGGTCTTGCCCTCGGCCAGCATGGCAAAGGTCTCGGGATCGCTGTCGGAGATTTTGGAAATATCAAAGTCCGGGTTCTCCTGGCGTACCTGCTGCTCCGCGTCCTGAATCACCGTCAGGTTCCGCAGGCCCAGGAAGTCCATTTTGAGAAGGCCCAGCTCCTCAATGGTGGTCATGGTGTACTGGGTGACCACCGTATCGTCATTCCGGGACAGGGGCACATAGGTGGTAACGGGCTTGGCCGTGATCACCACGCCCGCAGCGTGGGTGGAGGCATTCCGGGGCATTCCTTCCAGCTTCCGGGCGGTGTCCACCAGGGTCTTGACCCTGGCGTCTCCGTCATAGAGCTCCTTGAGCTTGGGAGAAATCTCCAGCGCCTGCTGCAATGTGATATGCAGGGGCATGGTGGGCACCAGCTTGGCCACCTGATCCGTCTCGGCGTAGGTGTAGTTCATAGCCCGGCCCACATCCCGGATGGCGCCCCGGGCGGCCATGGTGCCGAAGGTGACGATCTGCGCCACGTGATCCGCACCGTACTTGTCCATGACGTACTGAATGACCTCACCCCGGCGCTCGGGACTGAAGTCCGTATCGAAATCCGGCATGCTCACCCGTTCGGGGTTCAGGAACCGCTCGAAGATCAGGGTATACTTCATGGGGTCGATCTCGGTGATATGCAGGCAGTAGGCCACAATGGAGGCCGCGCCGGAGCCGCGCCCCGGCCCCACCGGGATATCGTGCTCCTTGGCAAAGTGGATAAAGTCCCATACGATGAGATAGTAGTTTACATAACCCATGCGGCTGATGACCCCGATCTCATATTCCAGCCGCTCCCGGTAGGCAACGTTTCCCTCCGGGTAACGTTCCCGGAACCCCTCCTCGCAGAGCATCCGGAAATAGGAATCGTTGGTATGGGGCGCCGGAACCGGGAAGGCAGGCAGATGGTACTCATGGAAGGTAAATTCCAGATTGCACCGCCGGGCGATTCTGTCCGTGTTGGAAATGGCCTCCGGAACACCGGGAAAGAGAGCCGCCATCTCCTCCTCACTTTTCATGTAGAATTCTTCCGTCTCGAAGCGCATCCGGTTGGGCTCATCTACCGTTTTCCCGGTCTGGATGCACAGCAGAAGATCCTGCATTTTCGCATCCTCCCGGGTCAGATAGTGGACATCGTTGGTGGCCACCAGCGGCAGTCCGGTCTCCCGGGCCAGCCGGAGAACCCCCTGATTTACCGGCCGCTGCTGCTGGATTCCGTGATCCTGCAGCTCCAGATAGAAGTGCTCCGGCCCAAAAATCCGGGCCAGGTTCAGGGCATATTCCTTTGCTCCCTGGTAGTCCTCCTCCATCAGATGCTGGGGGATTGCTCCTGCCAGGCAGGCGGACAGGGCGATCAGGCCTTCATGGAATTCTTCCAGATGATCCAGATCAATCCGGGGCTTTCCGTAGAAGCCGTCCACAAAGGCCTGGGATACCAGGCGGCACAGATTCTCATAGCCCTGCCGGTTTTCGCACAGCAGCACCAGATGGTAGGGGTCATTGTCCAGACCATGTACCTTGTCGGTCATCCGCCGCCGGGCCACATACACCTCGCACCCGATGATGGGCTTGATGCCCGCGGCCTTGGCCTGCTTATAGAAATCAATACAGCCGTACATCACGCCGTGGTCTGTGATGGCCACAGCAGTCTGCCCCAGCTCCTTTGCCCGATCCATGATCCCGCTCAGGCGGCAGGCTCCGTCCAGAAGGCTGTATTCCGTATGCAGATGCAGATGTACAAAGCTCATAGTGTTTCCTCTCTTAAAATCGGGTCAGTCGCCGGGCAGCTCCCGGGCAAGGCCCACCAGTTTCTTCATTCGGCTGCCCATGGCAGGCTTGGAAATGGGCGGTTCCATCATGGCTGCCAGCTCTGTCAGGGAGGAAGCCGGGTTTTCTTCCCGGGCTGAGGCCGCCATTTGCAGTTTTGCGGGAAGATGCTCCAGCTTCCCCGCTTTTTTCAGCTTTCGGATGGCAGACAGCTGCTCCTGGGCAGCATCCACCACCTTGGAGGTGTTGGCATCGTCACAGTTGCAGCGGCGGTTGACCTTGTTGTTCAGTTCCTTTTCAAGCCGCGCTTCCAGAATGCCCATGGAAGCAACCGGTGCTCCCAGATAGGTCAGCAGATCCGCAATCTGCTCGCTGCTTTTTACGTACAGCACCTGTGCGCCGCCCCGAAGGGCAAGCTTGGGAGAAAAGTCCAGCACCTCCCGCATCAGCGCCTCGGTCTCACGGGATACGCTCAGGTGGGTGGTGGTCAGCTCCAGATGATACCCCTTCTCCGGGTCGGTGACGCTGCCTCCGGCCAGAAATGCCCCCCGGAGGAAGGCTGTCCGGCAGCAGGTATTTTCCACCACCGGCAGATTTACATGGAGCGCTGTGGTCTGCCCGGGGTCAAAGCCGAAGCTGTTCATGATCCTCGTGATCTTCTCCGGCTCCGTGATCTGGAAGGTCAGCTTGCCCCCCGCCTCTAAAGACGGAAAGCTGTCAAACTCCACATCAAAGGCCCGCTGGAAAAGTCTTGGCAGGGTCTGGGCAAATTCCCGGCTCTCCGTGACCAGCTTGATGCCGCTGGCCTGAAAGCTGTTGCCATAGAGCAGAATGCCAAAGCATTCCGCCAGAGCGCAGCAGTGCTTCTGAGGAAAGCTGCGGCAGAGCTCTGCCTTGGCTCCCGCGGAAAAGGAAGCAGCCACCATCCATCCCTCCTTGTATCTCTACCAGATTCTGATTTCCGGCTCCAGCCGGATGCCGCTGTTTTCATAAACGCGGTCACTGACCGCTGTGAGCAACGCCTTCATCTCCCCGGCAGTGGCTCCGCCCAGATTCACAGCAAAGCCCGCGTGCTTTTCGGAAATGGCAGCGTTTCCCACCCGGAAGCCCCGCAGTCCTGCCTGATCGATGAGAGCCGCCGCGTAGCCGCCCTGGGGCCGCTTGAAGGCAGAGCCTGCCGAGGGCAGCGTCAAAGGCTGGGATGCCGTCCGCTTTTCCATCAGCGCCTTCATCCGGGCGCGGATGGCCTCCGGATCATCCCTGCGCAGTGCAAAATCCGCGCTGAGAAGAATGCCGTCGGTCTCCTGCAGGGCGCTGTGCCGATAGGAAAAGCGCAGCCGTTCCCGGTCCCAGTAGGTGACCTTGCCGCTGCTGTCCATAACCTCCGCGCCAAGGCACACCGTCCCCAGCTCCCCGCCGTAGGCACCGGCGTTCATGTAGACGCCGCCCCCCACCGTGCCGGGAATGCCGTGGGCGAATTCCAAACCCGAAAGACCCAGTCCGGCAGCGTACACCGCCAGACGGCTCATGGTCACACCCGCACCGCAGCGGATGTCCATGGTGTCCAGGGGATCAATCCCGCCGAAGCAGTCCTTGAGGCAGATGACCAGGCCCTCCATTCCCTCGTCCGGGGCCAGTACGTTGGTTCCTGCTCCTAATATAACCGGTTTAACGCCCAATAAAGCGGACACTTTCAGAAGCTGTGCCAACTCCCCATTGGACTTGGGAAAAGCCATTACCTCAGCCCCGCCGCCAATGCGCAATGAGGTGTGCGCCGCCATTGGTTCATCCAGGCGAAGCTCCGTTTCCGGCAGCAGCGCCGTCATGCTTTTCTGAAATACCGATAATTCCTTCATAAACGCCTCCGCTTTGGCTCGACTATATCCTTCAGTATAGCATATCCAATCGGTCATTGCAATTATGCACCGGCCTTTTGCGCACAAAAAGGGGCCGTCTCACTAATGCGGTGAGGCAGCCCCAAAAATACAGCGCCCGGCTCT
>CALYRG010000005.1 GCA_945482615.1 uncultured Clostridia bacterium | reverse complement strand
GTAAGCCGGGTTCTGTCTTGACAGCCATCTATCTAGCCCCGCAATCGCTCACGGGATCAAGCCGCCTCCTCGGGACGATCGGGCCGATCACATGTCCCTCCACGGCGTTGCTCCGGGATAGAGTTTACATCGTAAAACTTATGTCTCCATAAGCCGGGTGGGCTCTTACCCCACCTTTTCACCCTGGCCGCAGAACCGAAGCCCTGCGGTGGTATATCTCTGTTGCACTTGTCCTGAGGTCACCCTCGGCGGGCGTTACCCGTTATCCCCTGCCCTGTGGAGCCCGGACTTTCCTCATCTATCCGCCGTTGGGCGAATAGCCGCGGCTGTCCGGCCTGGTCGCGGAAGTATTGTACCCCAAGAATGGGAAATTGTCAAATGTCTTGCAAAATCTTTTCCGGGGCGATATACTATTGGAAAATGTTTCGAAAAGAGGTTTGACCATGGGAAGTGCTTTTGATTCCTATTTTGCGTCCTTGAAGGGCAGGCGGATCGCCGTGCTGGGGCTGGGGGTCAGCAACCGGCCGTTGGTGCGGCTGCTGCTGGAATACGGCTGCGAGGTTCTGGGCTGTGACAGAACCCCCCGGGAGAAGCTGGATGCCGAGGTGCTGGCGCTGGAGCAGGCGGGCTGCCGGCTGCACCTGGGAGAAAACTATCTCCAGGGGGTGGAGGCGGACGTGGTGTTCCGCACCCCCAGTATGCACCCGGGCCTCCTGGAGGACATCCGGGCAAAGGGCGCCGTGGTGACCTCGGAGATGGAGGTTTTCTTTGAGGTGGCCCCCTGCCAGCTGATCGCCGTCACCGGCTCCGATGGAAAGACCACCACCACAACCCTCATCGCCGAAATGCTGAAGGCCGCCGGAAAAACCGTCTGGCTGGGGGGAAACATCGGCACGCCCCTGCTGCCCCTGGTGCGGCAGATGCAGGAAGAGGACTACGCGGTGGTGGAGCTCAGCTCCTTCCAGCTCATGGATATGCGCCGCAGTCCCAGCCGGGCGCTGATTACCAATCTGGCTCCCAACCATCTGGACATTCACAAGGACATGGAGGAGTATGTGGATGCCAAGAAGAACATCTACCGCCATCAGGACGAATCCGGCCTTCTGGTGCTGAACGCCGACAACGCCATCACCGCAGGTCTCCGGGGAAACGGAGCCACCCGTTTCTTCTCCCGGCTGGGGGAAGGGCATGTATGCATCCGGGACGGCATCATCTGCCGGGGCGGGGTGGAAGTGCTGCCGGTTTCGGACATTCTCCTGCCAGGGGTTCACAACGTGGAGAACTACATGGCAGCCATCGCCATGGTGGAGGGGCTGGTGCCGGACGCATGCATCCGCTCCGTTGCGAAGCATTTCGGCGGGGTGGAGCACCGCATTGAGCTGGTGCGCATCAAGGATGGGGTGCGCTACTACAACGACTCCATCGCCTCCAGCCCCAGCCGCACCATTGCAGGGCTGCGCAGCTTCCCGGAGAAGGTCATCCTCATCGCCGGAGGCTACGACAAGCACATCCCCTATGACGTTCTGGGGCCGGAGATCTGTGCCCACGTGAAAAAGCTGTTCCTGGGGGGCGCTACCGGCCCGAAGATCCGGGACGCGGTGCTTGCCTGCCCTGCGTATGATCCTGCCGCTCTGGAAATTGTGGACTGCGGCAGCTTTGACCCGGCAGTGTATGCGGCGGCGAACGCAGCGCAGGAAGGGGACGTGGTGCTGATGAGTCCTGCCAGCGCCGCCTTTGACCAGTTTAAGAACTTCATGGTGCGGGGAGAACACTTTAAGAAGCTGATAAAGGAGCTGTAAGCCATGGACATTACCAAGCTCACCAAACCTGCCCGGAAAGCGCTGAAGCTGAAAACCTGCGGCGCGGTGATCGTGGCGGCGGGAAGCGCCTCCCGGATGAAGGGCATTGACAAGATTCTCACCCCCCTGGCGGGGACGCCGGTGCTGGGCCGGACGCTGGCGGCCTTCCAGGCGTGCGACGCGGTGGCGGAAATCGTCATTGTCACCCGGCCGGATCTGATCCTGGCCGTCACCGACCTGAGCAAAGCCTTCCCCAAGGTTCGGGCAGTGGTGGCAGGAGGAAAGACCCGGCAGGATTCCGTAGCCGCAGGGCTGGGCGCTCTGTCGAAGGGCTGCGGCCTGGCCGCCATCCAGGATGGGGCCCGGCCCCTGGTCACCTGGCAGCTCATTGACCGTACCGTCCGGGCGGCCAGCACCTATGGGGCGGCGGCGCCCGCCATCCCGGTGAAGGACACCATCAAGACCGTGAAGGGCGGACTGGTGGAGTCCACCCCGGATAGGGCCCTTCTCTATGCCGTTCAGACCCCCCAGGTATTTGACATCGACCTTCTGAAGGCGGCCCTGCACAAGGCCGGAACCGAGGGGACAGCCGTCACCGACGACTGCTCCGCCGTGGAAAATATGGGCATGAAGGTGAAGATCGTGGAGGGGGAGGAGCGGAATATCAAGATCACCACTCCCCTGGATCTGAAAATTGCCGAGGCAATTCTGGAGGAAAGCCTATGAGAATCGGACATGGCTATGATGTCCACCGGCTGGTGGAGGGACGGGCGCTGATCCTGGGCGGCGTGACGATTCCCTATGAGAAGGGCCTTTTGGGCCACAGCGATGCGGACGTGCTGCTCCACGCGGTGTCCGA
This sequence comes from uncultured Clostridia bacterium, assembly GCA_945482615.1. Lineage (GTDB taxonomy): Bacteria > Bacillota > Clostridia > Oscillospirales > Oscillospiraceae > Faecousia. Next base: position 55,619 of record CALYRG010000005.1, on the reverse strand, counting down.
TGCCCTGCTGGGCGCGGCGGGACTGGGGGACATCGGGCGGCACTTCCCGGACACCGACCCACAGTACAAGGGGGCAGACTCCCTGAAGCTGCTGGCCCAGGTGGGGGAAAAGCTCCGCTCCGCCGGGTACGGCGTGGGCAACATCGATGTGACCATGATCGCCCAGAGGCCCAGGCTGAAAGACTATATTCCGCAGATGGAAGAAAACATCGCTTCCGCTCTGGGCATTGCTGCCGCTCAGGTGAACGTGAAGGCCACCACCGAGGAAAAGCTGGGCTTCACCGGAACCGGCGAGGGCATGTCCTGCCACGCGGTGTGCCTGATTGATAAAATTTGACCGCAGACGGCCGGGTGCTTCCCGGCCGTCCGGCTTTTGCAGGGTCTGGCTCCTATTGGGCGCCGGGCCCTGTCAGCCTCTTTCTGACACGTTTCTGGCCTGAGGCGCATAGATTGTGCAGGGAGGGTGGCGCTATGAAAAGCTATTATATCACATTCCGCTCTGTGACCTTCGCCCAGCGGGGAGAGCGGCTGCTAAAGGAAGCATCGGTGCGGTGCAGCCTCCGGCGCACTCCCCGGTGGATGGAGGAGCAGGGCTGCGGGTATGCCCTGCGGCTGTGGACCCGGGATATTGCAGAAGCCGTGGCGCTGCTGCGCCGGGAGAATATCCCTCTGCGCCGGGTCTATGGGGCGCTGGGAGAGGGGGAGCTGGAGGCGCTGGAGCTATGAGTTATCTTGACTACGGAGCGACTTCCTTTCACAAGCCGCCTCAGGTTTCCCGGGCGGTGGAGCGGGCCATGCATGTCTGTGCCAGCCCGGGCCGGGGCGGCTATGCCGCCGCGGAGCAGGCGGCAAGGGTGGTGTTCCGGGCCCGGGAGGAGGCCGGCAGGCTCTTTTCCTGCCGGCCGGAGCAGGTGGTTTTCACCATGAACTGCACCCACGGTCTGAACATCGCCATCCGCTCTCTGGTTCACCCCGGGGGCCGGGTGGTAATCTCCGGCTTTGAGCACAACGCCGTCACCCGGCCGCTTCACGCCCTGAATGCCGCGCTCACCGTGGCGGGGGAGAAGCTCTTTGACTGGGAGGACACCCTGGCGTGCTTCGACCGGGCCCTGCAGCCGGGGGTGGAGGCGGCGGTGGTGACCCACGTATCCAATGTATTCGGCTATATTCTGCCCCTGGAGGACATTGCCCGGATGTGCCGGGACCGGGGCATCCCCCTGATCGTGGATGCCGCCCAGTCTGCCGGGGTGCTGCCTCTGGATTTTGAAGGGCTGGGGGCGGCGTTTCTGGCCATGCCGGGGCACAAGGGGCTGTACGGCCCCCAGGGTACGGGGCTTCTGCTGTGCAGCGGGGATGCCCAGCCCCTGCTCTACGGCGGCACCGGCAGCATGTCCCGGGAGCAGACCATGCCGGAGGAGCTTCCCGACCGGCTGGAGGCCGGAACCCAGAATGTGCCGGGGATCGCGGGACTGGGGGCCGGAATGGCCTGGGTGCGCCGCCGGGGGCCGGAGAATCTGCTTCTCCGGGAGCACGCCCTGCTGACCCTCTGCGCCGGGAAGCTTTCCGAAGGGGGACTGCGGGTGTTTTCCGGGCCCCACCAGGCAGCGACCCTTTCCTATCTTCCCCATGGGGACTGCGAGGAGGAGGCCCAGCGCCTGGCAGAGCATGGCTTTGCCCTCCGGGCGGGGCTGCACTGCGCGCCCCTGGCCCACCGGAGCGCCGGGACTCTGGAAACCGGTACGGTGCGCCTGAGTCTGGGCTTTGACACCACCCGGGAGGACATCGAAGCCTTCTGTGCCTGCGCAGCCCGGGGCAAAATCCGACACCCCAGGTAATATCCGGAAGAACGCCTTGCGCCGGTAAAAGAATCCGGCAGAATTGGCCGTAAATTTTTACACAATTGCTATTGCCATCAGGCCTCTGAAACGCTATAATAGAACAGATAATAGCTATACTATATACTGCCGCAGAATGCTCTGCCGGCGCTTGACATAAATGAGGTGCAGATGATGGAACAGATACTGCGTGATTTATTGCAGACAATCAACAATATGCAGTGGTCGGACTACCTGGATATTGTGGTCGTGGCCCTGCTGATCTATAAGCTTTTACCCCTGGTGCGTACGCCCCACACCATGCGGCTGGCCCGGACGGTGGTGCTGCTGGTGGTGGCGGCATGGATCACCGATGTGATGAAGCTGCATACCCTCAACTGGATTCTGAGCCAGTTCCTGGCCGTTGGACTTCTGGCCTTTGTGGTGCTGTTCCAGCCGGAGCTCCGGCAGATGATCAACCACCTGGGCTCCGTCCAGCTGCGAAGCTTCTTCGGCATCAATAAGGCCACCCAGGAGATGGATGCCATCATCACCCAGACCGTGCTTGCCTGCGAGCACATGAGCCGGGAGAAGGTGGGCGCCCTCATCGTCTTTGAGCGGGAGCACAAGCTGGATGAGTATTTCAAAACAGGCACCACCATCGATGGCCTGACCACCGAGCAGCTGCTGCGCAACATCTTCTTCCCCAAGGCGGCCCTCCATGACGGCGCGGCCATCATCCGGGAGGGACGGATTGCGGCGGCGGGGTGCGTGCTGCCCCTGACCAATAACACCCATCTGCCCCCGGAGCTGGGTACCCGGCACCGGGCGGGGGTCGGCATGTCGGAGGTCTCCGATGCCATTGTTGTGGTAGTGTCCGAGGAGACCGGCACCATTTCCGTGGCGGAGGGCGGGGTTCTCAAGCGGCACCTGGCCCCCCAGACCCTGGACAAGCTCCTGCGCAGCAGACTGTGCAGCACATCGGAGGAAGCCCAGAGGGGCTTTGGCGGCATTATTCGCAAGCTCAATGGATGGGAGGCGGACGAGCATGAGAAGGAATAAATTCTACAGCCTGCTTCTGTCCTTTGTAATCGCCTTCGCCCTGTGGATGTTCGTGGTGAGCAACGTCAGCCTGGAGGACAGCCGTACCTTCTATAATATTCCGGTGGTGCTGGAGGGGGAATCCGTGCTGGCGGACCGGAATCTGATGATCACCAAGGCCTCTGTGAACACCGTCTCCCTGCGTCTGCGGGGCTCCCGCAGCGACCTGAACAAAATCGGCTCCAGCGGCATGACGGTGAAGGCGGATGTGTCCAAGGTGACCGAGCCCGGGGAGCGCATTGCCCTGGCCTTCACCCCGGTCTATCCCGGCGATGTATCCTCCGGCTCCGTTGCCGTGGAGGAGCGCAAGCCGGCGAGCGTATTGATTGACGTAGACTATAAGCGCACCAAGGAGCTGCCGGTTCAGATCAAGTGGACAGGCACCCGGGCCGAAAACTACCTGTACGATGCGGAAAATGCCGTGCTGGACAACACGGTGGTGACCATCTCCGGCCCCGCGGCAGTGGTGGACACCATCGAATATGCCGCAATCGAGGTGGATCTGACCGGCCGGGTGGAATCCATCAGCGAAAGCTACCGCTACACTCTGTGTGATTCCGAAGGCAATCCCGTGGATGCGCAGGACATCACCACCAATGTAGAGCAGATTCGGGTGGATATGCCCATCCGCCGCATTCGGGAGCTTCAGCTTGCCGTGAATGTGAACTACGGCGGCGGCGCCAACGAGGGCAACACCACCATTCAGGTGGAGCCTCAGGTGATCCGGGTTTCCGCCAGTGACGCGGTGCTGGAGACCCTGGGCGACACCTTCACCCTGGCGACCATCCAGCTGGCGGAGCTGGAAAAGACCAGCAATGAGCTGGTGTTCCCCATCACCCTGCCGGAGGGTGTCACCAACCAGACCGGTGTCAATGAGGCAACCGTCACGGTGAGCTTTACAGGACTGATGACCAAGACCTTCAAGGTGGACACCTTTGTGCCCATCAACGTCCCCGAGGGCCTGGATGCGGAGATCATCAACACGGCTCTGGAGGTCCGGCTGCGGGGCCCCGCCAACATCATCAGCACCTTCGATCCTGCGCTTCTCGCCGTGGAGGTGGACTTTGCCAGTGCGGAGGCAGGCACCTCCACCTACAAGGCCCGGGTCGTCATCCCGGAGGAATACACCCAGCTGGGCGCTCTGGGCAGCTACACGGTAACGGCTGTGCTGCAGGCGGTCAGGCCATAAGGAGTCAGTATGGAACAACTGGTACGTGTCAGAAAGACACTTCCTGATAATCAGGCTCTGGTGGTGCACATCCGCCAGAGCGCCTGCTCCGGAGACTGTCACAAGTGCTCCGGCTGCGGAGCGGCCACCGAGGCGGTGGAGTTCACTGCCGACAATCTCATCGGTGCCGGCGTGGGGGATGTGGTAAAGGTGGAGTCGGCCTCCGGCCCGGTGCTCCAGGCGGCTGCAGTGCTGTACGGCACCCCGCTGCTGCTGTTCTTTGTGGGCTACTGGGTTGGAACCCTGCCCGGGCGCTTCGGCCCCCTGGGCGGCGGGATCGGCTTTTTCCTGGGCGTTGTCTGTGCCGTGGTCTACGACAGGCTGGTGATGCGCAGGCGGCAGACCCGGTATGAAATTACGGCCATGGCAAAAAAGGCCGGGAAAGAGGAGACGTGTGAACATGGTTGTTAAGAGCATGACCGGCTACGGCCGGGCCATCCACTCCCTGAACGGCAGGGAGTTTACGGTGGAGGTCCGGTCGGTGAACAACCGCTACCTGGACTGCACGGTGAAAATGCCCCGCAGTCTTTCCTTCGGGGAGGATGCGGTGAAGCAGGCCGTCAAGGCAGTGATCTCCCGGGGCAAGGTGGACGTGAGCATCTCCGTCCAGGCCGAGACCGCCGATCAGGCCAGGGTCACCCTGAACACCGGCGTTGTGGAGGGGTACTTGGATGCCATGCACCAGATGGTCCGGGACTACGGCGTGTGCGATGATATCAGCGTGTCCACCCTGTCAAGGCTTCCCGAGGTCTTTACCGTGGAGCGGCCGGAGGTGGACGAGGATGCCCTGAAAGCCGACCTGCTGACGGTGGTGGGAGAGGCCCTTGACCGTTTTGACCAGATGCGCACCGCAGAAGGGGCGGCCCTCAAGAAGGATCTCCACGACCGGGGCGAGACCATCCTGGCCCTGGTTTCCCAGGTGGAGCAGGGCAATGCCCAGACCGTCATCGACTACCGGACGAAGCTCTACAACAAGCTCCGGGAGGTTCTGGAAAACACCGCCATCGATGAAAGCCGCATCCTCATGGAGGCCGCCATCTTCGCCGACAAGGTGGCCGTGGACGAGGAAACGGTTCGGCTGCGCAGCCACCTGGATCAGATGAATACCATGCTGGCCGGGGGCTCTCCCATGGGCCGGAAGCTGGACTTCCTGCTCCAGGAGATGAACCGGGAGGCCAACACCATCGGCTCCAAGTGTACCGATGTGCGTCTGGCCCGGATCGTGGTGGACATCAAGGCGGAGCTGGAAAAGATCCGGGAGCAGACCCAGAATATTGAGTAAAGGATGGTTCCTGTATGAAGCTCATCAATATCGGCTTTGGCTCCATGGCGGCATCGGAGCGGGTACTGGCCATTGTAGCGCCGGATTCCGCACCCATCAAGCGCCTGATCCAGGAGGCCAGGGACCGGGGGATGCTCATTGACGCATCCTTTGGCCGCAAGACCCAGTCGGTGCTTCTGATGGACACCGATCACATTCTGCTGTCCGCCATTCCTTCGGAGGAGCTTTGCCGCCGCTGGATGGGAAAGGAGGAGGCATGACAAGGCTCATTGTTGTGTCCGGCGCATCCGGCGTGGGAAAGGGAACCGTCCTGAAAAAGGTGATGGAACGAAGACACGATCTGTCCTTCTCCGTCTCCGCCACCACCCGTCCTCCCAGACCCGGCGAGGTGGATGGGGTGCACTATTACTTCATCACCAAAGAAAAGTTTGAGGACATGATCCGCCGGGGAGAATTCTTAGAGTATGACGCCCACATGGCCAACTACTATGGCACCCCCCGGGCCCAGGCGGAGGAAAAGCTGCGCCATGGCTCCGTGCTGCTGGATATTGAGCCCAAGGGCGCCCGGCAGGTGAAGACCTCTGCGCCGGAGGCCCTGCTGCTGTTCATCATGCCCCCCAGCATGGAAGAGCTGGAAAAACGCATCCGGGGCCGGGGCGACACCCCGGAGGAGCAGATTGTCCTGCGGCTGGAGCGGGCCAAATGGGAAATGGAGCAGCGGGTGTGGTACGACCACGTCCTTGTCAACGACGATGCCGACCGCTGTGCCCAGGAAATGCTGAAACTTATCGAGAACTTCTGAGATATTCAGAGCTTTTATAGATTTTGTACATTTGAGATTTTGGAGGAAATGAACATGCTTTACCCCCCTGTAGCTGAGCTTTTGAAGAATGTGGACAGCCGGTATCTGCTGGTAAATGTGGTGGCCCACCGGGCACGGCAGATTGCTGCCGAGGCCGAGGCCTTCCAGGAGGATCTGCCGGAGAAGCCTGTGACCATGGCCATCCAGGAGGTGGCCGAGGGCTCTCTTACTGCTTCCGTGAAGGAAGAATACCGCAACTGAAAACAGTCGCATTTTACAGGGCGTGAAAACATTCCCGGGGAGGATCGTGTATGGCTTTGATCGGAAAAATTGCTGTTGCAGCGGCCAATTTTGCCATTGACAAGCCATACTCCTACCGGGTTCCCGAGGATATGACCCTGTCTCCCGGACAGCGGGTCAGCCTTCCCTTCGGCCGGGGAAACCGGCGCACCGAGGGCATCGTTTTGTCCCTGGAGGATGGAAATCCCCAGGGGCTCAAATGCGTGGAAACCTGTCTGGACGACACCCCCCTGCTGACGAACCACCAGCTCCGTCTGGCGGCGTTTCTCCGGGAGCGGTATTTCTGCACCTTCTTTGATGCCGTCCGGGCCATGCTGCCTGCGGCGGTGTGGATGGAGGCAAAGGAGACCTTGAGGCTTTCGGAGGATCGATCCTGGAAGGAGAAGACCATCCGCAAGGCCGGAGCCCGGGAGGTTCTGGAGCTTCTGGAAGCCCTGGGAGGTCAGGCGGAGGAAAGCCGTCTGCGGGAGCTGATCCCCGGGGAAGAAGACCGGGAGGCGATTCTCAAGTACCTGGCCGGGAAAAAGTGGATCACCCTGGACAAAGACTTCCGCCAGCGGCTGTCTGACCGGACGGAGCGCATTGCCGTTCTGGCGGTGCCCCCGGAGGAAGCCATGGAGTTTGCGGACAGCCGTCCCCGCTCCGCCCGGCTGCAGCAGGAGGTTCTGCATCTGCTGTGCGGTGTGGGCGCTGCCGCGGCCAAGGAGCTGTGCTACTACACCGGCTGCACCCTGCAAACCCTGAAACGGCTGGAAGGTCTGGGATATCTGACATTGGAGGAACGCCCGGTGCTCCGCTGCCGGGAGATCAAACCTGCGAAGCTTAACGGCCCTCTGGTGCTGACACCGGAGCAGGAGACCTGCTATCAGGGTCTTCAGAAGCAGCTGTTGTCCGACACCCCGGGGGTGGCCCTGCTGTATGGCGTCACCGGCTCCGGCAAGACCGCCGTGTATATCCGACTGATCCAGCGGTGCCTGGAGGAGGGAAAAAGCGCCCTGCTTCTGGTGCCGGAAATTGCCCTGACGCCCCAGCTTCTGGGGCTGATGGCAGCCTATTTTGGCCAGCAGGTGGCAGTGCTCCACAGCAGCCTGGGGGCCGGAGAACGACGAGACCAATGGCTCCGTGTCCGAAATGGGCAGGCCAAGGTGGTGGTGGGTACCCGCTCCGCGGTGTTCGCCCCCTGCACCCCTGGCCTGATTATTCTGGATGAGGAACAGGAGCATTCCTATAAATCCGAAAATGTGCCCCGGTACTCCGCCCGGGAGGTGGCCATCCTCCGGGGCACCCGGGAGAAGGCCCTGGTGCTGCTGGGCTCTGCCACCCCGGCGGTTCAGACCATGTACCACGCCAAGGCCGGGGACTACACCCTCTACCGTCTGCCGGGGCGCTACAACGGACGGCCCCTGCCCCAAACCCAGATCGTGGATATGCGCCATGAGCTGGAAATGGGCAACGATACCCCTCTGAGCATCCCCCTGCGCCAGGCTCTGATGGAGACCGTCCAGGCGGGAAACCAGGCGATATTGCTCATCAACCGCCGGGGCAACAGCCGCGCCCTGCAATGCGTGGACTGCGGCAAGGCCCCGGAGTGCCCCCGGTGCGGCGTACGGCTGACCTACCACAGCGCCAACGGGCGGCTGATGTGCCACTACTGCGGCTTCTCCCAGAGCGCTCCCAGCCGCTGCCCCACCTGCGGCGGCCCTCTGAAAACCCTGGGCTGCGGCACCCAGAAGGTGCAGGAGGTGATGGCGGAGCTGTTCCCGGAGATGCCGGTTCTGCGGATGGACACGGACACGGTCAGCGCCGTGAACACCCACGAAAAGATTCTCGAACGCTTCCAGCAGGAGCGGATTCCGGTGCTCATCGGCACACAGATGGTGGCCAAGGGCCTGAACCTGCCCCGGGTGACCCTGGTTGGGGTGCTGGACGCGGATCTGAGCCTGTACACCGGCGGCTACCGGGCGGGAGAGACCACCTTCAACCTGCTGACCCAGGTAGTGGGCCGGGCAGGCCGGGGGGAGACTCCTGGCCGGGCCATTTTGCAGACCCTGGCGCCGGAGCACAGCATCCTGACGCTGGCGGCCAAACAGGACTACGACAGCTTCTATAACCTGGAAATCAATCTTCGCCGGGTGCAGAACGCGCCCCCCTTCGGCGACCTTGTTTCGGTAATCTTCACCGGAGAGGACGAGCAGTGGATCTTCCGGGGGGCCTGCAAGTTTCGGGACAGTGTGCTTGCCGCCATGGCCCAGCCGGACTATTGTCGGGAGCAGCTGACGGTGCTGGGGCCCGCCCCCTGTGTGGTGCCCAAAATCAACTTCCGCTACCGCTGCCAGCTGACCCTGCGCTGCCGCATGACGAGGCCTCTTCGGCTGCTGCTGGCCTCCATGCTCCGGCAGTTTGGCACGGATAAGCAGATGCGCGGCGTCAGCGCCTACATTGATGTCAACGGCTTTGAAGTATAAAGCCGAGTTTCCATAGAATAGAACAGAAAAGAGGATACAACATGGGACTGCGTAAAATTCTGACAGTGGACGAATCCGCCCTGCACAAGACCTGCCGGGAGGTGACCTCCTTTGACTGGAAGCTGCACAAGCTTCTGAAGGATATGAAAGATACTTTGGAGGAGGCCGACGGCGTAGGACTGGCGGCGCCCCAGGTGGGCATTCTGCGCCGGGTGGTCGTTGTGGACACCGGTGAGGAGATTCTGGAGCTGGTCAACCCCACTCTGGTGGAGACCTCCGGAGAGCAGACCGGGGCGGAAGGCTGCCTCAGCGTTCCCGGCAAGTACGGCCTGGTGACCCGGCCCAGCTATGCCAAGGTGCGGGCCCAGGATCGGGACGGCAACTGGTTCGAGGCCGAGGGAGAGGGGCTGACCGCCCGGTGCTTCTGCCATGAGCTGGATCACCTGGACGGCATCGTCTTCACAGAGGTCATGGATCGCTTCCTCACGGAGGAAGAGCTGAAAAACCCGGAGTAACCTATCTGACGGAGGGATACCATGCGTGTGGTTTTCATGGGCACGCCGGACATTGCGGCCCAGTGCCTGAAACAGATCCTTGCCGACGGCTTTGAGGTCGTCGGCGTATACACCCAGCCCGACCGGCCCAAGGGCCGGGGGATGAAGCTGGTGGCCCCGCCTGTGAAGGAGGTGGCCCAGAGCGCGGGAATCCCTGTATTCCAGCCGGAGACCTTCCGGGAGGACGAGACGGTGGAGACCCTGCGCTCCCTGCGGCCCGATGTGTGTGCGGTGGTGGCCTATGGCCGGATTCTGCCCCAGCGGGTGCTGGACATCCCAACCCTGGGCTGCATCAACATCCACGCCAGCCTCTTACCCAAGTACCGGGGCTCCGCCCCCTACCAGTGGGCGGTGCTGAACGGCGATCAGGAGACCGGCGTCACCGCCATGTACCTGTGCCGGGAGATGGACGCAGGAGACATCATCGATGCTGTGCCCACCGCCATCGGGGAAAATGAGACGGCGGGGCAGCTGCTGGACCGGCTGACGGAGCTGGGAGCGGTTCTTCTGAGCAAGACCCTGACCCGGCTGGCAGCGGGGCCGGTTTCCGCCAAGCCTCAGGACGAGGCTCTGGTCTCCTACGCCCCCATGCTGGACAAAAGCATCTGCCCCATTGACTTTACGAAATCCGCCCGGCAGGTTCACGACCATGTCCGGGGCCTGAACCCCTGGCCCATTGCAACCATGGAGCTTCAGGGCACCCTGTTTAAGGTATTTGAGACGAAATGCATCCCCGGCTCCGGGAAGCCCGGCCAGATTCTGGGCATCAGCAAGACCGGACTTCAAATTGCCTGTGGGGAGGGCGCGGTGGAAATCACGTCCTTACAGGCCCAGGGGGGAAAGCGGATGGCGGCCCCCGACTATTTCCGGGGCCATCCCCTGAAAGGGTGAGCGCCCGTCAGACGGCGCTGTCCGTGCTGACAGCCTGCCGCCGGGACGGCGCCTGGGTCAATGCCGCTCTGAAGGAGGCCCTGCGCCGGGACAGGCTGGATGCCCGGGATGCGGCGCTGGCGTCCTTTCTGTGCTACGGCGTGACCCAGAACCGGATGAAGCTGGACTTTTACCTGGAGCAGCTGCTCACCGGCAAGCGCAGCGCCCTGCATCCGGTGGCCCTGGACTGTCTGCGGCTGGGGCTGTACCAGATTCTGGAAATGGACCGGATTCCGGACTCCGCCGCGGTGAATGAAAGCGTGGCTTTGGCCAAGAAATACTGCCCCAATCCCAAGGCGGCGGGGCTGGTCAACGCCGTCCTTCGGGCGGCTCTGCGGCAGAAGGACAACTTAACGGCTCCCACCGGCTATGCGGAAAAATACAGTCACCCGGACGAGCTGATTTCCCTGCTGAAAAAGAATCTGCCCAAGGGCGCTTTGGAGCCCATGCTCATCACCGACAACGGTATGCCCGACACGGCGGTGCAGGTGAATACCCTCCGGGTCACGGCCCGGGAGGCTGTCTCCATTCTGGAGGCGGAGGGGGTCACCGCAAAGGCGCATCCCTGGCTGCCTGACTGCCTGCTGCTGTCCGGCACCGGGAGCCTTGAAAAGCTTCCCTCCTTCCAAAAGGGGCTGTACTACGTCCAGGATCCGGCGGCCCACGTCAGCGTTCTGTGCGCGGGGCTTCCCAGGGAGGGGGCAAGAGTGCTGGACTGCTGCGCCGCCCCCGGGGGCAAGAGCTTTGCCGCCGCCATTGCCATGGGCGGCAAAGGACAGATCATCTCCTGCGATATCTATGACCACAAGCGGCTGCTGCTGGAAAAAGGCGTCCAGCGGTTAGGGCTTACCAATATCACTGCCCGGGTACAGGACGCAGCCCAATTTGTCCCGGAGTGGGAAAACGCCATGGACTGCGTCATTGCGGACGTCCCCTGCTCGGGGCTGGGCATCATCCGCAAGAAGCCGGATATCCGCTACAAAGACCTGAGCCAGATTCACCTGCTTCCGGAGCTGCAGCTGGCGATCCTCCGGAACCAGGCCCGGTACGTGCGCCCCGGCGGGGTGCTGCTGTACTCCACCTGTACGGTGCTCCGGGGGGAAAATGAGGAGGTCGCGGCGGCATTTCTGGCAGAAAACCGGGAGTTTGTCCCCGAAAAGCTGGAAAAGCTTCCGGAGAATACAACGGGAATGTTTACCTTTATCCCCGGCCAGTACGACACCGACGGATTTTTTATCTGCAAGCTAAGGAGAAAGCCATGAATCTCAAATCCCTGACCCAGACGGAGCTGGCGGAGGTATTCAAAAATATGGGCCAGCCGGCCTTTCGCGCGGGGCAGGTGTATGGGTGGCTGCAAAAGGGCATATACGGCTACGACGAGATGACCAACGTCCCCAAGAGTCTGCGAACTGTGCTGGAGGAGCGGTATCCTCTGTGCCCACCCAAGGTGGTGCGCAGGCAGGAGTCGAAGAAAGACGGCACCATCAAATATCTGTGGCAGCTGCACGACGGCAACTGCGTGGAGACGGTGCTCATGCGCTACCACTACGGCAACACCGTGTGCATCTCCACGGAGGTGGGCTGCCGGATGGGCTGCGCCTTTTGTGCCTCCACCCTGGGAGGGCTGGTGCGGAAGCTGGAGCCCTTTGAGATGCTGGATCAGGTGGCCTTCACCCAGCGGGACAGCGGCCTTCCCATCTCCCACATCGTGCTCATGGGCATCGGGGAGCCGCTGGATAACTTTGACAACGTGATGCGCTTCCTGGAGCTGGTCAACAGCGAACAGGGGCTGAACATCTCCATGCGGCACATCAGCCTGTCCACCTGCGGCCTGGTGCCGAAGATCGACCAGCTGGCGGCGAAGAAATTACAGTTGACGCTGTCGGTGTCTCTCCATGCCCCCAACGACGAGATCCGCCGCACCATCATGCCGGTGAGCCGGGCCTACCCCATAGAGGAGCTGCTGGATGCCTGCCGGCGGTACTACGCGGCCACCTCCCGGCGGATATCCTTTGAATACGCCATGATCCAGGGGGTCAATGACCGGCCCCAGGATGCCAGGGAGCTGATCCGGCGGCTGAAGGGACTGCCCGCCCACTTTAACCTCATCCCCCTGAACCACGTGGAGGAAAGCCCCTTAAAGCCCAGCACCCGCGCTGACGTAGCGGCCTTTCAGAAGCTTCTGGAGGATGGGGGCATCCCCGCCACCGTCCGGCGGACTCTGGGCGGCGACATTGACGCCAGCTGCGGGCAGCTGCGCCGGAAATACACAAAGCAGAAGGCGGAGCAGTAGCCTCCGCACAGGAAAGAGAAAGACGAGAGGAGCTTGCTATGCAAAGCTGGGGACTGACGGATCCCGGATGTGTCCGAAAACAGAATCAGGACGCCTTCCGAATTGAACAGCTGGATAAATCGGCGGTGCTGTGCATCGTGTGTGACGGAATGGGCGGCGCCAAGTCCGGAAATGTGGCAAGCTCTCTGGCCGCAGAGGTCTTCGTGGAGGAGGTTCGCCGGTGCTACACCCCTGGTATGGATCAGGAGAAAGCGGATCAGATGCTGGTAAGCGCGGTAAAGCTTGCCAACTTCACGGTCTTCGACCAGTCGGCTCAGTTTGAGGAGTTCAGCGGCATGGGCACCACCCTGGTTGCGGTGCTGGTGCAGGGCAGGACTGCCACCTTTGTCAACGTTGGCGACAGCCGGGGCTACCATATCAGCCGTGGCGGCATCACCCAGGTGACCAAGGATCACTCTCTGGTGCAGCTGATGGTGGATCGGGGGGAGCTGAGCCCGGAGCGGGCCAAGAGCTATCCCGGCAAGAACTTCATCACCCGGGCCGTGGGCACGGAGCCCACGGTGCAAATGGACATATTCCATAAGGAGCTTGTGAAGGGCGAATTTCTGCTGCTGTGCAGCGACGGCCTGAGCAACCTCCTGGACGACCAGGAGATTCTCTTTGAAGTCGTCCACGGTGTTTATAAAAACAACTGCTGCAAGCGTATGCTGCGCATTGCCAGACGCCGGGGCGCACCGGACAATGTGACAAGCGTTCTGGTGGCCATCTAGCGATCATTCGGAAAGGAGCTATCAATACAATGGATCAATATATTGGACGGCTGCTGGATGACCGCTACGAGATTCTGGAGGTCATCGGAACCGGCGGCATGGCCGTGGTCTATAAGGCTTTATGCCATCGCCTGAACCGGCTGGTAGCCATCAAGATATTAAAGGACGAGTTTGCCGGGGACGAGGAGTTCCGCCGCCGCTTCCGGGCGGAGGGCGAGGCCGTGGCCATGCTCAGTCACCCCAACATCGTCCAGGTGTACGACGTTTCCTCGGTGGGCGGCGTGAACTTCATCGTCATGGAGCTTATCGACGGCATCTCCCTGAAGCAGTACATGGAAAAGAAGGGCGTGCTCAACTGGAAGGAGACGCTGCACTTTGCCATGCAGATCGCCAAGGGCCTGGAGCACGCCCACAGCCGGGGCATCGTCCACCGGGACATCAAGCCCCACAACATCATGGTGCTGAAAAACGGCTCCGTGAAGGTCATGGACTTCGGCATCGCCCGGGTGATGAACAAGAGCAACACCCTGACCAAGGAGGCCCTTGGCTCGGTACACTACATCTCCCCGGAGCAGGCCAAGGGAGGCCACACCGACAACCGCTCGGACATCTATTCCCTGGGCGTTGTCATGTATGAGATGATGACAGGCCGTCCGCCCTACGACGGCGAATCGGCGGTGGCGGTGGCCATCCAGCATATCAACGGCGGCGCGCGCCGTCCCTCCGCCCTGAACCCCAACATTCCCTACGGTCTGGAGCAGATCATCATGAAGGCCATGGCCCTGGAGGTGCGGGACCGGTACGTTTCCGCCACGGAAATGCTCCAGGATATGGAGGAATTCCGGAAGAACCCCGCCATTGCCTTCCCCTATCACTTCCTCACCGATGACGCAACCCAGGTCATTCATCCGGACAGTATGCCCGGCGGCGGGAAGCTCACCACCGCGGAGAAGAAGGTCATGGCCAAGACCGGCCAGAAGCCTGCACCGGAGCGGATGAGCCTGCACAGGAAGAACGCCGCCCCCACCAGGGAGCCGCCCACCTCTGCGAAGGACCCTCTGACGGAGCGCCGCACCACCCGCCAGCAGGTCAAGGAGAAGAAGAAGGAAGAACAGCGCAACCGGGTGGCGGCTACCGCCATCGTAGTGTGCAGCGCAGTGGCGGTCATGGCCATCATCGTGTTTCTGGTGGCCCTGTTCAACGGTGCGCTGCTGGATCAGGAGCGCGACCTGGTGGAGGTTCCGTACCTCCAGGGCCAGACCTTTGACGACGGGCTGGCGGAGCACTACGGAGATTTCAACATCCACCTCAATCCCAAGCAGTACCACGATACCTACCGGGAGGGACAGATCATCGATCAGCAGCCCGCCGGCGGCATGAAGGTCCAGCGGGGGTCTGATTTGTATATCACGGTGAGCATGGGCCCGGAGCCGGAGAGCAAGCGCATGGACAACTTTGTGGGCGCCTCGGCGGAGGAAGCCTATGCCCTTCTGGAAAAGCAGGGCTACAAGCCCCTGACCAAGAAGGAGCCCAGCTACGTCTACGACGCTGGCGTGGTCACCCGCACCGACCCTGCCGCCAACGAAGAGGTGAAGGAAGGCCAGACGGTGTATATCTACGTCAGCTCCGGCCCGGATATTGTGATGCAGTTCATGCCGGAGCTCATCGGCATGGATGTGGAGGCAGCCAAAAAGGTCATGGAGCCTCTGGGCTTTACCAATGTGCGCTATGAGCCCACCGAGAGCCAGCGCCCGGTAAATGAGGTGGTGTTCCAGTCCGTAGACAAGAACAAGGAGCTGGATGTGACAACCCAGATCATCATCCAGTATTCCGCAGGCCTTCAGGTGGAGACGGAGCCGCCGGAGGAGACGACGCCTCCCGTCACCATTACCGTTTCCTTCGATGTTCCGGAGCGGAAGGTGGAGTACATGCTGGAGGTTCGCCGGAAGGGGGAGGATACCGTGCTGGCATCCAAGCAGGTGCCCCCCGGACAGACCAGCACCTATGTGGAGCTGACGGGAAGGGGAACGGTGTACTATGACCTCTACGTGGACGGCGAATACCAGCGCACCCAGGAGGTCTACTTCGACTCCTCTCCTGCGGAGGAATGACCATGGCGGAGGAACTGACCGGACGGATCGTCCGTTCTCTCAGCGGGTTTTATGACGTGATCACGCCCCGGGGCCTGATCACCTGCCGGGGCAGAGGCGTGCTGCGCCGGGAGGACAGCGTCCCCCTCACCGGGGACATTGCCCGGATTACCGTGGAGCGGGGCAAGGGCATGGTGGAGGAAATTCTGCCAAGGCGCAACAGCTTTATCCGCCCGGCGGTGGCCAATGTGGATCTTCTTGTGATCTTCGCCTCCGCTGTCAATCCGGTGACGGAGCCCTTCCTCATCGACCGGGTGGCGGCGCTGGCGGCTGACCGGCAGGTAGAGGTGGCCCTGTGCCTGAACAAGAGCGACCTGGACCCGGCCCGGGAGCTGGCCGCCCTGTACCGGAAGGCGGGCTTTGCGGTGTTTTCCACCAGTGCGCAGACCGGGGAGGGTGTGGAGGCGCTTCGGGCGGCTCTGGAAGGAAAGCTCACCGCCTTTACCGGCAACTCCGGCGTGGGCAAAAGCAGCATTCTCAACGCCCTGAAGCCGGAGCTGAAGCTGGCCACCGGAGAGGTTTCCCAGAAGCTGGGACGGGGCCGGCACACCACCCGCCATGTGGCGCTGTACAGCCTGGGGGGCGATACCCTGGTTGCCGATACGCCGGGCTTTGCCTCCTTTGATACGGAGTTTGAGGACGGCATTCTCAAGGAGGATCTGCAATACGCCTTCCCGGATTTTGCGCCCTTCCTTGGGCACTGCCAGTTTGCCGACTGCACCCACCGAAAGGAGCCGGGCTGTGCTGTCCGTCAGGCGGTGCAGGCAGGAACCATTGCCCCCAGCCGGTATGAAAGCTACCAGCGGCTCTACGAGCAGGCAAGCCTCATAAAGCCCTGGGAGCGCCCCGGCAGCAAAAAATAAACAATGGCATGACCTTTCCGGCGTTGGGAAGGCCATGCCATTTTTTACGAAAAAGCTGATACCAGTCTTTCATTATCGTAGGGGCGGTTATCAACCGCCTGCCGTTCCTCCCGTAGGGGCGGTTATCAACCGCCCGTTTGAGGCGCGGAAGCTGAGTCAAGCCGATATGCACAAACCATTCTATCGGGAACTGGTATGAAGCCACCGGCGTGCCGGCAGCTTCCGCTAATTCTGTCAGTCATCCACGTCAAAGGCTTCCAGGCCCCGCTTGGCATCCACCTTGTTGTCGCCGTGCCCGACCATTCCCATGGTGAGGAAGGCGGCGAGGGAGAAAATCGCGGCGTAGGGGAACAGCGCCTTGCTGCTGACGTGATCCAGCAGCCATCCCGCCACAATGGGGGTCACGATCTGGGCGGACATGGAGAAGGTGTAGTACAGGCCGGTGAACTTGCCCACATCGGCGCTTCTGCACATCTCCACCACCATAGGCAGGCTGTTGACGTTGATGGAGGCCCAGCCCACACCCAGCAGAATAAACAGCGCGTACAATAGCGGCGAGAAGGTGTCCGAGAGCATGGTGTACACAAAGGCCGCGGTGAAGCAGGTGGTGAGCATCAGCACACCCGCGCGGATGGTGCGGCGGCGGCCAACTCTGCTTGCCACCACGCCGATGGGGATGTAGCTGACGATGGCACCGGCGGTGGCGATGGTCACGCAGGTGTTGGCCTGGCCCAAACTCATGCCCCAGGTATTCTGGGCGTAGACGGAGAACCAGGTGGTGACGCCGTTGTAGCTGATAAACCACAGGGCGATGGAGGCGAGCAGAAACGCAAGGCTCCTCTTGACCTCCGGGGGCAGCTCCTCACCGGAGATGGTCTGCTGGGCCAGATTGTCCTCGGGATGCTTTTCCTCATAGGCTCTCTGCTGGGCGGCCAGCCTGGGCTCGTCCACCAGGAGCATGACCACCAGCAGCGCAGCCAGCATAATGCCGCCCACGATGGCAAACAGGGGGAAGTAGGTGATGTAGGTTTCGCTCTTGGTCTTGTACAGGAAGGTTGTGATGATCAGATACACAATGCCGCCGATGGAGCCCATGAGGTTGATGATGGCGTTGGCCTTGGAGCGCAGAGGCTTGGGGGTCACGTCGGGCATCAGCGCCACGGCGGGGCTGCGGTAGGTTCCCATGGCCACCAGCAGGCAGCCCAGCAGGGAGATAAACAGATACAGCTTGAAGGGGGCGGCCTGGACGTGATAGCTGTCGGCGATCAGGGGCAGGCCCAGCATCAGCACCACCGCCGCCAGGGTTCCAAAGAGGATGAAGGGCCGGCGGCGGCCCAGCTTACTGCCGCAGCGGTCGGACAGCCCGCCGAACAGCGGCAGCAAAAACAGCGCCAGCACATTGTCTGCCGCCATGATGGCGCCGGAAATGGTCTTGTCGATGTGGAAGGTGTTGGTGAGAATCAGGGGAACCAGATTGTCGTACATCTGCCAGAAAGCGCAGATGGACAGGAACGCGAAGCCGATGAGCACGGTACGCTTGGTGTTCAGTTTCATGGAAAACCCTCCAAATCCAGAATGTGGGTCATTGCATTTGCCTGCACCGGCTGCGGTAGGCGGCGCAGTAAGACAGGTTCAGCAGCACCAGCATGGCTGCCGTCCGGCGAAGGGCGGAACTGTCCTTCCCGCCGAGCCCAGGACGATGTCCATCACCAGCCAGCTGTAAAAGCTGGCTGCGCCCACGGCGGCAAAGGCCTGAACGCCCAGAACTCTGCCAACCACGGCGCTGTCCGCCACGCTGTAGAGCAGCTGGCAGACATTGCCCGCCATCAGCGGGACGGCGAAGGAGGCCATAAGCGGCAGGGGCCTTCCCCGGGTCATATCCATGGTTCTTGCCATGATTTACTTCTGTGTGATCTCCCGGGCCACGTACACGCCGCTGGCAGAGGCATGGGACAAAGAGTGCGTAATGCCGCTGCCGTCGCCGATGATATACAGGCCGGGGTACTTGGTTTCCAGCTTCTCGTCCACAGCCACTTCCATATTATAGAACTTGACCTCCACGCCGTAGAGCAGGGTGTCGTCATTGGCTGTGCCGGGGGCGATCTTGTCCAGGGCGTAGAGCATTTCGATGATGCCGTCCAGGATCCGCTTGGGCAGCACCAGGCTCAGGTCGCCGGGGGTAGCGTTGAGGGTGGGGGTGACAAAGGACTCCTCCATCCGCTTGGGGGTGGAGCGCTGGCCCCGGATCAGGTCGCCGAAGCGCTGGACGATGACGCCGCCGCCCAGCATATTGCTGAGCCTTGCGATGGACTCGCCGTAGCCGTTGGAATCCTTGAAGGGCTCGGAGAAATGCTTGGCTACCAGCAGGGCGAAGTTGGTGTTCTCCGTCTGCTTTGCCGGGTCTTCATAGCTGTGGCCGTTGACGGTGATGATACCGTTGGTGTTTTCGTTGACCACCGCGCCCTTGGGGTTCATGCAGAAGGTGCGCACCCGGTCGCCGTACTTGGGGGTCTTATAGACGATCTTGCTTTCGTACAGCTCGTCCGTCAGGTGGGAGAACACCACCGCGGGCAGCTCCACCCGCACGCCGATATCCACCCGGTTGGAGCGGGTGGGGATGTCCAGCTCCCGGCACACCGTCTCCATCCACTTGCTGCCGCTGCGGCCCACGGAGACAATGCATTTGCGGCCCAGGTAGCTCCCCTCTGCGCATTCCACCCGGAAGCCGCCCTCCACCGCCTCAATGGACTTTACCGGGGTGTCGAAGAAGAAGTCCACCCGCTCCCTGAGGTGATCGTACAGGTTTTCCAGCACCACATAGTTGATGTCCGTGCCCAGATGGCGGACGGAGGCATCCAGCAGGTGCAGGTCGTTTTGCAGGCACAGCTTCTTGAACTGGGTTCCGGCGGTGGAGTAGAGCTTGGTGCCCGCGCCGCCGTAGGCCATGTTGATTTCGTCCACATAGCGCATCAGCTCCAGGGCCTTCTGCTTGCCGATGTATTCGTAAAGCGTGCCGCCGAAGTCATTGGTGATATTGTATTTTCCATCGGAGAAGGCCCCGGCGCCGCCGAAGCCGCTCATAATGGAGCAGCTTTTGCAGCTGATACAGCTTTTCACCGTGGTGCCGTTGATGGGGCAGCGGCGCTTGTTCAGGGGATGCCCCGCCTCGAACACGGCAATTTTCAGGTGTTCATCCCGCCGGGTCAGCTCATAGGCGGCAAAAATACCGCCGGGACCGGCGCCCACAATAATCACATCGTACTGCATAGTTTCCGTTTCCTCCTGTATTTCAAAGAAAAAGTGCTCCGCGCCCCTACGGAACGCGGAACACACATCTTTATTTCCAAGGCGGCAGAAAATCGCCGCCATTTCAACAAATTCAAACCAGCATCCCGCACCGGATTTGCTTGCTTCCATCATATCAGACCAAAGAACAAAAAGCAAGTGCCGATATGTCAAATCCTGCGTCTGCTTATTCCGGCTGGAAGAAGGCGATGGTCACATTCTGCCAGTTTTCGTTGCAGGTGTAATTGACCAGGGTGCCGGGGTGCAGCTTGTCGATGGGCACATAGCTCTCATCGGTGAGGGCGTCCTCCGTATTGTGGCCCTTGATCACCGCCACACAGTAGTAGGACACCACCTGTCCGTCCCGCTTTTCCAGGTACGCCAGGGTGCCGGGCTTGCAGCTTCCGATGGCGCTGAAGCCCTGATAGTTGTGGTCGGCAATGACCTGATGGCCGGAGTTGACATAGTAGGCAGCACTGTCCACATTATCCACCGTGACCTGGGCATTGTTTCCGTAGCAGGCCACATCGATGTTTACCGCCGGGATCTTCCATCTGCCCACAAAGTCCGTCGGCTCCCCGGGCATGGTCTGCCCTGTGATTCTGGTGTCCACAGTTTCCTGGGGAAGCGAGGTCAGAATCTCCTCCGTGGGGAAGGTCTGGGGCGGGGCGGTTTCGGCAGTGGTCTGCACCGTGGCTTGCGCAGTCGTCGGCACGGTCTGCACCGGCGTGTCCCTGGGCGGCACCGCCAGAGCCCCTTTGAGTGCCAGCAGCACCGGCAGCGACAGCACAAAGCCCAAAACAGATGCCATGACCCCTCTGGCGCTCATGGGTCCACCTCCTCAAAGTTTTTCCAGATTGAGACTATAGTATAGCAGAAATATGTCGGAATTACAAACATATTTTAAATTTACCTTTTCTTTACCGAACCTCGGTAGCGGATTTTACAGGAAGCCGGGTACAATAAATGGGTATTCTGCATT
This sequence comes from uncultured Clostridia bacterium, assembly GCA_945482615.1. Classification (GTDB taxonomy): domain Bacteria; phylum Bacillota; class Clostridia; order Oscillospirales; family Oscillospiraceae; genus Faecousia. The sequence continues at coordinate 34,800 of CALYRG010000005.1, read as the reverse complement.
TTGATTATTGTGAGGAAAACCCAATGGAAACACTTCGAAGCAAGCAGGGCTTTATCTGCGATATGGACGGCGTGGGCATGATTCCGGGAAATCTGACGAAAGGCTTTACAGGATCTTGACGCAAGCATGGTTTCGCTTTTTACAATTGTCCTTTATGATGAGTCCCGTAAGGCAAATCCATTGTCAATCATTTCATAAGGAGAAATTGAAAATGAAAAGAATACTCGCAATCCTGATGGCTGCTGCCCTGATCCTTTCCTTCGCAGGCTGCGCCAAGGCTGACAAGTCCGTCTCCACCGACGGCTCCACCTCCATGGAGAAGGTCATCGGTGCTCTGGGCGAAGCCTTCAGCCAGAAGTCCGGCGCCACCTTTACCTACAACCCCACCGGCTCCGGCTCCGGCATCACCGCTGTCCTGGAAGGCCGCTGCGACATTGGCCTGTCCTCCCGGAGTCTGAAGGACAGCGAAAAGGAGAGCGGTCTTACGGAAACTGTTCTGGCTCTGGACGGCATCGCCATCATTGTAAACCCGGAGAACACCGTGTCTGACCTGTCCCTGGAGGACATTGCCAAGATCTACACCGGGCAGATCACCAACTGGGCGGATGTCGGCGGCGCCGACGGACAGATCGTGGTCATCGGCCGGGAAGCCGGCAGCGGCACCCGGGACGGCTTTGAGTCCATCACCGGCACCAAGGATTCCTGCGTCTACCGTCAGGAGCTGACCTCCACCGGCGACGTGATCACCACCGTGGCCGGCAACCCCAACGCCATCGGCTACGCCTCCCTGGCCTCCGTTAAGGATACCGTCAAGGCTCTGACCGTGGGCGGTGTGGCCCCCACCGAGGACACCGTCAAGGACGGCAGCTATGTGGTGCAGCGTCCCTTCGTCCTGGTGACCAAGGCTGACACCAAGCTCTCCGCCACCGCTCAGGCGTTCTTCGACTTCGCCACCTCCGCCGAGGCAAGCGGCATCATCTCCGCCGCCGGCGCGGTGCCCCTGGCGTAAGCGCTCCGTGTATGTCTCAGGCTCCCTCGTCAGAGGGAGCCTCCCTGTTCCCTTCCGAAAGGAGACTCCATGAAACAACGACAATCCATTGAGCACATCGCCCAGGGCGTTTTCCTGTGCGCCGGACTCATCACCGTGGGCTGTGTGCTGCTCATCACCGTATATCTGGTGCTGTCGGGTCTGCCCGCCATCGCCCAAATCGGTCTGGTTCCCTTCCTCTTTGGCCGCACCTGGGCCTCCACAGCGGCAGATCCCTCCTACGGCATTCTCCCCTTCATCCTCACCAGCGTCTACGGCACTGCCGGCGCTATCGTCATCGGCGTGCCGGTGGGCTTTTTTACAGCCGTGTACCTATCCAAATGTGCCCCGAAAAGAATCCGGTCGGTGCTGGAAGCCGCGGTGAGTCTGCTGGCGGGCATCCCCTCCGTGGTCTACGGTCTGGTGGGCATGATGGTTCTTGTTCCCTTCATCCGCCAGGCCTTCCGCCTGCCCGACGGCGCCAGTCTGTTTGCGGCTATGATCGTGCTGGCCATTATGATCCTGCCCTCCATCGTCAAGGTCTCCCTCAATGCTCTGGATGCGGTGCCCCGGGAGTACGAGGATGCCTCCCTGGCCCTGGGGGCAACGGAAACGGAGACCTGGTTCCGGGTCTCCGCGCCGGCTGCCAAAAGCGGCATCGCTGCCGCAGTGGTGCTGGGCGTCGGCCGGGCCATCGGCGAGGCCATGGCTGTGATGATGGTGGCAGGCAACGCCCCCAACATGCCCTCCATCTTCCAGAGTGTGCGCTTCCTCACCACCGCCGTGGCCAGCGAAATGTCCTACGCCGCCGACGGCAGTCTGCAGAAGCAGGCACTGTACTCCATCGCGTTGGTTCTGTACCTGTTCATCATGCTCATTAACGCCGCATTGAACTTCTTCCTGAAACGGGACAAGGAGGCGAACACATGACATCCCGAAAGCTATACGATTTCATTATGCGCCTTTTCATGTTTCTGAGCGTGGCGCTGACCTGCGGCCTGGTGCTGTTTCTCATCGGCTATGTGCTGTACAAGGGTCTTCCCAATATCACCTGGAAGCTGCTGTCCACCAGTCCCAGCTACCTCGCGGGTACCATCGGCATCCTGCCGGACATACTCAACACCCTCTATATCGTTCTGGCGACGCTGGTGTTCGTCCTGCCCCTGGGGGTGGGGGCGGCGGTGTATCTGACGGAATACGCTCAGAACAAGCGCCTGGTGGACGCCATTGAGTATGCCGCCGAAACCCTCTCCGGCATTCCCTCCATCATCTATGGTCTTACGGGTATGCTGATCTTCTGCTCCTTCCTGGGAATGCGAACCTCCCTTCTGGCCGGAGCCATGACCCTGGCCATCATGAACCTGCCTACGGTCATGCGCACCACCCAGGAGAGCCTGAAAACCGTTCCCCAGGCCTACCGGGAGGGTGCCTTCGGCCTGGGCGCGGGAAAGTGGCGGGTCATCCGCACGGTGGTGCTCCCCGGCTGTGTGGACGGCGTCATCACCGGCTGCATCCTGTGTGTGGGCCGCATCCTGGGAGAGTCGGCAGCGCTGCTGTTTACCGCGGGCTTTGCCCACGCCCTGAACGGGCTTTTCAAGGGGCTCACCAGCGCCGGCGCCACTCTGACGGTCGCCCTGTACGTCTACGCCAAGGAGAACGGAGAATTTGAAATTGCCTTTGCCATTGCTGCCATCCTGATGGTGCTGACCACCTGCATCCATCTGGCTGCCACCGCGGTGGGAAGGTATTTCCAGAAAAGGAGAAGCATATGAGCGCAGTCATCACCGTCAAGGATCAGTGCCTGTGGTACGGAAGTCACCAGGCGCTGAAAAATATCACCATGGACATCCCGGAGCATGAGATCACCGCCCTCATCGGCCCCTCGGGCTGCGGCAAGTCCACCTTCCTCAAGACCCTGAACCGGATGAACGACCTGATTCCCGATGTAAAGATCACCGGCGACATCCGCTATCGGGGTACGGAAATATTCGACCCTTCCGTCAACGTCAATGACCTTCGCAAAAACATCGGCATGGTGTTTCAGAAGCCCAACCCCTTCCCCATGAGCATCTACGACAACGTAGCCTACGGCCCCCGCACCCACGGCATCCGCAGCAAGGCAAAGCTGGACGAGATCGTGGAGCGTTCCCTGAAGGGCGCGGCTATCTGGGAGGAGGTCAAGGACCGTCTGGGTAAGTCCGCCCTTGGCCTGTCCGGCGGCCAGCAGCAACGGCTGTGCATTGCCCGGGCGCTGGCCGTGGAGCCGGATGTGCTGCTGATGGACGAGCCCACCAGCGCCCTGGATCCCATCTCCACCTCCAAGATCGAAGATCTGGCCCTGGAGCTGAAGCAGAAGTACACCATCGTCATTGTCACCCACAACATGCAGCAGGCACTGCGCATTTCCGACAACACCGCGTTTTTCCTGCTGGGGGATCTGGTGGAGTTTGGCCCCACCCAGGAAATTTTCTCCACCCCCAGGGACAAGCGCACCGAAGACTATATTACCGGGAGGTTTGGCTGATGAGAACCCATTTTGATGAACAGCTCCGGGAGCTGAACCGGGATCTGACCCGGATGGGCGCCCTGTGCGAGGACGCACTGACCCAGGTGGTGCGGGCCCTGACAGAATCGGATCAGGAGGCTTTGAACCATATTTCCGCTCTGGATCCGGAAATTGACCGGATGGAGCGCCGTATTGAAAACGCCTGCCTGCAGCTGCTTCTGCAGCAGCAGCCGGTGGCCCGGGATCTGCGGCAGATTTCCGCCGCCCTGAAAATGATTACGGACATGGAGCGCATCGGTGACCAGGCCGAGGACATTGCCGAGATCATTCCCTTCCTCGGAGGCCGCACCGTGGATGCCTGTCACGACCTCTGCCGGATGGCCGGTGCCGCAACGAAAATGGTCACGGACAGTGTAGAGGCCTTCGTCCGCCGGGATCTGAACCTGGCCCGGGCGGTGATGCAGCAGGATGACGGCGTGGATCAGGACTTTGCCCGGGTCAAGGCAGGACTCATCCAGCTGATCCGGCAGGATGCCTCCGAAGGAGAATACGCCCTGGATCTTCTGATGATCGCCAAATACCTGGAGCGCATCGGCGACCACGCCACCAACATCGCCGAGTGGGTGGAATACACCCTCACCGGCGTCCACAGAAGCGAGGAGCTGGAGGGATAAGCCTCCATTTTACACCGATTTTACAAAAGACTGGTTTCACATTTTACAATTCTCCTGTATTGTAAAAAATAGAGAATGCATAGAATCATACTATAGAATACAATTAAGGAGATCAAACACCATGGATATTCTTTCCGGAATTACCCTGCTTGGCGGGCTGGCCTTCTTCCTGTACGGTATGCAGGTGCTGTCCGCCGGGCTGGAGCGTATGGCCGGCGGTAAACTGGAATCCCTGCTGAAGAAAATGACCGCCAGTCCCCTGAAATCTCTGCTGCTTGGTGCGGGAATCACCGCTGCCATTCAGTCCTCCTCCGCTGTCACCGTCATGCTGGTGGGCCTGGTCAACTCCGGCATCCTGACCATCGGCCAGAGCATCGGTGTTATCATGGGCTCCAACATCGGCACCACCATGACCTCCTGGGTGCTGACGCTGGTGGGCATCGAATCGGACAACATTTTTATCAGTCTGTTAAAGCCGGAGAATTTCTCCCTGCTGTTTGCCTTCGTGGGCATTATTCTGATGATGGGCAGCCACCCCCGCAGAAAGGACATCGGCACCATTCTGGTGGGCTTTGCCGTGCTGATGTACGGCATGAAGCTCATGAGCGGCGCAGTGAAGCCTCTGGCCAACAACCCGGCCTTCGTCAGCATGTTCACCGCCTTCCGCAACCCCATTCTGGGTGTGCTGGCAGGTCTTGCCATCACCGCCATTATCCAGTCCTCCTCCGCCTCCGTGGGCATCCTGCAGGCTTTGGCGCTCACCGGGGCCGTCAGCTACGGCGCCGCCATTCCCATCATCATGGGTCAGAATATCGGAACCTGTGTTACCGCCATGCTCTCCAGCATCGGCGTCAGCAAGAACGCCCGGAAGGTAGCCGTTGTGCACGTTGCCTTCAACCTCATCGGCACGGCGGTGTGCCTGACTGCCTACTGCGCGGCGGATGCTGTTTTGCGCTTCTCCTTCACTGCCCAGCCCATTGACGCGGTGGGCATCGCTGTGGTGCATACCGCCTTCAACGTGATCACCACCTTCCTGCTCTTCCCCTTCACCGCCCAGCTGGAGCGCCTCGCCAACCGGGTGCTTCCCGATACCCCCCAGCCTGCTGCTCCCGCCCTGCTGGACGAGCGTCTGCTGAACACCCCCAGCGTGGCCATCTCCGAGTGCGACAACCTGACGGGGCAGATGGCTCAGGTGGCTTCGGCTACCCTGACCCAGGCCGTGTCCCTGCTGGATTGTTTCGAGGAAACCGCCGTGGCGGAGATTCTTGACAGTGAAAACATCCTGGACCGGTACGAGGACGAGCTGGGCACATATCTGGTGCGGCTGTCCTCCAAGCGGCTGTCCGAACCGGACTCTTTGAAGGTTTCCAGAATGCTGCACACCATCGGCGACTTCGAGCGGCTGGGCGACCACGCGGTGAACATTCTGCACTCCGCCCAGGAGCTTCACGATAAGGGCCTTCGCTTCTCCGACAATGCCCTTCATGAGCTGTCCGTTCTGACGGCTGCCATCCGGGAGATTCTGCGCCTGACCGAGGGGGCCTACAAAGGCAACGATCTCTTCCTTGCCATGCAGGTGGAGCCCCTGGAGCAGACCATCGACAAGCTCACCGCCGCCATCCGGGCCCGCCACGTGGCCCGGCTCCAGTCGGGGGAATGCTCCATCGAGCTGGGCTTCATCCTGGCAGACCTCCTGGGCAACCTGGAGCGGGTCTCCGACCACTGCTCCAACATCGCCGTGGCCGTGGTGGAGCTGTCCCACAGAAGCTTTGACACCCACAGGTACCTGAGCGAGATCCGCTCCGACAGCGAGCAGTTCCGGCAGGACTTCCACCGCTTCTCCCGCCAGTTCAGCTTATAAATCGTATCAAAATGGCGCAGGGCGTTTCGTCCTGCGCTCTTTTCTGCGTACTACGGCTGCGCCCTCACTGACAACACAATGCCGGCCTCCTGCATATCCGTAAGGGCGTGGTGCTACGCGCAGCGAATCAAAATCTCCATGATTGCCGGTGGCAATCATACCATAATTTCCTATCAATCGCCCGCCTGTTCTCCTGCCGCAGCGCTTTTTGCGGGCGATTGATAATCGCCCCTACCTTCGGGCGGTTGATAACCGCCCCTACCTTCGGGCGGTTGATAACCGCCCCTACCTTCGGGCGGTTCGCATAACCGCCCCTACCTTCGGGCGGTTGATAACCGCCCCTACGGTGGGAACCCGACAAACAACCATTATCCGGTTTGCTGCGTCAGGCAGATATGCATATTTTTTTTACATAATCAGGCCCAGAAGCATGATGACCACCGACCCGGCGCAGATCAGCTCCCCCCGGGCGTACTCCCCCAGGAAAGGGACCAGCACCCCGGCTTACTGCTACTGGTTCTACCGCTGCCGGTACACCATTACGCCTGTGCTGCTGCTGATTCCCATATTCGTCCTGCTGGGCTGGGCCATTCCCTCGGTCATGTACCGCCACGCAGCAAAGCACAGCGTGGTGGAACGCCTCCGGGACACAGAAAGCTGACGCTCCCATTTGCGCCGCCGGATTCCTTTCCGGAAACCTCGTACAAGTTTTCCGGAAATCTATGGACATGCGGGTAATGAAGTGCTATACTGTAAAGTACTGTGTTATACCCTTGGAACGTAGGAGGAAGCAATATGAACCATCAGCCCTGGAAACGGACGCTTTGCTGTCTGATGACGGCGGTGTTGCTTTTTGGAAACATCCCGATTTTCTCTTTTGCGGAGGAATCGGACGGCCTTTGCCCGCACCATACCGTCCATACCCCCGAGTGTGGCTACACCCCGGCAAGCCCGGGAAGTCCCTGCACCCATGAACACACGGAAGGCTGCTATCAGGCCGTGACCGAATGCGTCCATGCCCATGATGACACCTGCGGCTATGTGGAGGCCGTGGAGGGGCAAGACTGCGACTGCGTCCCCGATGCGCAGGGTGTTCTCACCCATGCCGAGGGCTGCAGCTATGTGGAGGCCGTGGAAGGGACTCCCTGCGGCCACACCTGCTCTGCGGAAAGCGGGTGCGTGACCCGGGAGCTGGTCTGCCCCCATATCCACGATGCCGCCTGCGGCTACATAGCGCCCACCCCGGAGCAGCCCTGCACCTATGTCTGCCAGGACTGCGCGGACAGCAAGGCCGCCGAAGGGGTTCAGGCCATGATAGACGCCCTCCCCACCCTGGAGGAAGTCAAGGCCATGTCCATGGAGGATCAGGCGAAAGTCTACAATCAGGTGCAGTCTGCCTACGATGCCTACGAAGCCCTGACCGAATCCCAAAAGGCCCTGGTCTCCGACGTGGAATCCACCTTCGCGCCCCTGTTCGATTACTTCAACTCCCTGACTGCCCCCGCGGCAACTGTCGTCGCCTCCGGCAACTGCGGTGCAAATCTGACCTATACCCTTACCAATGATGGTGTCTTTACCATTACGGGCAGCGGCGACATGTACGACTACAGCGACCCTGCCTATCGCTCATGGCATGAGTATAAGAACATCATCACTTCCCTTGTTCTGCCGGAGGGCATCACCCGCATCGGCGAAAACGCTTTTCGCGGCAGCGCCTTAACGTCTGTTTCCTTTGGAAGTCTCTCCCTGTCTCTGGGGAATTACTGCTTTGCATATTGCGATTCCCTGACATCCATTGATTTTGGCTCCGGCACCATAACGCCGGGCGAGTGCGTTTTTGATGGCTGCACCGCATTGACCACCGTCCATATCACGGACAAAGTGAATATGAATGGCAGCTACTCAGGAGCAGGTTCCGGCTACAGAATGTTTGGCGGATGTACCAATTTGCAAACTGTCACTGTGGATTGTGCCTATGTAGGTCCCTACCTCTTTGAGGGCTGCTCTGGCATGACCCAGGCCACCTTCACAAACAATGCCGTTGAATTCTACTTTCTGAATGACTCCAACGCCTATGGCCACCCCTTCCGCGGAACCAGTACAAGGATGAATGTGACCGTTGTGGGCCCCAGCTGCTCCCAGGTAAGAGTGCTGATTCAGCGCACCACAAGCAGCCATAATTCCACGCTGACCTTCTCCCAAATTGAAGGAGATACCTCCAAACATACGGAGGTTTCCATCCCCGGCAAGGCCGCCACCTGTACCGAGACCGGTCTTACCGAGGGCAAGAAATGCTCCGTCTGCGGGGAGATTCTGGAGGCCCAGCAGACCATTCCCGCGGGGCACACCTTTGTGAATGGGGTCTGCAGCAAATGCGGCGCCATCACGGGAAGCTGCGGCAAGAATGGGGACAATCTCACCTATATCCTTACCACCGACGGCACACTCACCATTTCCGGAACCGGGAAAATGGCGGATTATTCCCAAAGCTCTCCCGCGCCCTGGTACTCTGATCGCGCGAAGATCACCTCGGTTGTCCTTACGGATGGGGTCACCTCCATCGGATACAGCGCTTTCTTTGGCTGCTCCAGCCTGACCTCTGTCGTCATTCCCGATGGAGTCTCCTTTATTGGAGGCTATGCTTTCTGCCGCTGTTCCAATCTGACCAGCCTCACCATTCCCGATGGAGTCACCACCATCGACAACTCCCTGTTTTCCGACTGCTCTCGCCTGACCTCTGTCACCATTCCCGATAGCGTCACCAACATCTTCAGCTTCGCTTTCTATCGCTGCTCCAGTCTGACCTCTGTCACCATTCCCGATGGGGTCAGCATCATCAGAACCAACACTTTCTATGGCTGTTCCAGTCTGACCTCTATCACCATTCCCAATAAGGTCTCCTCCATCGAAAGCTGCGCCTTCCAGGGCTGTACCGGTCTGACCTCTGTCACCATTCCCGACAGCGTAACCTCCATGGGAAGCTCCGCTTTCTCCGGCTGCACCGGTCTGACCTCCATTTCGATTTCCAAGGGGATCTCCTCCATTGCGGACTTCACATTCAAGGGCTGCACCGGTCTGACCTCTGTCACCATTCCCGATGGGGTCAGCTCCATCGGACGCGAAGTTTTCTATGACTGCTCCAAGCTGACCACTGTGCAGTTCCTGGGGGATGGCTTTACCGGAACAGACGATATTTTCAACTCCGCGGTAACCGCCTATTACCCCCACGGGAACACCTCCTGGACGCAGGAGATCCGGGACAGCTACGGCAGCTATGTCACCTGGGTGGAAGGATGCACCGGCGGAATGACCCATACGGAAGTCATTGATGAAGCCAAGGCCGCCACCTGTACGGAAACCGGCCTCACCCAGGGCAGCCACTGCTCTGTCTGCGGCATGGTATTGGTCGCCCAGGAAGAAGTTCCTACTACCAGTCACACCCTCACCAAGGTGGATGCCAAAGAAGCCACCTGCACGGAAGCCGGTGTCAGGGAACACTACCACTGCTCTGTCTGCGGCAAGAATTATGCGGATAAAACTGGCACAACAGAGCTGACCACCGTCTCCATCCCTGCTGCCCACACCCTTTCCCCTGTTGCAGCCCAAGCGGCCACCTGTACCCAGGACGGCGTTGTGGCACATTATCACTGCTCAGTCTGCGACAAGAATTTTGAGGATGAAACTGGCACAAAGGTGCTGACCACCGTTGCCATCCCTGCAGGACACAACTTTGTGGACGGCGTCTGCACCCGCTGCGGCGCACTTGGCGGCACCTGCGGCGAAAACCTGACCTGGGTGCTGACAGCGGACGGGACTCTTACCATCTCCGGCACCGGAGCAATGGCCGATTATGAATATTGCGAGGACGTTCCCTGGTTTAGCAGCACAGCAAAGATAAAACATGTCGTCATAGAGTCAGGCGCAACAAGCATTGGCAGTCGTGCGTTTGGGAATTGTCTCAATCTGACCGATGTTTCCATCCCGGAAGGCGTAACCAGCATTGGAACCTATGCGTTCTATGACTGCAGCAACCTGACCGGTGTCACCCTCCCGGACAGCATGACCAGTATCGGAGAATATGCATTCAAATCCTGCAGCAAGCTGTCCCACATCAACATCCCCAACGGCGTGACCACCATTGATGAGAATGCGTTCGTTTGGTGTGAAAGTCTCACCGAAGTCAGCATTCCGGCAAGCGTAACCACCATTGGCCAGGGTGCGTTTTCTGGATGTGCTAAACTGGAGGGAATTTCTGTAGACCCGGATAACCCGAACTACTCCAGCGATCAGTACGGTGTGCTGTTCAATAAAGACAAGTCCACATTGATTCACTTCCCAAGGCCCTTCTCCGGGGAATACACCATCCCGGACAGTGTGACCACCATAGGCTGCTCGGCGTTCTGCTGCTGCAGTCTTGCCGGTGTTACCATCCCGGAGGGTGTAACCAGCATTGGCGAGAGTGCTTTCTCCCTCTGCCCCAATCTGACCAGCATCACCATCCCGGAGGGTGTGACCCAGCTTCCCATGTATGCGTTCCAGGAGTGCACCAAGCTCACCAGCGTCACCATTCCGGACAGCGTAACCTTCATCAGCTACTGTACGTTCAGCGGCTGCACAGAGCTTAGCAGCATCATCATTCCGAAAAATGTAACACAGGTGTCCATGTACGCCTTCGCTTCCTGTTCCAAGCTTCAGACGATTACCTTTGCCGGGGATGCCCCCTCCATCATCAATTATGCTTTCAACGGAATAACCGCCACCGCCTACTATCCTTTCGGCAATAACACGTGGACATCCGATAAGCTCCAGAACTACGGCGGAACCATCACCTGGAAAGCCGTATGCTCGGAGCATAGCTGGGGCGAATGGGAAGTCACCACCCCCGCCACCCCTGAGGCGGACGGCGTGGAAACCCGGAAATGCGCTGTCTGCCAGCAGGAAGAAACCAGGCCCCTGGTCTACAGCGGAAACCGTCTTGTGCTCACAGGAACGGAGCTGGAAAACCAGAGCACCGTCTGGATTGACGGCGTCCCCGTCTCCGTTCAGACGGACGATGCCGGAAATTCCTATGTGGTTCTGCCGGAAGGCGCCTCTTCGATTCTCGTGACCTATTCCTTCAACACCGGCTCCGGTGACCGGCACACCCAGTATCCCACCGGGATGAATGTCTATCGGGTGGAAAAGACCGATTCCGGCATGACCGTACAGCACCTGCCGGAGCTTCAGAACCTGCTGCAGTATTCCGGCTGCTCCATCCGCATTACCGGCAACAAGGGCATCCGGATGATTACCTCCATCAATAAGAGTACCCGCTCCGCCCTGATGGGCGAGGGGCTTGCCGGCTACACCCTGGTGGAATACGGCACGGCCCTGTGCCGGGCGGGTACGTCCGGGAGCAGTGTGTCCCTGGTGCTGGGCGATACCGGTGTGAAATCCAATCACGCCTATAAGAAGGGGGTGTCCGACCCCATCTTCAAGGATACCGGCAGCCTGATTCAGTACACCAACGTGCTGGTGGGCTTTACGGATGAGGACTGCAGGGAGGACATCGCCATGCGGCCCTACATCATCCTGGCCGATGAAACGGGCGAAACCGTCACCATCTACGGCGGTATCGTCTACCGGAGCATCGGCTACATTGCCTGGCAGAACCGCAATGCCTTCACCCCCGGCTCTGCCGCCTATGAATATGTCTGGAACATCATCCACTACGTTTACGGCGATCAGTACGACGCGGACTACAAAGGATAAGGAGGGAACAGAACATGAAACGATTCTCAGCCATCCTTTTGGCACTGGTGCTGATCCTGTGCGCCGGCTGCGCAAAGACCTCCCCGAGGCCCCAGGCTCCTGTGGAGACGGAAGCTCCCCCGGAAACTCTGCCTGCCGAAACCCAGCCTCCTGAGACCACGGAGCCTCCCACGGAGCCTCTGCCCCAGACCGAGGAGGGCACCATTCTGGCAGATCACGTTCCCGCGATCCTGGCAATTTTTTCCCGGGGCGACACCCTGGATGTGGTGGGCGAATATGACGAAAACCACTATGTGGTGCAGCTGGAAAATGGCTACGGCCTGGTGGAAAAGCAGCTGCTTGCCATGCCCGGTGCCCCTGCCTATGAAGCCTGGACAGGCTATGCCCGCTGGGATGCCAAGGTTTTTGACAATTACCGCCTGACCGGCACCCCCGTGAAGTCGCTGTCCACCAACATCCGGGTGGAGGTGCTGGACGACCTGGGCGAGTGCCTGGTTGTACGGGTGGGGGACATCACCGGCTTTGTCAGCGCCAAAACCGTCAGTAAATACGCAATTCCCAGCGGCGGCTCCGACTCCGGCGGCGGCGGTGGCGGTGGAGGCGGAGGCGGCGGCAGCTCCGGCGGTCAGGACGGCGGCGACATCTCCCTGGGCATCCGTGGAGGTATTGTCCTGCTGTCCGCCATCCCCCAGCAGGGCACCGTCACCGGTCAGGCAACCGTCCGGGCCGATGGGACGCAGGTCGTTCTGGGCTTCTATGACCGGGACGATACCGTGCAGATCGTCATTGAGGACGGCTTCTGCGAAAGCTGGGAGGGCTGCTGCACCGTGCTTCTGAACGACCTGTATGCCCACGTTTCCTCCTCCCTGATAAGAAGAGCCGGTGAGGAGCCCTACACGCCCTGGGACGGCTATGCCAGGTACAACGCCAGACTCTATGACAGCTTCTACCTCCAGGGAGAGGGAACCGTTCTCTATTCCAACAAGCCCATTCATGTGCTCTGCGACCTGGGCAGCTGCTACCTGGTCACCGTGGACGATGCTCCGGGCTACGTAGCCAAGGACTTTGTAAGCCCGACCCCGATCTCCAGCGGTGGAGGCGGAGGCTCCGACTCCGGAGGCAGCTCCGGCGGCGGAGGCGGAGGAGGCGGCGGCTCCGAGTGGTCTGACCCCGTTCTGTGAAAAAAGCGCCCCGCCCCACGTGTTAAACCACCCGGGGCGGGGGACGCAGACTATGAAAAAAGCACGCTTCGGCGTGCTTTTTTTTCACATAATCAGGCACAAAAGCGGGGCGATGAGCAGGGCGGGGAGGTAATCGGCCACCTTGATTTTGGTGATGCCCAGAATGTTCAGGCCCAGCAGCATGATGACCACCGACCCGGCGCAGATCAGCTCTCCCCGGGCGTACTCCCCCAGGAAGGGGGCCAGCACCCCGGCCAGCATACAGATGCCTCCCTGGAACACCAGCACAAACACCGCCGAGAACAGCACACCGATGCCCAGGCTGGCCGACAGCATGGCAGACGAGATGATGTCCATCACCGACTTGGTGTACAGCAGCTCATAGTCATGGGACAGTCCTGCGTTGAGGGAGCCCACAATGGTCATGGAGCCTACGCAGAACAGGAGGCTTGCCGAGACAAAGGCCTGGACGATATTCCCCTGAGATTGACCCAGTCTGCCGGACTTTTTCACCAGAGTGTCCAGCAGCCCGCCCAGGCTTCCCAGCTTGCCGTCCAGGTCAAGGGCCGTTCCCACCGCTCCGCCGATGGCCATGGACAGCACCAGCACCAGAGTGTTGCTGCCCTGGAGGGCGCCGGAAATGCCGATGTACACCGTGCAGGCGCCGATACCCAGCATAATGGCATCCGACAGCTTTTTCGAGATCAGGTTCCGGGCCAGCAGTCCCACCAGAGAGCCCACCACCACGGTAATCACATTTACGATAACAGCCCACATACAATTGACTCCTTGTTTTTTGCTTTCCCCATTGTAGCGGAAACGCATCAGAAAGGCAACCCTTGATTTTCCGCCTCTCCTATTCGCGCCGTTTCAGCAGCATGGGGGCGAAGTTTTCCGGCAGGAAGGTCATGCACTGGGCCGCCAGCTTTTCGGGGGCGGTGGCCATATTCTCGCTGAGCCAGTAGCGGAAGCTGTTGAACACCCCGCCGATGTGGTAGTTGCAGTGCAGGGAGTGGGCGGCTCCCTCCCGGGGGCTGTGAACCTGGGGAATCCGGGAGTTCATCTCCACCAGCAGCAGGTAGGTCAGATTGTGCTTTTCCAGCAGGAGCAGCTCCTCCCGGTATTGCAGAAAGCGCGCAAAAATGCCCGCCAGGTAGTCAAGGGGCGTGATCCCCTGGTAGGCAGTGGCCAGGGCTTCATCCAGCCGCAGGCGGTAGAAATGACGGGCGACCTCCTCCTTGTCCCGGAAATGCCGGTAGTAGGTGGATCGGTTGACCCCGGCCTTTTCCACAATCTCCTTGACGGAGATGTCCTCCAGGGGCTTTTCCTGCAGCAGGAGCAGCAGGCCCTGCACAATGCATTCCCTGAGCAGCGAAGAAGTGGTGTTCTTTCCCATATGCATACCCCCCACGATCCGATTATATATTGTATTATACCATACTTCTGAGGAAATGCAAGCGGGCCTCCAGAGCATCCCCTCCGGGAGGATACCGAAAAAGCAACAAATCTTTCTTTTTGTCGCTTGCAATCTGTTCCTTTTTTGTTTATTCTATTTTCAGGAGAATATACACATTTTGCCAAAAATCCGGCAGATTCTCATGCAAATGGCACAAAATCCTCTGCCATCTGCCGCCGACAAAAAGGAGTGGAAATCATGATTGATGAACAACTGAAAAAACGTGCGCTCAATCCCCCCTGCAAGGGAGATCCCGCCCCCAGAGAAAAGATTCTGAAGCTGGGCCGGAAGGTCACGGATGTGGTGGCCCACAAGCTCAAGGGCATCACCGCCGACGACCCCGAATACTGGGGCCTGGCCGCCATCCTCACCGACGAGATGGCCGACGTAGCCCTGTCCATGGACGTGCGGGTTCCCTACACCGTCCCCCAGCTGATGAAGATGAACAAGATTCCGGAGGAAGGCCGGGAGAAGTTTGAAAAGCTTCTGGAGGAGATGGCCTACATCGGTCTGCTGGAATTCGACTACGGCTACCACTACGACCACAACGGCCGCACCGCACCTCCCTCCGAGCGGCGGTACATCCTGACCATGTTCGTCCCCGGCTCCGCCGAGATGTTCAACATGGAGGAGGCGGACAACCTCAGCGAAAACCCTTCCTACAACGATCGTGGCGAGACCTCCAACTACAACAAGCGCCTGCAGGAGCACCCCGACGTGGGCTACTTCTTCGAGCGGATGACCTACATCCCCCTGGCGGGCGTCACGCATCTGCTGCCTCCCGGCGGCGGCGGCGTGGGTATGCACGTCATCCCCGTGGAAAAGGCCATCGAGATGGAAAACACCTCCGTGGATCTGGAGCACCTGTCCTACTGGCTGAAAAAGTACGAGGGCCACATCGGCGTGGGCCAGTGCTCCTGCCGGGCCAGCCGGGCCGCCATGGGTGAGGGCTGCGCGGACGATCCCTCCTCCTGGTGTATCGGCGTGGGCGACTTTGCCGACTACTGCCGGGAATCCGGCAAGGGCCACGACATCACCTATGAAGAGGCCATGCACATCCTCCAGGTGGCCGAGGACAATGGCTTCGTCCACCAGGTCACCAACATCGACGGCGAGAACAAGATCTTCGGCATCTGCAACTGCAACGTAAAGATCTGCAACGCCCTGCGTACCTCTCAGCTGTTCAACACCCCCAACCTGTCCCGCTCCGCCTACACTGCGGAGGTTGACCGGGACAAGTGCGTGGCCTGCGGCAAGTGCGTGGAGTACTGCCCCGCCGGTGCCGTGAAGCTGGGCCAGAAGCTGTGCGACAAGGAAGGCAAGGTCGTGGAATATCCCAAGCACGAGCTGCCCCACGGCCTGAAATGGGGCCCGGAGCACTGGGATCCCGACTACCGGGACAACAACCGGGTCAACTGCTACGACAAGGGCACCGCCCCCTGCAAGACCGCCTGTCCCGCCCACATCGCCGTTCAGGGCTACCTGAAGCTGGCCGCTCAGGGCAAGTACACCGAGGCTCTGGCCCTCATCAAGAAGGATAACCCCTTCCCCGCCGTCTGCGGCCGGGTCTGCAACAAGCGCTGTGAGGACGCCTGTACCCGTGGCTCCATCGACCAGGCCGTCTCCATCGACGCCGTGAAAAAGTTCATTGCCGAGCAGGATCTGAAGGCCGAGACCCGCTACATCCCGCCGGTGGTCATCGCCTCCAACCGGGTCAAGCAGTGGGCCCAGAAAATCGCCATCATCGGCGGCGGCCCCGCGGGTCTGTCCGCTGCCTACTACCTGGCCACCATCGGCTACAAGCCCACCGTGTTTGAAAAGAGCGCCAAGCCCGGCGGCATGATGACCTACGGCATCCCCTCCTTCAAGCTGGAGAAGGATGTCATTGACGCCGAAATCGATGTGCTGCGCCAGCTTGGCGTGGACATCCGCTGCGGCGTAGAGGTGGGCAGGGACGTGACCATCCCCCAGCTGCGGGAGCAGGGCTTTGAGGCCTTCTACGTTGCCATCGGCTGCCAGGGCGGCCGCCTGCCCGGTGTCCCCGGGGAGAACGCTGCGGGCACCAGCATCGCCGTGGACTTCCTGCACCACGCTCTGGAGGACGAGACCCAGAAGATGGAAGGCGACGTGATCGTCATCGGCGGCGGCAACGTTGCCGTGGACTGCGCCAAGACCGCCTCCCGCTTCGGCGCTGCCAAGGTCAGCATGGTCTGCCTGGAAGACCGTGCCACCATGCCCGCCTCCCGGGATGAGATCGCCGAAAGCCTGGAAGAAGGCATCGAGATCTGCAACAGCTGGGGCCCCAAGGAGCTGGTACAGGACGAAAACGGCCATGTCACCGCCGTCATCTTCAAGAAGTGCCTGCGCACCATCGACCCCGAAACCGGAAAATTCAGCCCTGTGTACGATGAAAACGAGACCATGGAGCTGAAGGCCGACCATGTGGTCTTCGCCATCGGTCAGGCCATTGAATGGGGCCGCCTCCTGGAGGGCACCAAGGTGGAATTCCACCACGGCAATTATCCTGTGGCCGATCCTCTGACCTACCAGACCGCCGAGCCCGACATCTTCGTGGGCGGCGACGTGTACCACGGCCCCAAGTTCCTCATCGACGCCATCGAGGAGGGCAAGTGCGCCGCCGAGTCCCTGCACCGGTATGTGCACAAGGGCGCGGACATGACCATCGGCCGGAACCGCCGGGACTTCGTCATGCTGGACAAGGACAACATCAGCGTCCCCAGCTACGACCACGCAGGCCGTCAGGAGGCCGGAATGGACGAGAGCATCCCGAAGAATTCCTTCCGGGATGCCCACAAGACCCTCACCGAGGAGCAGGTGAAGATCGAGACCGCCCGCTGCCTGGGCTGCGGCGCCAGCTGGGTAGACCCCAACAAGTGCATCGGCTGCGGCGTGTGCACCACCAAGTGTGTCTTCGATGCCATCCACCTGAAGCGGGATCACCCCGAATGCACCGACATGCGCCGTGCCGAGGACAAGATCAAGGTGGTTGCCTCCATGGCCGTCAAGCGCCTGGGCGAGGACATCTCCGGCCTCTTCAAGAAGAAGGACTGAGCCATGCATGAGCTTGGAGTAGTGTTTCACATCGCCGACAGTGTGGTGGCTGTGGCCAAGGAGAACCAGGCCCAGCGGGTTCACTCCGTGACCCTGCAGATCGGTCAGGTGTCCACCATTATCCCCGACTACCTCATCGACGTGTGGAACTGGAACTGTAAGCGCGTTCCCCTGCTGAACGACTGCCAGCTGCTGGTGGAGGAAATCCACGCCGTCACCCACTGCGACGGCTGCGGCAAGGACTACGACACCGTACCCCAGGGCAAAATCTGCCCCTACTGCGGAAGCGGTGAGACCTGGCTGCGAACCGGAAACGAAGTCAACATCAAAGATATCACCATCCTTTAGCCGAATCATGAAAGCCCCGGGTCCCGGGGCTTTCAAACCTTGGAGGGATTATGAAAGAAGCGAACAATACCACCGTCATCGCCCTGGTGGGCAAGGGCGGCGTGGGGAAGACCTCTATTTCCGCCCTGACCGTCCGGCTGCTGGCGGATCGCTATCCGGACAAGCGGATTCTCGCCATCGATGCCGACCCGGCTGTTGGCCTTGCCACCGCCCTGGGCATGGAAGCCGAGTCCACCGTGGACGACATCCGCCGGGAGTTCGTGGCCTCCGCGGAAAACGGCGACACCGGCGCCGCCATCGAAATGCTGGGGGAGGCCAAGTACCGTCTGTTCGACGCTCTGGTGGAGCGGGGCAACGTCTCCTTCCTGGCCATCGGCAGGCCGGAGTCCGCCGGCTGCTACTGCAAGGTCAACGCCTACCTCAAGGAGATTATCCGCCTGATTGCCGGAAGCTTCGACTATGTGGTCATTGACGGCGAGGCAGGCATCGAGCAGATCAACCGCCGGGTGATGGAGCGGGTGACACACCTGCTGCTGGTGTCCGATGCCAGCCGGAAGGGTCTGCAGGTGGTGCAGACCATCCACGCCGTGGCTAAGAATCTGGTTCACTTTGAAAAGGCCGGCCTGATCGTCAACCGGATGCCGGAGCTTTCCATGCAGGACAGACTCTCCACCGGGGACATTCCCCTGCTTTCCTGCATCGGCGATGACAAGGCCATGTCCATGAGCGACATGCTGGGCTCCACTGTCTACAGTCTGGAACCCACCACCGAAATCTACCGGAAGGTGGAGACGGCCCTTGTCAACCTGGGGATTCTGGAAGGAGGCAACCCGAAATGAAGGACTTAAAGCATCTATACTACTTTGAGCGGCTGCTGGAGGATGCCCATAACGATCTGGTGCGTCAGGCCCAGGGCGAGGGAAAGCTCTGCATTGCCTATACCTGCGAGAACGTACCGGAGCCGCTGCTCAATCTGGGAGGAACCTTCTCCGCCCGGCTGCGGGCGCCCCGCACCGGCTCCATGGAGATGGGCACCTACTACATGACCAGCTTCCTGTGCGAATACTCCCGGGCGCTGCTGGAGCGGGCTATCGAGGGCGGCTTCAACTTCGCCGACTGCATCATCACCCCAGACGGCTGCTCCATGATGAACCGGTGCGTAGAGAATATGGAGCTGCTGAAAACCATGGACAAGGAGAAGTTCTTCTACGAGTACATGGAGGTTCCCATGAAGGCCGACGACAACGGCCTGAACCTGTACGTGCTGCAGTGCAAAAACCACATTCTGAAGCCCCTTTCTCAGCACTACGGCATCGACACCTCCGACGCTGCCATCCGCAAAGCCGTGGAGGAGCACAACCGGGTGTGCCGCCTCATCCGGGCCATCGGGGAATACCGCAAGGGAGAAAAGCCCACCATCACCGGCTATGAATACCACATCATCACCATGGCCACCTACGCCGCCCCCAAGTACCTTATCATCGACAAGCTGGAGCAAACCCTGGAGGAGCTGAAGACCCGGCAGCCGGATGCGCGCAGTCCCTTCCGGGCGAGGGTGGTTCTGGTTGGCTCGGAAATGGACGATGTGGACGTTGTGAAGCTCATCGAGGACTCCGGCGCCTACGTCTGCGCCGACCGGTACTGCTACGGCTCCTTCCCCGGCAGAGACCCCATCGTCCTGACAGATGACGAGGACGCCCTGACCCAGATCTGCCGCCAGTACATGTACCGGGGCCAGTGCCCGCGGTTTATGAACCAGGCGAAAATTCAGCAGCGGCGCAGCTATGTGGCGGGCCTGGCAAAAGAATACGGCGCCGACGGCATCATCTACGAGCAGGTAAAGTTCTGCGACCCCTGGGCCTACGAAAAGATGGTAGGCTCCCACGTTCTCCGGGAGGACTTCGGCTATCCGGTGCTTTCGGTGGACCGCCCCTACTCCATCGGGGTGTCCGGCCAGCTGCGCACCCGGGTGCAGGCCTTCGTAGAGAGCATTGAAATCAAAAAGCTCCAGGGAGGTGCGAAAAATGGCTAAGGAAGTGGGAATGGATCGCCTGGGCGATTTCTATACCGGAGGCAAGGTTCGCAAGCGCCGGGAATGGCGTGGCTTCCGGGACACCATGTACGACTACTGGCGCTGGCTGCACATTATGGGCACCCTGGCCGGCTTTATCATCAAGCCCCGAAACATCAAGGCCATGTTCCGCTACCGCTGGATGGCCAACTACCTGGCCGTTCCCATGATGGTGGACCGGCACACCCAGGGCCTGCGGGACGAGTATCTGCGCATCTGCCACCTGGAGCAGGATCTGGTCATTGAGGACGTGGCAAAGCTCCTGGATAACCTGTTCCGGGGAGACCGGCGCATCGGCAACGACAAGGAATTTTCCAAGAAGGTTGTGCTGGTGGACGAAAACGAAATGACCGCCGTGCTCATGGGCTTCCCCACGGTCAAGGGACTGAGCCGGGAGACCCCCTCCACCTACGTCTCCGTGCTGCTGAACCAGCACGCGGCAGAGCACTACATCGATGTGGCCCAGGAATTTGGCCTTGCCGGTGACGTGTGCCCCATGCCGGAGGCGGAGGCCGGTGTGTCCATCGACGACGACGCCCCCGTTCTGGGTGCCTGCGCCATCCAGTGCAACACCACCTGCGACGGCTCCCTGATGGGCAACGGCGTCATCTCCAAGCGGCTGGAGCTGGAGGACGGCATTCCCTGCTTCCAGCTGGCCGCCCCCCTGCGCCACCGGGAAGACGACGTGCAGGAGTACGCCGCCCAGGAGGTGCGCAACGCCATCGCCTTTATCGAGGAGCACACCGGGGAAAAGTGGGACTGGGATTACTACTTCGAGTGCGCCAAGCGGGTCAACATCTCCACCCGCTACCGTATGGACTGGCTGGACATGAACAAGACCGACTACCCCCAGGTCTTCGGCTCCAACCTGGCCCTGTACACCGAGACCAACTACATGGCCATCTGCGGCAAGATTCCCGCCTTTGTGGAGACCGACCGGAAGATCATGAAGCTTGCCCAGCAGGCCTACAAGGCAAAGCGAAAGATGGCAAAGGAGTACCGCCACCGGGCCATCGTCTGGGGCGTGCAGTCCCACTTCTACATGGACTTCCTGCTGTGGATTCTCAACTGCTGGGGCATTGTGCCTCTGACGGACATGCTGTCCATGGTGTCCACCAAGATGCTCTGCGAGGAAAACACCCCCGAGGGCCGGGAGCAGGCCATCTACGACATCGCCTGGCTGACGGAGAACATGATCATGCGCAACCGCACCCACGGCGGCTACAAGGTGCTGCTGGATGAGCTGTGGGACTTCGTGGAGGAGTTCAACGCCGACATGGTCATCCTCTGGGAGCACATGAGCTGCAAAGCTCTGGACGGTATGCACGGCATGTTTGAGGAAAAGGCCCGGGAGAAGGGCATCCACCTGGTGTGGGTCACCCATGACCTGTTCGATCCCCGGATCACCTCCCGGCAGGGCGTCCGGGATCAGGTCAACCGCTATATGAGAAGTGTCCTGCAGGAAGAGCCTCTGGATCCCACTCTGGAAATCATCGATGATGAACACTCTTGGTAATGCAAAGGAGAAGTGAACATGAAGTATTACGGCGGATGTGATTCCGGTTCCACCTACACAAAATGCGTCATTCTGGACGAGACCGGCAGGATGGTGTCAAACGTCACCCTGAGAAGCCGCATCAACGCGGTGCTCAGCTGTGAGGATGCCATTGCCCAGGCCGTGGCCCAGGTTCCGGAGCTGAAAAGCGCCATGGATCTTGCCTATCTGGTAGGCACCGGCTATGGACGCAACAAGGTTCCCGCTGCCGACGAAAACATCTCCGAGATCAGCTGCCACGCCATGGGCGTGCACGTGGCCGATCCCAGCGTCAAGGCCATCATCGACATCGGCGGCCAGGACGTGAAGGGCATTGCCGTGGACACCGACGGCACCGTGCTGAACTTTGCCATGAACGACAAGTGTGCCGCCGGTACCGGTAGGTTTTATGAGGCCATGGCAAGAGCCTTTGAAATGGATCTGACCGAGTTTTCCCAGCTGTCCCTGAAGGCAAGGAACGTCATCCCCATCACCGCCCAGTGCACGGTATTCGCCGAGTCCGAGGTCATCTCCCTGGTAGGCGAGGGCAAGCCCATGGACGAGATTGCCGCGGGCATCCAGCTGTCCGTTGCCAAGCGCTGCTTCGTCATGGCCAAGAAGGCCGGGGCCGTGGACAGAATCACCCTCACCGGCGGCTGTGCCAAGAATGCGGGCCTGAAGGCCGCCATCGAGAAGGTGCTCAAGCTGAAGGTCATCGACCTGCCGGTGGACCCCCAGCTCATCGGCGCTCTGGGCGCTGCGGAATTTGCCCGCCAGAAGGGCATGGCCCAAAGGTAAAGGAGGATTTGTATGTATCTGCTCCTGAAAATCGTTCTCATTGTCCTGGCGGTGGCGGCGGCCCTGTTCGTCCTCACCTTCACGGTGTACTTTTTCAACCTGGACATGAAGCTCACCGCGGCGCTGGAGCCTCTGTTCCTGAAGCACTACGACAACATCAAGCGGGATAAGCACCTGTAATGAAGCTGTATGATGAGGTAATCACCGCCATCGACCAGCTCTGCCGTCCCTTCCCGGCCGCCCCCCTGCCCGAAGCGCCATGGCAGGAGGCCGGGCGGGAGAATCTGGTGTTCCGCCAGGACATGGCCTACGAGCTGGGCGGAAGCGGCCAGAGCTTTTTCGCCCTGGGTGCCACAGCGGTGACGGAAGATGCGTCCTTCGTCCCCAGGGACGAGCTGCTGTGCATCGGCCCGGATCTTTCCGGCATTCACAGGGACACCCACTACGCAAGAATCGCCCTTGTCCGGGTGAAGCCGGGCACCATGACCCAGGGCAGCGCCTTATACGACGCCGTCAAGAAGCTGGAGTTCGTCCGCTACCATGTCAGCCCCCAGGGCTTTATGATCCGGGTCTCCCGGATCAATGGGCGGGAAAGCGCCCGGGTCAGCCGGGAGGCCCTGAACCGGGGCCTGTCCTTCTCTCACGTTGGGACGATGATGCTCCGCCAGTTCCACAAGAATCCTTCCATCCAGGCCGTGCGGCTGATCTTCGTCACCGATCCCGGCTTCCCCTTCCAGGAGCTGCAGGCACTGACCCGGCAGACGGAATCCATCACCAAAGCCCTGGATCACATTCTGAGCACCGGGATGACAGACTGCGGCACCTGCAAGCTCCAGCCCATCTGTGACCAGGTGGAGGGCATGAAGGAGCTTCACTTCGGCCTGGCAAACCGCCCATAGTCCAGTGCCCCTGTGTCTTCCTGACACAGGGGCATTTTCTCCTTGTCCCAAACGGGCAAAATCTTCAATATATCTTGCAATTCGAGTGATATTATGTATAATATATTGTGTTGATTTATGTACATTTTTGTCGATCCGAAATTCCGGCGGCGCAGGTCAAGGTGCCCGCCCGGAGCCGCGGGATCGGCGTGGCACATCATGCCAGAGAGGAACGCGATATGAAGCCGAGAATCCTGATTGTGGACGATTCTGATCTGAACCGTGACCTGCTGTCCTGTATGCTGGAAGACCAGTATGACATTCTTGAGGCAGAAAATGGCATCCAGGCCATCCAGATTCTGGAAAAGCAGTGCCATGAGCTGTCTGTGATGCTGCTGGATCTGATGATGCCGGAATGCGATGGGTATCAGGTTCTTGGCTACATGAACCGCCGGCACTGGATCGATGATCTGCCGGTGATCGTCATTTCCTCCGAGACCGGCCACGATTTTATCAGCCGGGCCTACGATCTGGGCGCTACGGACTTTATCTCCCGGCCCTTCGATTCCTTCATTGTCAAACGCCGGGTCAAGAACACCATCGCCCTGTATGACAAGCAGCGCAGGCTGGCTGCCACCGTGGCCGAAGAAATCTATGAGCGCACCAAGACCTATGATCTGATGCTGTCCATTCTCAGCCAGATCGTAGAGTTCCGAAATCAGGAAAGCGGTCTGCATGTGCGCAATATCAATCTGATCACGGAGCTGCTCCTGCGTCAGGTGATGGCCCGGACGAACCGCTATGGTATCACCATGCAGGATGTACGGATGATCAGTCAGGCGTCCAGCTTCCACGATATTGGAAAAATCAGCATCCCCGATGAAATTCTCAACAAGCCCGGCAAGCTCACCCCGGAGGAATTTGCCGTCATCAAGACCCATCCGGCAGAGGGCGCCCGGATGCTGGAGGGAACACCGGAATATGAGAAGGTTCCCCTTCTGCGCACTGCCCGGGACATCTGCCGGTGGCACCACGAGCGCTATGACGGCCGGGGCTATCCCGACGGTCTGGTGGGCGATGCCATCCCCCTTTCCGCCCAGGTGGTGTCTCTGGCGGACGTGTACGATGCTCTGACCAGCGACCGGTGCTACAAGAAAGCCTTCTCCCACGAGACGGCCATTTCCATGATCCTGGGGGGACAATGCGGCGCTTTTAACCCATTGCTTCTGGAGTGTCTGCTGGAGCTGGGAGACTCTCTGCCCCAGGCTCTGCATGCCGATCCCGCGCTGGTGCGGGAAAAGCGGGAGCTGGAATACCTTACTGAGGAGATTTCCCTCCACGAGGAGCTCACCGCCTCCAACCAGCTGATCTCCCAGTTTCGGTTTGAGCAGACCCGGGCTGACTTCTTTGAAGCCTCCGCCGGTGACATGACCTTTGTCTACCACTGCGACCCGCCGATGCTGACGCTCTCAGACAAAGCCGCCCGGCTTCTGGATCTGCACAGTACCATCACCGACCCGGTGCATGACGAGGCCGTCCTGCAGCTGGCAGGCCAGTCGCTTCCCCGCTGGCAGGATGCTCAGAACCAGGCCTCCCCGGGCCATCCGGATTTTGCCCTGTGCTTCCGGCTTTCCAATGGCTCCGCCTTCCGGTGCCGGTGCCGCTCCGTCTGGGCCTTTGATGGAGCGCCCCGCTGTCTGGGCGCCGTCGGCACCATCCAGGAGGATATCCCCCAATAACCCCGAACAGTGAAAAGCGGACGGCTCAGCACGCTGAACCGTCCGTCTATTGTTTGTAGAGGAATCAATCCTCCGCTTTGCCCGGGAACAGGCAGGGCAGGAATTTCGCCATCAGCGGGATGTAGGTGGATGCGAAGACACCCAGCGCGATCCCCCGGGCAATGTCCCTGTTTTTCC
This sequence comes from uncultured Clostridia bacterium, assembly GCA_945482615.1. Taxonomy (GTDB): domain Bacteria; phylum Bacillota; class Clostridia; order Oscillospirales; family Oscillospiraceae; genus Faecousia. The sequence continues at coordinate 9,727 of CALYRG010000005.1, read as the reverse complement.
GGGGAATGTATGTGCCTGCAAGAATGCCCATGGAGAACAGGCAGAATTTGATAAGTGCCATATCCTTCCAGTCGGCAGTTTTCAGGTAGCGGTCGGCAGCGTCAAAGAGTTTTTTCATACAGCAGCCTCCTTATCATGTTGTAAATCGATTGTGTCACAAATTTTGGGAAAGGGCTACCCTTTTCCCGGATTTTATGGTATCATTTTTTATGGCAACACCGCTTAGGTGGGAGCTGCGGGCTTCGGCGGATCTTTTGCCCCAATCGTGCAGTACGAAAAATGGGAAATACATCCAGTATTCCCGCATTTTTCGTACTTTCGCTTGTGCCAAAATCTCGCGCCGAATCTCCTTGCCCCATTATGCGGTATTGCCTTATCATCATTTCCAGGAGGAGTCCCATGGAAGACAGATTGCAGCAATTTGAGCAGATGCTCGCTTCCCTGCAGGAGCAGTACCGCTCCACCGTGCAGCAGCTGGAGCAGCTGAAGGCCCAGGGAAAGGAAAAATCCGCCACCTACCGCCAGCTGCTGGGCAATAAGCTGATGTATCGGCAATTTCTGACCATGTACCGGGTTTACGGCCTTCTGGAGGACGAGCCCCGGGAAGAGGTGCTGCCATGACGAAACAGAAATCCTGGCTTCTTCCCCTGGCCCTGTGGCTGCTGTTTGAGGCAGTCGCCGTGGTGCTGTGGCTTTCCAGGGACAACCTTTTCTATCTTCTGAATTTCAGCTACATCGGCTCCTCCATTGCTCTGGGGCTGTGGCTGTTCCGGCGGAACTACCCCTACGCAAGGCGGGTGGTGCAGCTTCTTGTGGGGCTGTATATGCTCATCTACCTGGGCTTGATCTGCAGGGAAAACATGCAGATTGAGGGCTTCTGGTACTACCTGTTCTCCGGCGTTTTTGAGGCCGCCACCATCCACTACGCCGTAGCAAAGATCTTCGGCCCCCTGGTCTTTGGCCGGGGCTGGTGCGGCTACGCCTGCTGGACGGCAATGGTTCTGGACTTTCTGCCCTACAAGGTTCCCGCGGGGCCCAGGAAAAAGCCGGGTTTTCTGCGGTATGTCACCTTTGCCCTGTCCCTTCTGTTCGTAGCCGGGCTTTTCCTGGCAGGGGTTGGGAACATGGAGAAAATCATGTTCTGGGCTTTTGTCATCGGAAACCTATTGTACTACGCCCTGGGAATCGGGCTTGCCTTTGCCCTCCGGGACAACCGGGCCTTCTGCAAAACCCTCTGCCCCATCACCGTCTTCTTAAAGCCCATGAGCTATTTCTCTCTGGTGCGGATAGAATGCGACCAAAGTAAGTGCATCCACTGCGGCAAATGCGCCCGGGTCTGCCCCATGGACGTGGACGTGACGGACAACGCCCGCTCCCGCCGCAACGGCACCGAGTGCATCCTGTGCATGGAGTGCGTCAAGGCCTGCCCAAGGGACGCCCTGTAAGGCGCAGCCCACCCATTTCCCGGGAAATAGCCGCCCTTTACTTCACAATGTCATAGGGCCAGTCCAGGATGCCGCCGAACTCCCGCACATCGGTATAGCCCATATCTGCCAGCATCTGGGCCGCCAGAACGCTCCGTCTGCCGCTCCTGCAATAGACCAGCACCGTAGTGTCCCGGTCCGGAACCAGCTCCGGCGCAAGCTCCTGGGTCCGGGTGTGGGGCATCAGCACCGCCCCCGGAATGTGCCCCTGGTCATATTCCTCCTGCTCCCGGACATCCAGAATGATATACGAGGACTCCCCATCCATCACAGCCTTGGCTTCCTCCGGGGTAATGGTCTGATAGCGCATTTGAATTTCTCCTTTCTGCGTCTGCTGCGCAGACTCTGATACAATGATTTTGGTCGGGCCGTCCGCCCCGCCGATGATGCCGATGCTCGCCCTGGAGCAGCCTGCCAGCAGTGCCGCCATGCACAAAGCCAACATCCACATGTTCATATTCTCCCACTCCTTTGGAAATTTTACACACGGAAAGGACAACACTGCATGAATCCCACCGTACTGCTTTACAATCTGCCCCTGGGGGCGCAAATTCAGATCGAGGCCCTGTGCCGGGAAATCGGGGCGAATCCCGTAACCGTAGAGAAAGCCCGGCAGGGGCTGACTCTGGGCGCTCTGGTGGGGCTCCTGCCGGAGGTCATCCACCGGGAACAGGTTCCAGGCCAGATGCTGGTTCTGGCCTACTTCGACCAGGAAATGCTGGATGCCTTTTTGCAGGGCCTGCGCCGCCGTCAGGTGCCCCCCATCCCCAGAAAGGCCATGCTCACCCTGACCAACACCGCCTGGACCGGCCCACAGCTCTATGAGAACCTGTCCCAGGAGATGGCCGAAATGGCAAGGGCCATGCAAAAAAACTGACCCTTCCCAGCATTCATTTTACCACGGATTTTCTCTTTTGACAATGTGCAGTTGGGGCAGACGGATGCAGATTGACACAGGCGAAAAAATGGCTTATGATGATACCATATCATAGACTCGACATTATATGGGAGGCAGCAACATGAAACGCGGAATTACACGCAGGGAGCGGGAGGTCACCGATCCCTCGGAAATCATCGGAATCCTGGACAGAGCCAAAATCGTCCACGTGGGCATGATCGATGGGGATATGCCCTACGTGGTGCCCATGAACTATGGCTATACCATGGAGGAGGGGAAGCTCACCCTGTACCTGCATGGGGCGACCCGGGGCCGCAAGCTGGATATCCTCCGGGAAAATCCCAGGGTGTTTATTGAAATCGATACGGATATCGTGCCCTTTACCGGGCAGGCCGCCTGCCAGTACGGCGTGGGCTATTCCTCCGTCATGGGCGAGGGAACGGCCGAGCTTGTGGAGGATGTGGAGGGCAAAAAGGAAGCCCTGAAGATTCTGATGAAGACCCAGGTGGGAAAGGATTTTGACTTCGTAGACAAAATGGTAGGGGGCGTCACCGTCATCAAGGTTCACGTATCGGACTACACCGCAAAAAAGCGTCCCATCCCAAAACGGGACTGCCAATAAGGAGGAACACTATGAAAGCAACCGTTTATTTTTCCCGAACCATCACCCCGGAGAAGGTTCTGGAGCTGTACCAGCGGGTGGGTAAGGAGCTTCCCGGCAATGTGGCAGTGAAGGTGCATTCCGGCGAAAAGGGCAACCAGAACTTTCTCCGGCCGGACTTCTGGAAGGACATTGTTGACCATGTGGGCGGCACGGTGGTGGAGTGCAACACCGCCTATTCCGGCGCCCGGAACACCACCGCCAGGCACCGGGGGCTTCTCGAGGAGCACGGCTGGAGCCGGACTTTCCCGGTGGATCTTCTGGACGCCGAAGGCCCGGATCTGGAGCTGCCCATTCCCGGCGGCCGGGTGATTCAGAAAAATTTTGTCGGCAAGGACATTGTGAACTACGACTCCATGCTGGTACTGTCCCACTTCAAGGGCCATCCCATGGGGGGCTTCGGCGGTGCGCTGAAGCAGCTGTCCATCGGTGTGGGCTCCTCCTACGGAAAAGCCTACATCCACGGCGCCGGTGACCCGGCGCAGCTGTGGACGGCAGATCACAACGCCTTCCTGGAGGCCATGGCGGATGCAGCCGGCTCCGTCATCGACTACTTCGGCGGCAATCTGGTGTACATCAACGTGATGAAGAACATGAGCGTGGACTGCGACTGCTGCGCCGTGGCAGAGGATCCATGCATGGCCGACATCGGCATTCTGGCCTCCACAGATCCCATCGCCATCGACCAGGCCTGCCTGGATCTGGTATACGCCAGCACCGACCCCGGCAAGTCCCACCTGCTGGAGCGCATCGAAAGCCGGAACGGTGTCCACACCATCGAAGCGGCCGCCGCTCTGGGCTACGGCACCCGGGAATACGACCTGGTGGAAGTGGAGTAGAATACAGCCGGAAGCAAAATCGCGCCCCCTGGGTGCCGCGTAAAAGAAAGGATGACTTGCATGAAAGTATTGATGATCAACGGCTCTCCCCATGCCAACGGAAACACCGCCATTTCCCTGGAGGAAATGCGAAAGGTCTTTGAAGCCGAGGGGATTGAAACGGAGCTGGTGCAGGTGGGCCAGCAGGCAATCCGGGGCTGCATCGGCTGCCGCAGCTGCAGGAGCACCGGCAAATGCGTCTTTGACGATGCCGTGAACGCCACCGCCCGGAGCTTTGCCGAAGCCGACGGCCTTGTGGTGGCTTCTCCGGTGTACTATGCCAGCGCCAACGCCACCTTGATCGCCTTCCTGGACCGGCTGTTCTACTCCACCCCCTTTGACAAGACCATGAAGGTGGGTGCCAGTGTGGTGGTGGCCCGGCGGGGCGGATTGTCCGCTACCTTTGACGAGCTGAATAAGTATTTCACCATTTCCGGCATGCCCATCGCCTCCAGCCAGTACTGGAACAGCGTCCACGGCCAGACCCCCGGCCAGGCGGCGGAGGATCTGGAAGGCCTGCAGGTCATGCGGGTACTGGCCCGGAACATGAGCTTCCTGATGAAGAGCATCGCCCTGGGCAAGGCGCAATATGGTCTTCCTGAGCAAGAGCCCCGGGTGTTTACCAATTTCATCCGGTAAGGAAAACGATATAGGGAATTCGGGAATACGGCTATCCAAGTCAGCCTTCCGTCGCGTCCAGGACATGCATCCATTTTCTGCTGCGGAAGATCACCAGCGTAATTCCGAACCGGACGCACTCCTCCAGTGACAGGATGAAATACACATAGGGAATCGATAGATTCCAGACAAAGGCCGACAGCAGCCCCAGAGGTACGCCGAAGAGCCATGTGCCGATGAGGTCAACGTACATGACGTACTTCGTCCTGCCGCCGCTGCGCAGGATGCCCCCTCCGACAATCATGTTCTGGATCTTAAAGGGAGCCACCAGTGCATAGGCAAACAGTATCTGCCGGGTGAGGAGCTTGACAGAGTCCTCCACCTGATAGATTTTTACGTAGAGGCCGCTGGTCAGCACAATCACCACTGACAGGGCTGCGGAACCGACAAAGCCGTAGAGCATAAGTTTTCCGGAGGCCCGGTACGCCTTCTCCTGCTGGTTTTCTCCCAGCAGCTTCCCGATGATCACTGCCGCCGCCTGAGACAGGCCGCACAGTGCGCCGATCATCAGGCCCTGAACCGGATTCGTCAGCGTCATGGCAGCGCAGGCCTCTGTCCCCAGATGGCCATAGATCGCAGCGTAGACATTCTCCCCCAGGCTCCAGAAGAATTCGCACGCCAGCATGGGCAGGAGAATCCCGCCGTACTGCTTCCAGTGAAAGCCTGTTCTCCCTAGTCTCCCGCCCCCGGCAAGGGGAAAGGCCGCCCTCTGCCTTCTGTACATCATGAGCATCAGCAGGAAATTCAGGCACTGGGAGATTACCGTGGCAATGGCTGCGCCCTGCGCTCCCATGGGCGAAAAGCCCAGCCTGCCGAAGATCAGAATGTAGTTGAAAACCGTGTTGGCAAGGGCCGCAAGGATGCTGGCATACAGCGGATAGCCGGCCTTTTCCATGCAGCGAAACAGGGTCGCCAGCAGGGTGGCCCCGGCCATGGGTAAGAAGGTCCCCGACAGGATGAGAAGATACGAAGCTGCTACATCCACCGTCTGCGTATCCGTGGTGTAAAGACCCATGATCTGTTTCGGGAACAGGACGCAGCCAAGGGTAAACAGCCCGGCAAGGGCCAGCGCGAACGCAAGATTCAGGAAGAAGCTCCTGCGCACCTCTTCCCTATTCTTCTGCCCCAGGTACTGGGAAATCATTATACCCGCCACAGCGCCAAAGGCAGCCACCACAACGCTGTAGATCCCGGTGAACTTCCCCACCAGGCCCACGCCCGCGACACTGACGCTGCCCAGCTGGCCGATCATGATCTGATCCACAATGCTGAAAGAGGACTGCAGCATGGACTGCAACGCCACAGGAACCGCCAGATTGCACACGCTCCGGAGCAGGCTGTTGTTTTCTTTCATTGGATTCCCTCCAGGCTTTCTGCCGCGGCTGCCTCTGGGCTTCCCCGGCAGACGCTGCATGACAGTGTTTCAGCTTATGATGCACCATTGTACTCCATCGGCGGGTCAATATCAACTTTCAAATTCGGTTATCTGCTGTCATCGCGCCCCCGATGAGAACGCTTCTGACCACCCTGCTATGGACACAAGTGCAAGGTCATGCTATACTGAACCCAGAGGGCACCGGTTTTCCTCCACAGGCAGCCGGTACACAGCAATCAGGAGGTACTTACAGCTATGGAACAGAACAGAAAAACCTATCTGGAAAAGAAAATTATGACCATTCATGTGGTGATTGACCGGGCTGGGCGAAGCGAACTGTACGGCAAAGCCGGGCATATCACCATGATTCCCTTCACCGGAACGGTGGAAGGAGATATCTTCAACGGCATCGTCCTTCCCGGCGGCTGTGATACCCAGGTGGAGAACCTGGCCATGGTTCGCCACATGTCCGCCCGCTATATGCTGGAGGGCACAGACTGCTACGGGCAGAAGGGAAAGATCTATATTGAAAACAACGGCTGGTTCACCGACGGGAACCGCCCCCGCCCCTTCACCACCGTGCCCACCTTCTACACCGACTGTGACGGCCTGGCCGATTTTCTGCACACCAACCAGTTCATCACCAGAGGCTTCCCCGGGGAAACCGGGCCGGATATCTGCATCTATCAGCTGATCCCCCAGGAGTGAAACTTTCCGGTATTTGCCCGATTGCTTTTTCCCCATATCCATGGTAGAATAACGGGCATCTGCTGTCTGAGGTAAGATGCTATGAATCAGCTGTTTTCCCAATACCGGGGACTCAAAAAAGAAATCTACATTCTCTTTGTCGGAAAGCTCGTCACGGCTATGGGCTCCTTCGTCTGGCCTATGATGACCTTTCTTCTGACCACCAAGCTGGGGTTCAGCGACGGCGTAGCCGCGCTGCTGATTGCAACAGGGGGCGCAGTCTCCCTGCCCCTGGCGCTGCTGGGCGGGAAGCTTGCCGACCGGTTTCCCCGGAAGAATATCATCATTCTCTTTGACTGCCTGACGGTGGCGCTGTATGTGCTGGCGTTTCTCCTGCCCATCAGCTATGCCACCGCGGCAATCATCTTCTTCGCGTCCCTGTTCCAGACGCTGGAGCGGCCCGCCTACGACGCGCTGAACGCCGACTACTCCACCACAAAGCAGCGGGAGAAGGCCTTTTCCCTCTCCTACCTGGGCTTCAACCTGGGCTATGTCTTCGGCGCGGCGCTGGGCGGTGTCCTGTTCGCCCGGTATACCAATCTGGCGTTCCTGCTCAACGGCGCATCGATTTTCGTTTCCACAGTTCTCATATTCTTCTTTGTGAATCCTGAAAATGCTGTCCGGGATGACGCCGACGCAGAAGAGAGCTTCGGCGAGTATGAGCGCCCTGTGGACGAAACCCTTTCCGTATTCGGGGCGCTGAAGGACCGCAAGGTGGTGTTTGCCGTGCTGCTGGTAAGCTGCTTCGCGTCCCTGACCAACAACACCGTGGGCATCCTGCTCCCCTTGCAGCTGAAGGAGGAGCTGGGCCAGGCGGGAGCCGCGGTCTACGGCTATCTCAACTCCCTGAACGGCTTTGTGGTGATTCTGTTCACCCCCATCCTGACCATGGCACTGCGGCGTCTGACGGAGATTCCCAAGTCCATTCTGGGGCTTACCCTGTTTCTGGCAGGGATGGTTCTGTTCATGCCGGGAAAGCCCCAGTGGGTGCTGTACGTAGGCATGTTCGTGTATACCCTGGGAGAGGTGGTCAACGTTCTGGGGGAGAATCCCTACATCTCCCGGAGGATCCCCGCCTCCCACCGGGGCCGCATCGGCGGCATCGTCAGCGTGATGTTCTCTGTTTTCTTCTCCATGACCCAGTATGCCATCAGCTTTATTCTGATGATCGCCCAGGGCAATTACCGTCTTCTGTGGTCGATTTTCCTGGGCTGCGGTCTTCTTGCGCTGGCCATGTACGCTGCCTGCTATCCCGCTGACAGGAAGCGGTTCCCCTCGCTGTACGCCAGAGACGAAAGAAAAAACGGAGGAAGCAGCCATGACCTATACGGACCTGATTTTTGACCTGTACGGCACACTGGTAGACATTCACACCGAGGAAAGCGATGCGGTCTGGGAAAAGACCGCCATCTACTTTGGCTTCTACGGTGCCCACTACACCGGCCCGGAGCTGAAAAGGGCCTTTGAAGCTGCCATCGCCGCCCGGGAGGCCAAAGCGGGGCAGAGCTATGAATGCTTCCCGGATATCCCCTTTGAGACTGTGATGGCACAGCTTTTTCAGGACAGGGGCGTCACGGAGGATTCGGAGCGGCTGGGCGTCAATGCCGCGCAGCTCTTCCGCATTCTCTCCTTTGACTACATCCGGCTGTACCCGGACGTACCGGATGCCCTGGCGCTGCTCCGGAAGAAGGGCTTCCGCCTGTGGCTGCTGAGCAACGCCCAGCAGGTGTTCACCGCCTACGAGCTGCGGCACCTGGGCCTGGGGGAGCAGCTGGACGGCATTTTCCTGTCCTCAGACTATCGCTGCCGGAAGCCCGACAGCCGTTTTTTCCGCGCCCTGCTGGAAAGCCGGCAGCTGGATCCCGGCAAGTGCCTGATGATTGGCAACGACCGTCAGACGGACATCGCCGGTGCCGCCGCCCTGGGCCTTGCCACCCTGTACATGCACACGGGCATGACCCCTTCGTTCCAGGCCCCCGCCGATCCCGGGCTGCTGCCGGGCAAAGCTCCGGAGGGCTGCCGCCACTATGAGTTCGAAGGCGACGACTGGAAGGAGCTTGCCCGCCTTATCTGCACCCTTTGACCGGCTGCTGTGCTTGGGTGTAGCGGAGAATCCTTTCGGCAGCATTCTCCGGGCTCAGCTGGGTCACATCGATTTTCCGGGTGTTCAGCTTTTCATACTGCGCTAACCGCGGGATGCTTCTACCCATCACGTCCTCCGTCCGAATGCCGGCATCCACATCCTTTTGCAGACGGGCTCTCAGCGCTTCCTGGCTGCAGATCAGGGATATGCAGTGGACGGCGCAGCCTTCCGTATCCAGCCGGGAGAGAATGCTGTCCAGAATTTCCTGCTCATGCATCACCCAGCAGAACACGATGTGATCGTATGCTGAGCAGCGGATGAAGTTATTCAGCAGGAAACAGATATTCTCCAGCACCATCCCCTTTGTTTCCTCCGTCACCTGGAACGGGTGCATATCCCAGCACCAGTCCCCGTCCAGGAACACGCTGTTACTCAGCTTCCCCTTCAGGATTCTGCAGACAGTGGTCTTTCCCACACCCATTGTTCCGCCGATGAGATATACATGTTTCATAGGATGGTTCTTCCCTTCCCGATATCGTATGCATTTGGCCTCCCGAACCGGGAGGCCCTTTCTGTGCGTTAAAGAAGCTTCATAGCCGTGCCGTAGGCGATGACCTCGGCAGCACCCTGCATCACGGCAGAGGACCCAAAGCGGATGTTCACGATGGCATCGGCGCCCATGGCGGTGGCCTCATCCACCATCCGCTTGGTGGCGATCTGGCGGGCCTCCACCAGCATCTCGGTATAGCCCACGATCTCACCGCCCACCAGGGTCTTCATTCCGGCCATAAAATCCTTGCCGATGTTCTTGGACTGCACCACAGTCCCCTTCACGATTCCCAAAGCCTCCATTTCCCGGCCGGGAACATGATCAATATTCAGCAGCAGCATCTTCTTCTCCTCCTTCAATTTCTTTCAGTCTT